>JBDSMW010000127.1:0-10866 GCA_039915665.1 Nocardioidaceae bacterium
CTGGAGAAGGCCCAGGAGACAGACGCCGACGCGGCCCCCCCGGAGTCGGTGCCGTTCGTCCGCGAGGAGCAGCAGAAACGGCTGCGTACCGCCGAGCGTGAGCTGCGCGAGCTCGGCAAGGTCAACCCGCTGGCGCTCGAGGAGTTCTCGGCGATGGAGGAACGGCACAAGTTCCTCACCGAGCAGCTCGAGGACCTCAAGAAGACCCGCAAGGACCTCCTCGACATCGTCAGGGAGGTCGACGAGCGGGTCGAGCAGGTCTTCACCGAGGCTTGGAACGACGTCAACGCCGCGTTCGACGGCGTGTTCAAGCGGCTCTTCCCCGGGGGGGAGGGCCGGCTCGTGCTGACCGACCCGTCCAACATGCTGACCACCGGCATCGAGGTCGAGGCCCGCCCGCCCGGCAAGAAGGTCAAGCGCCTCTCGCTGCTGTCCGGTGGCGAGCGCTCGCTCGTCGCGGTTGCGTTCCTGGTGTCGCTGTTCAAGGCCCGGCCGTCGCCGTTCTACATCCTCGACGAGGTCGAGGCGGCGCTCGACGACACCAACCTCGGCCGCTTGCTGGAGATCTACGAGGAGCTGCGCGAGACCAGCCAGCTGCTCGTCATCACCCACCAGAAGCGGACCATGGAGGTCGGCGACGCGCTCTACGGGGTCACCATGCGTGGCGACGGCGTCTCGGCCGTGATCAGCCAGCGGCTGCGCGAGGCCGAGCCAGCGTGACCCTCGGATGACCGACCGCGCACCCCGCCCGACCCGCGAGGACTACCTCACCTGGCGCCGGGCCACCACGCGGTGGGCCGACGACGACGCCTACGGGCACATGAACAACGCGACCTACTACGAGCTGTTCGACACGGCCGTCAACGCTCATTTGTTCGAGGCCACGGGGCTGGACGTCAGGATGCTGGCGGCGATCGGGGTGGTCGCGGAGACCTCCTGCCGCTACTTCCGGGAGATCGGATTCCCGCAGCCCGTCGACATCGGGCTGGTGGCGGAGAAGGTCGGCACGACGTCGGTGGTCTACCGGATCGGCCTGTTCCAGGGGCCGTCGAACGAGGCGGCCGCCGAGGGCCGTTTCGTGCACGTGTACGTCGACAACGGGGACGGAGCGGGCCGGCGTCCTTGCCCTCTTCCCGACGAGATCAGGACCGTCGTGGAGGCGCTCGTGCCGTCCGCCCGAGTTTGAGCGTCACCGTCCGCGTGGGACGATGGAGGTGCGGCGCTCGAGACGAGGGCGCTCGCCGCCAGCCAATCCGGGAGCTGTATCCGCTTGACCTCCATCCTGTTCGCGATGATCGCCATCCTCCTGATCGCCGGTGTGGTCGTGGTCTACGTCGCCTACCCGCACCGCGGCGAGGACGTACCCAACGCGCCGTGGGTCGGTGACGCGCTGCGCAAGGGCGTCAACCTGCTTCCCACGCTGGACAACCAGACCGAGGAGCAGAAGTACGACGCGCGACCGCGGGAGAAGCAGCACCACTGACCATTCGTCCGACCGCTCCACGGGGCACCGCTCGATGCCGGGAGTCGGACCCGGCTGTGATGGGATACGCGCGTGGCTGACTACATCTATCTGATCATCGCGTTCGCCGTCGTCCTGGTCGGTGCCGTCGTCGGCCTGGTGAGCACGCGGGTCCGCGGACGCGGCCCGACGACGCCGACGGCCCCTCCGGCACCAACCGCCGAGCCGTCCGTCGAGGACGTCGAGGACCCGGCCGGTGACACGCTCACCGAGGAGACCACCCCCGGTCCCGCGCTGGACACCCCGGAGTCGACCGCCGGCCGGATGGTGCGGCTCCGCCAGCGGCTGTCCCGCTCGCAGAGCCCGCTCGGCCGCGGACTGCTCGCCCTGCTGTCCCGCGACGTGGTGGACGAGGACACGTGGGAGGAGATCGAGGACCTGCTCATCACCACCGACGTCGGGGTGCTTCCCAGCCAGGAGCTGGTTGCGCGGCTGCGCACCCGCGTCAAGGTCGAGGGTGTCTCGAACGTGACCGTGCAGGACATCCTGCGCCAGGAGCTCGTCACGCTGGTCGACCCCAGCCTGGACCGGTCCCTCGCGGTCGACCGGTCGGACGGCAAGCCGGCCGTCGTCCTGATGGTCGGGGTCAACGGCACCGGCAAGACCACCACCGTCGGCAAGCTGGCGCGCGTCCTGGTCGCCGAGGACAAGCAGGTCGTGCTGGGCGCAGCGGACACGTTCCGCGCGGCGGCCGCCGAGCAGCTGGCGACCTGGGGCGAGCGCGTCGGCGTCCCGACGGTGCGCGGCCCCGAGGGCAGTGACCCGGCGAGCGTGGCGTTCGAGGCCGTGCGCGCGGGCATCGAGCAGGAGGCCGACGTGGTGCTGGTCGACACCGCCGGACGGCTGCAGAACAAGGCCGGACTGATGGACGAGCTCGGCAAGGTCAAGCGCGTCGTCGAGAAGCTGGCCCCGGTGACCGAGGTGCTGCTGGTGCTCGACGCCACCACCGGCCAGAACGGGCTCCAGCAGGCGCGCGTGTTCTCGGAGGTCGTGGCCGTCACCGGCATCGTGCTGACCAAGCTCGACGGGTCCGCCAAGGGCGGCATCGTGGTCGCCGTGCAGCGTGAGCTCGGCGTGCCGGTCAAGCTGGTCGGCCTGGGCGAGGGGGCCGACGACCTCGCGCCGTTCGACCCGGACGCTTTCGTCGCCGCGCTGCTGGGCGAGTCACCCGACGCCTGAGGCTGCTCAGGCGGGGGAGACGCCGCGCAGGGTGAAGTCCACGAGCGCCTCGGCGTCCTCGACCCGCGGCATCGCGCGGTACGTGATCGCGCGGATCGCCAGCAGACCGCCCAGCCACTGCACCGCGGCGTCGACGTCGATGTCGGCGCGGACCTCGCCGCGGGCGATGGCCCGCTCGAAGGTCGCGCGCGAGTAGGACTCGCGCCGCTCGGTCGAGGACCGGTGCAGGGCCGCGATGCGGTCGTCGCGCACGGACTCCGCGATCGACGTACGCAGGAACGCGGCGCCGTCAGGGGTGTTCACGAAGGCCAGCACGGCCCGGTAGCTCGCGGTCAGGTCCTCGACGATCGAGCCGGTGTCCGCCTCGGGCATCTCGGTGGAGTACAGCGTCTCCATCGCCGCGACGGCGAGGTCCTCCTTGGAGGGCCAGCGCCGGTAGACCGTGGCCTTGCCCACGCCGGCGCGGGCCGCGACGTCGTCGACGGTGGTTCGGTCGAACCCGCGCTGAAGCAGAAGCTCGGCGGCCGCAGCGGTGATCCGGTCGTCGGTCCCGGGGTCGCGAGGGCGACCGCGACCGCGACGCTCCTGCAGGTCGCCAGGTGCGGCGGGGCCGCCGTCCTTGGGTGCTGATCCGCTCATGCTCGGGACCCTAGTCGGAATATCGATACCGGACAAACACTGGCGTATGGATATTTACCGCTTCTGTGGGGTTCTCGTCATGTGTCCGTAACACGGGCCGGGCAACCGTCACCTGGGCGCAACACGGGTCGCCGGGTGCTGAAACCTGGGCCTACCAGGGTGTGGGTCACCGGGGTGGTGCTGGTTCGACAGCGACGTCGCGCGCCGGCATCCCGCTGCTCGAGAACTACCTCTGGAGGACCCCATGGACGGCTATTACGCGTGGATGCTGGTGGCAACCGCGTTCGTACTGATGATGACAACCCCGGCGCTGGCGCTGTTCTACGGCGGCATGACCCGGGCCAAGTCGGTGCTCAACATGATGATGATGTCCTTCGTGGCGATGGGCATCGTCGGCATCATCTGGGTGCTGTGGGGGTGGTCGATGTCGTTCGGGGGCGACGGCACCTTCTTCTCCAACCCCTTCACCCTCTTCGCGCTCAAGGATGTCGCGCCAGACACCTACATCAGCGTCATGTTCCAGCTCACGTTCGCGGTCATCACCGCCGCCCTCGTGAGCGGTGCGATCGCCGATCGCGTCAAGCTGTCGGCCTGGGTGGTATTCCTTCCGCTGTGGGTGACGCTCTCCTACTTCCCCTTGGCGCACATGGTCTTCAGCTGCACCGACTCGGCCCTGATCTGCACCAAGATCGGCGCACAGGACTACGCAGGCGGCACGGCCGTCCACATCAACGCCGGCATGGCCGGGCTGGTGCTCGCGCTCATCATCGGCAAGCGCGTCGGCTTCAAGCGTGACCCGATGCGGCCCCACAGTCTGCCGTTGACGATGATCGGCGCCGGTCTGCTGTGGGTCGGCTGGTACGGCTTCAACGTCGGCTCGATCGTCTTCGGCGACGACTGGTCGACCGCCAAGGGTGCGGCCGCCAACACCGCTCAGTTCTACAGCGAGACGGGCCGAACCTTCACCAACACCACGATCGCCACGATGGGTGCCATGCTGGCCTGGCTCCTGGTCGAGCGGCTGCTGCACGGCAAGGCCACCACGCTGGGTGCCGCCTCCGGCGTCGTCGCAGGACTGGTCGCCATCACACCCGCGTGCGGTGCGGTCGACGTGCTCGGCGGGCTCGCCATCGGCGTGATCGCCGGAGCGGTCTGCGCGTGGGCCGTCGGACTGAAGTACAAGTTCAACCTCGACGACTCGCTGGACGTGGTCGGTGTCCACCTGGTCGGAGGCATCGTCGGCACGGTCCTGATCGGGTTGTTCTCCACGTCTGACGGGGCCGGTGGCATCGACGGACTCTTCTACGGCGGCGGCTTCGGCTCCCTCGGGGACCAGGTGCTCGGCGCGCTGGTGGCGATCGCCTGGTCCGGCGTCTTCACCGCGATCATCGGTTTCGCGATCAAGTACACGATCGGCTGGCGCATCACCGAGGAGGAAGAGATGGAAGCCATCGACCTGGCGCAGCACGGCGAGTCGGCCTACGACTTCGCCTCCCTGTCCGGTGGTGGTCTCGGGGCGAAGAGCCCGCTCGGACAGGCCAAGGCCCAGGCCGACACCGAGGCGCGAGGGGTGAACGCATGAAGCTCGTGACCGCGGTGATCAAGCCGCACAAGTGGGAAGAGGTCCGCGAGGCGCTGGAGACCTTCGGCGTGACCGGCATGACGGTCAGCGAGGTCAGCGGCTACGGACGCCAGAAGGGCCACACCGAGGTCTACCGCGGCGCGGAGTACGACATCGCGCTGGTCCCCAAGATCCGCATCGAGATTGTCGTCGAGTCCGCGGTCGTCGACGACGTGGTGGGGATCATCGTCAAGACCGCCCAGACCGGCCGGATCGGGGACGGCAAGGTCTGGGTCCAGCCGGTCGACTCCGTGGTCCGGGTCCGTACGGGCGACCGGGACGAGGCGGCGCTCTAGCCGGTCCCGTCCGGCACGATGGCCATGAAACGCAACGAGAGGCGGCACGAGCATGAAGCTGGTCACGGCGGTCGTGAAGCCGCACAAGTGGGACGACGTCCGCTCCGCCCTGGAGATGGTCGGCATCACCGGGATGACGGTCAGCGAGGTCAGCGGCTACGGACGCCAGAAGGGCCACACCGAGGTCTACCGCGGCGCGGAGTACGACATCGCGCTGGTCCCCAAGATCCGCATCGAGATCGTCGTGGACGACCCCGAGGCCGACGAGGTCGTCGAGGCGATCGTCCGGGCGGCGCGCACCGGCAAGATCGGCGACGGCAAGGTCTGGGTCCAACCGGTCGAGAGCGTGGTCCGGGTCCGCACCGGGGACGCCGACGAGGCCGCGCTCTGAGGCTGTCATGACGCTGGCCGAGCGACGCCGCCGCACGGCCGAGGCCGACGCGCTGTGCGCCGGCGCGCTGGACAAGGCGCTCGACGGCTCCGACGAGACCGGGATCGCCCTGGTCGCCGTGGGCGGTTACGGGCGCGCCGAGCTGGCCCCGCACAGCGACCTCGACGTGGTGCTGGTGCACGACGACGGCGTCGACGTCAGCCGCGTCGCCCAGGACGTGTGGTACCCCCTCTGGGACAGCGGCGCCGACCTCGACCACTCCGTTCGCGCGCTCTCCGAGGTCCGGGCCACCGCGCGCGAGGACCCCCGCGTGGCGCTGGGGCTGCTGGACGCCCGGCACCTGGCCGGGGACCCGTCGCTGACCCTGCGGCTGCGGGCCGACCTGCTGTCCCACTGGCGGCGAGACGCGCGCAGCTCGCTGCCCGCGCTCCGCGAGCTGGTCACCCGCCGCAGCGACCGGGTCGGCGAGCTCGCGCACGCATCCGTCCCGGACCTCAAGGAGTCCGTCGGGGGGCTCCGCGACGCCACCGTCCTCAAGGCGCTCGTCGCCACCTGGCTGGTCGACGTCTCGCACGCCGACCTCGAGCCCAGCCGGCTCCAGCTCCTCGACGTGCGCGACGTGCTGCACGGCGTCGCGGGCCGGGCCACCGACCGGGTGGCTCCCGAGCTCTGGCCCGACCTGGCCTCCGGACTCGGGCTCGACGACGCGGAGGCCGCCCAGCGGAAGGTCCGCGAGGTGGGCCGGCGCATCACCCACCTGTCCCGGTTGACCTGGCAGCGCGTCGACGCCGTGCTGGCCCGCCCGCAGGCCGGGCGCCGCCGCGCCCCCGAGCTGGAGCGCGTCGGAGCGGGCGTGGCCGTCTCCCGCGGCGAGGTGGTCCTCGACCGCGGCACCGATCCCGGGGGAGACCCGCATCTGCTGCTGCGGGCCGCCGCCGAGGCCGCCGAGCGCCGGCTCGTGCTCAGCCCCAGCACGGCGTCCCGCCTCGGCCGGCAGGGCGCTCCGCTTCCGGCGCCCTGGTCCCGGGAGGCGCGCAACCTGTTCACCCGGCTGCTGGCCGCCGGGCCCGGGCTGCTCCCCGTCTGGGAGACGCTCGACGAGACGGGCGCGCTCGAGGCCGTGCTCCCTGAGTGGGAACGCGTCCGGCTGCTACCGCACGCCTCGGTCGTGCACCGCTTCACCGTCGACCGGCACCTGGTCGAGACCTGCATCGAGGCGGGCCGGCTGATCCGACGCGTCTCGCGCCCCGACGTGCTGATGACCGCGGCGCTGCTGCACGACCTCGGGAAGGGACAGCTCGTCGACCACTCGGTGGCGGGGGAGCCGCTGGCCGCCACGGCCGCCGCCCGGATGGGGTTCGACGCTCGCGAGGTCGGCCTGGTCCGCGGCCTGGTGCGCCGGCACCTGCTGCTGTCCGAGGTCGCCACCACCCGTGACCTGGAGGACCCCGCCACGATCGCGTACGTCGTCGCGCGGATCCACGACGTCGAGACGCTCGACCTGCTCGAGGTGCTCACGGAGGCCGACGCGCGGGCGACGTCTCCCCAGGCGTGGACGTCGTGGCGCTCCGGCCTGGTGGCGGACCTCGCCCGCCGGGTGCGCGGCGCCCTGTCCGACACCGCGGCGGACGTGGGAACCGGTCGCGACCCCGTCGACGTCGAGCCCTCGGCCGCCGTCCGCGAGAACCCACGACTGGTCGACGTACACCTGGAGACGTCGGCAGACGGCGCCACCGTGACCGTCGTGTCGGGGGACCGCACCGGCCTGATCGCGGACATCGCGGGAGCGCTGACCGTGCAGCGGGCGTCGATCCGGTCCGCGCGTGCCTGGACCCAGGACGACCTGGCCGTCTCGGTCTGGGACGTGGCCGACACCCACCTGGACGAGGCGATCCTGCGCCAGCGGATCGAGGCGGTGATCGAGCGGCGGCAGGACCCGGCGGCGCGTCTGCGGCCGCCCCGGGAGGACGAGATCGAGCCGTCCGTCCAGGTCCGCCACGACGCGTCCCACCAGGCCACCGTCATGGAGGTCCGGGTGGAGGACCGGCCGGGCGTGGTGTTCCTGGTCTGCGCCGCGCTGGCGCGTATCGACGTGTCGGTGCGCTCCGCCCACCTGGCCACCCTGGGTCCGCAGGCGGTCGACGTGTTCTACGTCCAGGAGTCGGGCGCCGAGGTGCTCAGCGACGAGCGGGCGGCCTCTGCGGTGCACGCGGTCCGGCGGGCCCTCCAGGACCCGGTTATCCTGGACGCTGACCGCGGCTGAGGAGCGCCCCGCCACCACCACGACGGTTGCGCCTCGCCGCAGACCACTCGCCCGGACCTGAGGACTGACCTGTGTTTACGACCCTCTCCGACCGTCTCTCCGCGACGTTCAAGAACCTCCGCGGCAAGGGACGGCTCTCTGAGGCCGACATCGACGCGACCGCCCGCGAGATCCGGATCGCCCTGCTCGAGGCCGACGTCGCGCTGCCGGTGGTCAAGACTTTCGTCGACGCCGTCAAGACCCGGGCCCGCAGCGAGGAGGTCAGCGGGGCGCTGAACCCAGCACAGCAGATCGTCAAGATCGTCAATGAGGAGCTCGTCACCATCCTCGGCGGCGAGACCCGTCGACTGCGCTTCGCGAAGACCCCGCCGACCGTGCTGATGCTCGCCGGCCTCCAGGGCGCGGGCAAGACGACGTTGGCCGCGAAGCTGGCGCTGTGGCTCAAGGAGCAGGGCAGCAGCCCGCTGCTCGTCGCCGCCGACCTTCAACGCCCCAACGCCGTCAACCAGCTCCAGGTCAACGGCGAGCGTGTCGGGATCAAGGTGTTCGCCCCCGAGCCCGGCAACGGCGTCGGGGACCCGGTCGCCGTCGCCCGCGCGGGCGTGGCCGAGGCCAAGCGCACGCTGCACGACGTCGTGATCGTCGACACCGCCGGCCGCCTCGGCGTCGACGCCGAGATGATGCAGCAGGCCGCGGACATCCGTGACGCCGTCAACCCCGACGAGATCCTGTTCGTCGTCGACGCGATGGTCGGTCAGGACGCGGTCAACACCGCCCAGGCCTTCCTCGACGGCGTCGGCTACGACGGCGTGGTGCTGACCAAGCTCGACGGCGACGCCCGTGGTGGCGCCGCCCTGTCGATCGCGTCGATCACCGGCAAGCCGGTGATGTTCGCGTCCAACGGTGAGAAGCCGACCGACTTCGACGTCTTCCACCCCGACCGGATGGCCGGCCGGATCCTCGACATGGGCGACATGCTCACCCTGATCGAGCAGGCCGAGAAGAGCTTCGACGCCGAGGCCTCGGCCAAGGCGGCCGCCAAGCTGACCGGCCGCGGCGGGGAGTTCACCCTCGACGACTTCCTCCAGCAGATGCAGCAGCTGCGCAAGATGGGCTCGCTGTCCAAGATCATGGGGATGCTGCCCGGGATGGGGCAGTTCCGCGAGCAGCTCGAGAACTTCGACGAGCGCGAGATCGACAAGATCGAGGCGATCATCCAGTCGATGACGCCGGCCGAGCGCGAGAACCCCAAGGTGATCGACGGCTCCCGGCGGTCCCGCATCTCCCGCGGATCCGGCACCCAGGTCTCCGACGTCAACTCGCTGGTCGACCGGTTCTTCGAGGCCCGCAAGATGATGATGTCGATGGCCAAGGGCGGCCACATCCCCGGGATGCCCGGCATGCCCGGCGTACACACCGGCAAGCGGGCCAAGGGCAAGCAGGCGCCCAAGAAGGGCAAGGCCAAGCGCGTGTCCGGCAACCCGGCCAAGCGGGCAGCGGACGCGAAGGCGTCCTCGGAGCGTCCCGCCGGTGCCGGGGCCAACCCGTTCGGCGTGCCCGACGGCGCGGACGAGGCCTTCGACCCCTCGTCGCTCGACCTGCCCGCGGACCTCTCGAAGTACCTCAAGTAGTTCCTCCGACAACGGTGACGGAAAGTGACCCATGGGTCACTGACAAGCATCCGATGTCGGAGTCTGGGTAGGGTCCCGGCCATGACTGCTGCCTTGAGGTTCCGGGGTCCGGTGCTGCCCGACGGCGAGGTCCGTGACCTGTACGTCGTCGACGGGCGGGTCACCTACGAGCCCGTCGCGTCCGCGGAGCTCGTCGCGGAGGGCTGGATCGTCCCTGGGCTGGTCGATGCGCACTGCCACATCGGTCTCGACGAGAACGGTGCCGTCCCGGAGGACGTCCAGGAGGAGCAGGCGCTCACCGACCGCGACGCGGGCGCGTTGCTCCTGCGCGACTGCGGCTCGGCGGCCGACACCGCGTGGATCCAGGCCCGCGACGACCTGCCGCGGTTGATCCGCGCGGGACGGCACATCGCCCGGACCCGTCGCTACATCCGCAACTACGCCCACGAGATCGAGCCCGACGACCTGCCGGCGTACGTCGCCCAGGAGGCGCAGCGCGGTGACGGCTGGGTCAAGCTGGTCGGCGACTGGATCGAGCGGGAGGCCGGCGACCTCACGCCGTCGTGGACCCGGGCGTCGCTGGACGCCGCTATGCGGACCGCCCACGAGCACGGCGCGCGGGTCACCGCGCACGTCTTCGGCGAGGCCGCACTGCCGGACCTGATCGCGTCGGGCATCGACTGCCTGGAGCACGGCACCGGGCTATCAGCCGACCTGGTCGACGCGATGGTCACCAACGGGGTCGCGCTGGTGCCGACGGTCAAGCAGCTCGACAACTTCCCGGGCTACGCCGACGCCGGGCGCGAGAAGTTCCCGGCCTACGCCGACCACATGATGCGGCTCTACGCGACGCGGCGCGAGGTGATCGGGGCGGCCTACGAGGCGGGCGTGACGATCTACGCCGGCACGGACGCGGGGGGAGTGCTGCCGCACGGCCTCATCGGGGACGAGGTGGCCGAGCTGGCGACGTACGGCCTGACCAACGAGAACGCCCTCGGCGCCGCGTCGTGGCGGGCCCGGTCGTGGCTCGGACTGGACGACAACCTGGCGGAGGGCACCACCGCCGACTTCGTGGTGTTCGAGACGAACCCGCTCGACGACCTCGGGGTGCTCAAGGCACCGAAGCGCGTCGTGCTTCGCGGCGCCGTCGTCGCCTAGTCCGCCGACGCGTCGATCGCGATCGTGACGCGTACGACCGGGAGCCGGGTCATCCGCGCCAGCTTGTCGATCAGGGGGACCGCCCGGTCGATCAGCCGCGGGTGCTGGCCTGGGCTCGCTGGAGTCGTGCACCCAGAACAGCACCACGACCATGTGCATCAGCTCG
>JBDSMW010000024.1:0-28211 GCA_039915665.1 Nocardioidaceae bacterium
ATGACCTGGTTCTTCGCCGTGATCGTCGTCGCCGTGATGGGCGGCATCGCCGTCGTGGCCGCGGGTCGGGGTGGGTCGATGGCGGAGTCGTTCGACGACCGGCCCGACGCCCGGGTGCCCGTCGACGGGCCGCTGACCGGCCAGGACCTGCGCCGGGTGCGGTTCTCGACCTCGGTCCGCGGCTACCGGATGTCCGAGGTGGACGCGCTGCTCGACCGGCTCGCGTCCGAGCTCGAGCCCCGGCGTGACGCCGAGCCCCAGTGGGACAGCGAGTCCCACCGCGACAGCCAGCGCCAGGACCGGGACTGATGCGCACCCGCATCGAGCGGACCGTCGACGTCGCGGCTCCCGCGGCCGACGTCTGGGACTACGTCACCGACTGGCCGCGGCAGGCCGAGTGGATCCCACAGACCCGGGTCGAGAACCTCGACGAGGCCCGCGGTCTCGGCGGCCGGTTCCGGGCCTGGAGCGGCATCGGACGCGTGGGCTTCTGGGACCCGATGACCATCACCGCCTGGTCCCGCGGCGCCGACGGCGGCGGCAGCTGCGAGGTGCTGCACCTGGGCAGCGTGGTGAAGGGAGAGGGCGAGTTCTCCGTCGTCGCCCGCGGCGAGCGCGCGAGCACGTTCGTCTGGGCCGAGATGGTCGTGATCCCCTTCGGCTCCGTCGGGGCGGCGGGCTGGCGCGTCGTACGCCCGGTGGTCGAGCGGCTGATCGACCGAGGGCTGGCGTCGATGCGCGGCCTGGTGGAGGCGGACAGCGCGGCACGCCGGGGTCGCTGAGGCCCCGAAAGGTGCAGGAGTCGGTCGGGGTCGGGCATGCTCTGCGCGTGACTCCGTTGCTGATCACCTGGGTGCTGACCGTGCTAGCGGCCGTCGTGGTCGTCCTCACCCGGGTGCGGCTGTCCCGCGCCGAGGGCGACGTCGCCGGGCGGATCTCGATCCCCACGAGCGTGCTCAAGCTGCACACCGTCGCCGGGGTGCCCGCGCTGGTGCTGTGGGTGGCCTTCCTGGTCACCGGGACCGACGTGCTGGGCTCGATCGGTCTGGTGCTGTGGTGGGTGACCGTCTTCGCCGGTCTGCTCGTCCTGGCCCGCTGGGTGCCGGCCAAGGGCAAGCACTCGTCCGACCCGGCGACCGACAGCTGGGGCGAGGGTCCCGGGCTGTCCGTGCTGGCCCATGTCGGACTCCTGGTCGGCACGCTGATCTGGACCGGGTTCCTCCTCCTCGACAAGATCCCCTGACCGTGCGGTCGTCTCGACCGCCGTTTCCCGCCCGTTCGCCCTGCGGCTGGCCCGCGCCCTGCAGCTGCCGCGGAAACGGCTGACCTGCGGCGGGATCTGCTACGGCACGTTCACGCAGTGGTACATCCAGAACCACCCCGGTGTCGCCGTCACCGTGGAGTACGCCGCGCACCCGAGAGGTCGCACGGGCTACCTGCCCTCGAAGACCGGCTTCTGCTTGGCCACGAAGGCGTCCACGGCGTTGCGGTGGTCCTGGGTGGCCCCGGTCAGCGCCATCATCTCGGCCTCGAACGCCAACGAGGACACGAAGTCGTGCCCGGCGCTGTGCTCGAGCGAGCGGCGGATCGCGCCGTAGGAGACCGTCGGCCCCGCGGCGAGCCGGGTGACCAGCGCGGTCACCTCGTCGGCGAGACCGTCGGCCGGGACGACGCTGGTGGCCATCCCGAGCTCGAGGGCCTCGGCGGCCTTGATGGTGCGCGGGAAGTACAGCAGCTCCAGGGCCTTGGCCCGGCCGACCAGCTGCGGCAGCGTCCACGACGACCCCGTGTCGCAGGACAGCGCGATGCCGCTGAAGGCCAGGTTGAACCCTGCGGTGTCGGCGACCACCCGGAAGTCGCAGGCGAACGCCAGGCTCGCACCTGCGCCCGCCGCGACCCCGTTGACCGCCGCGACGACCGGCTTGGGCATCGTGGAGATCGCGGTGACCGTCGGGTTGTAGTGGTCCGGGACCGTCCGGAACAGCGCGTCCGACGAGCTGTCGTTGAGGATCGTGACGTGCTCCTTGAGGTCCTGGCCGACGCAGAACGCGCGCCCCGTGCCCGTCAGCACGACGCAGCGCACCGCGTCGTCGGACCCCGCCTCGAGGACCGCGTCGCGCAGCGCCACCTTGGTCGCGACGTCGAGGCTGTTCATCGCGTCAGGACGGTTCAGGGTGATCGTCGCGACGCCGTCGGTGACGTCGTACAGGACGGGCTGCTGCTCGGTCATGGACGGGCTCCAGTCTGCTGGTGGTCGTGGTCGGGGCTGGTCAGGCAGGCGTCGACGAAGCGGGACGCGGCCGGGAGCAGCCTCGCGGCCTCCTCCGCGAAGAAGGTAGCCGCCTCGTGGCCGACCCAGTCCTTGGGCAGCAGCTCCGCCGGCAGGCCCGGGTCGGTGAACAGGAACTTGCGCCACTCGTGGACGAGCACGGAGCGTACGGCGAACGCCTGCTCGTCCGGCGACGCGTGGGCGATGCCGGCGAGCTGCGAGACGGGGTCGTCGAGCAGCTCCTGCGCGAACCGCCGCCACTCGCCGTACGCCCGGGAGAGGCCGATGAGGTCCCACGCCTCGCGGGCCCGCACGCCCGGGTCGTCGTCGTGAGCCTCGAAGCGCGCGAACCCGGCGTCCTCGGCGTCGAGGAGCTGGTGGGCCTCCGGCGAGGCGAACGGGCTGATCCAGGTGCTGTCCGAGAGCGGCGCGTAGCCGAGGAAGGTCAGACCGGTGCGCACCCGCTCGCGGGCCGATCGGTGCGGGACAGGGTCGAGCACCAGCAGGTCCCACCCGCCGGCCCAGGCCTGGTCGCGAGTCCGGTAGATGCGCGAGGCGGCGTCGTCGAGGCGGTGCCGGGCCCGGCCGGTCAGCTCGTAGCCCCGCCCCGAGGGCAGCCGCACCGGTTCGAGCCAGCCCTGCCGGACCATCCGGGAGACCGCCGTGCGGACCGCCGGCGGGGCGATGCCGAGGGGCGCGAGCAGCCTGACCAGGGCGGCCACCGGCGCCCGGTCGTGGCGGGCCCGCAGGTGGTCGCCGTACAGGTCGAAGAGCGCGGACCGGGCGTGCACCCGACGAGTCTGCCGCACGACCTTCGGGAGGTTGGCGTGGCACGGGGGAAAATGAGGGATAATGGGCGGGCTACTGACAGCGCCGCAACCACAAGGCGCATCGAACAGGAAGAGGTGTGCGATGGCGGCGATGAAGCCGCGGACGGGCGACGGCCCGCTCGAGGTCACCAAGGAGGGGCGCGGCATCGTGATGCGCGTGCCGCTCGAGGGTGGTGGCCGTCTGGTCGTAGAGCTCAACGCTGAAGAGGCCGGAGCGCTCGGTGAGGCCCTGAACGGGGTCGTCGGCTGATCCCGAGCCCCACCGAACACGCACTGGGGGGAACCCGAACAACGCCAGGACCCCGTCCGCTCCTCGGAGCAGGCGGGGTCCTCGCGTCCGGTCCGCGAAGGTAGGGTCGGTTCGTCCGGACGAGGCAGGGCATCTCGGCTCTCGTCCCTCCCGTTCGAAGTGCAAGGAGGCGCCGTGGCGCTGCCCACCCAGGTGTCGCCCCCGCAGATCGCGGTCAGCGACGTCGCCCCGTCGGCCGTGCTCGGCGCCGACGTGGTCGCGGTCCCTGTCGTCGCGGGTCCGGACGGCCTGACCCTCGGCCCCGGTGCCGCCGAGCTCCTCGACGAGCTGCCGGAGGACCTGTTCGCGCTGCTCGAGGCCGCCGAGGCCACCGGCAAGGCCGGCGAGATCACCGAGCGTGTCATCCTCGACACCGCGGGACTGAGCAACACCGACCTGCGTCTGGTGCTCCTCGTGGGGGTCGGTGCGGGTACGTCGGACGAGCTGCGTCGCGCCGGCGCGGCCCTGGCCCGGCACACCCGGGGACGTCTGACTGTCGCCACGTCGCTTGCGGCGCTCTGCGACGACGCGGGCCTGCGGGCGGTCGTCGAGGGTCTCGTGCTCGGCTCCTTCGAGTTCCACTGGCGTTCCGACGGCCCGCTGACCGCCCCGGTGGGCCGGGTCGTGCTCGCCGGGCTCATCGACGGCGACGCCCGGCGCGACGCGGTCAACCGCGGCCTCGCCGTCGCGGGCGCGAGCTGGCAGTCGCGGATGCTCGCCCTGGTCCCCTCCAACGTGAAGAACCCGGTCTGGCTGGCCGAGCAGGCGGCCGCGGTCGCGCAGCGCTCCGGCCTCGAGCTGACGGTGTTCGACGAGTCGCGTCTGGTGGCCGAGGGCTTCGGCGGGATCGTCGGCGTCGGCCAGGCGTCCTCGAACCCGCCGCGCCTCATCCGCCTCGACTACACCCCGCGCCGTGGTGCGAAGAAGGCGCCGCACGTCGTGCTCGTCGGCAAGGGGATCACCTTCGACACCGGTGGCCTGTCCATCAAGGGCCGCGACAACATGATGACGATGAAGCGCGACATGACCGGCGCGGGCGTCGTTCTCGCGGTGCTCGGTGCGCTCGCCGACGTCGACTGCCCGGTCCGGGTCACCGGCTTGATGGCCTGCGCGGAGAACTCCGTCGGCGCCGACTCGATGCGGCCCGGTGACGTACTCCGGCACTACGGCGGCCGCACGACCGAGGTGACCAACACCGACGCCGAGGGCCGCCTGGTGCTGGCCGACGCACTGGCGTACGCCGTCGCCGAGCTCGAGCCCGACGTGCTGGTCGACGTCGCCACCCTGACCGGCGCGATGAAGATCGCCCTGGGTCAGAAGTCCGGCGGCTTCTTCGCGACCGACGAGGCTCTGGCGACGACGCTGCGGGTGGCCTCGCTGGCCTCAGGCGAGCCGCTGTGGCGGATGCCGCTGGTCGCCGACTACGAGGAGCGGATCGCCTCCAAGGTGGCCGACGCCGACAACGCCGGGGGCGTCCCCGGAGCGATCACGGCCGCGCTGTTCCTGCGCCACTTCACCGGAGGACTGCCCTGGGCGCACCTGGACATCGCCTCGGTCGGCGACTCTCCCGTCGACGAGTTCGAGTACACCAAGGGCGCCACCGGGTTCGGTGCGCGCGCCCTGCTGCACTGGCTGGAGCTGCGCGAGCCACTGGCCGGGATCGGGGCCTAGGTCCCGTGCACGGCCTGACCGTCCGCTGGTCCCTCGTCGGCGCTCCCGACGGCGTCGAGCAGGAGCTGGCGTCGTACGTCGCCGAGACGTCGCACGCCCGCTTCTCCGTGCTGGAGGGGCTCCGGTTCAAGACCTGGCGGGTGCGCCCGGGCGAGTGGTTCGAGGGCTGCTACGTCTTCGAGTCCTCGGCCGCCCGCGAGGCGTTCCAGGAGCAGTTCACCGCGACCGCCGCCGAGTCGCCCGGTGCCCGGATCGTCGGGGCGCCGCCGGTGCTGATCGAGGCCTGCGACCTGGTCGCCGTGGCCGAGGGTGCGTCCGGCTTCCTCGCCGCCGCGTCCTTCCACTGACCTGTTGCCCCGGGCCTTGTTTATCGCTGACACGGCCTCGTTCCCGTTGGTTGAGCCGGGCGGAGCGAAGCGGAGCCCGTGTCGAAACCACCTGCACCGTCGAGCCGACGCCAGCCCGGTTCAACCGTGAACAAGCCCCGGCTCAACCGTGAACAAGGCCCGGGTGGAGGTCACTCGACGCAGAACTCGTTGCCGTCGGGGTCGGCCATCACCACCAGGTCCTCACCGTCGCGTACCACGGTCGCGCCGAGCGACTCGAGGCGACGCACCTCGTCGGCCACCGTGCCCGGCGCCCTGAGGTCGAGGTGCACACGATTCTTGGCCGCCTTGGGCTCCGGCACGACCTGGAACCAGATGTTCGGCCCGCCCCAACCGGGGGACTCGACGAACGCTTTCTCCGGGGTGGAGTCCTCGTCGACGTCCGAGCCCAGGGCCGCAGCCCAGAACGCCGCGGCGCGCAGGGCGTCGCGGCAGTCGAACGTCAAGGACTTGATGTACGACGAGGCCACGTCGATCAGGCTCCGGGGGTCCAGACCTTCTTGGCCACCAGGAGGCCGTCACCGACGGGCAGCAGGACCGGCAGCAGGGAGTCGTGCTCGCGGACGGTCCGGCCGAGCTCGCGGATCGCGACGGTCTCGGCGTCCCGCTGGGCCGGGTCGGCGACGCGGTCGTGCCAGAGCGCGTTGTCGAACGCCACGATGCCGCCGGGCTTGAGGAGCCGGAGCGCCTCGGCGAGGTAGTCGGAGTACTCCGTCTTCTCGCCGTCGCAGAACACCAGGTCGTAGTGGCCGTCGGTCAGCCGGGGGAGCACGTCGAGCGCGGAGCCGGGGATCAGCCGGACGCGCTGCGGGGCGATGCCGGCCTCGGTGAACGCCTTCTTGGCCAGCCGCTGGTGCTCGGCCTCGGTGTCGACCGTGGTCAGCACGCCGTCGGGGCGCATGCCGCGCAGCAGCCAGACGCCGGAGACGCCGGTGCCGGTGCCGATCTCGACGACCGCCCGGGCCTCGGTGACGGCGGCCAGGAAGCGCAGTGCGGCGCCACCGCCGTTGCCGATCGGGGAGACGCCGACCTCCTCCGCGCGGGCGCGGGCCGCGGTCAGCACCTCGTCCTCGGTGACGAACTCCTCGGCGTGGGTCCAGCTCGCCGGCTTCAGTCCCGTGACGATGAGGGCCTCCAGGTGTCGTGATCCGAGGATCAGTGGGGTGCTGCTGCGGCCGTTCGGTGACGGGCGCTCGGTATCTGGGCGGACTCTATCGCGTGCGGAGCCGTGCGCTGCGGTGCGCTGCCGGGGCGGAGGGGGAACAATGGCCTGACGCGGTCCGTTCAACTGACGCGATGACGACAGCCTTCGCTCAGGTCGCTCTCAGGAGCGACTCCTAGCCTGGAGGAACACAGCAGCACGATGGCGGACCAGCAGCCACCTACGCGGGGCGAGGAGCACCAGATGACCCACCCGATGAGTCCGGGCCCCGACCAGGACACGGGCGTCACCGCGGAGTGGCAGGCGCCGTCCTGGGACGAGATCGTCGCCCAGCACTCGGCCCGCGTCTACCGCCTCGCCTATCGGCTGACCGGCAACCCGCACGACGCCGAGGACCTCACCCAGGAGGTCTTCGTCCGGGTGTTCCGCTCACTGTCGTCCTACACGCCCGGCACGTTCGAGGGCTGGCTGCACCGCATCACCACGAACCTGTTCCTCGACCAGGCCCGCCGCAAGGCCAAGATCCGCTTCGACGCGCTGGCCGACGACGCCGAGACCCGCATCCCGAGCCGGGCCGTCACGCCCGACGTCCAGGTGCTCGACGGCCTGTTCGACGACGACGTCGAGGCCGCGCTCGCGGCGCTCCCGCCGGACTTCCGCGCCGCGGTCGTGCTCTGCGACATCGAGGGCCTCAGCTACGAGGAGATCGCCGACGTGCTGAGCCTCAAGCTCGGCACCGTCCGTTCCCGCATCCACCGCGGCCGCACCATGCTGCGCAAGGCCCTCGCGCACCGGGCCCCCACCGCCGGCCGGTCCCGCTACTCCGGCCCCGAGACGCGCCGGCGTCCACGGCTGACGCCGCAGGCCTCGTGATGTCGTCGATGTGGCGGCTCGGCGGCCACCTCGGCTCGCAGGCCAGCGCCCTGGTCGACGGACAGCTCGACGAGGAGACGGCGGAGCGGGCGTGGGACCACGTGCTGCACTGCCCGCCGTGCCACAGCCTCGTGGAGCACGAGGGCTGGACCAAGCGTCAGCTGACCCAGATCGCGGGTGCGCCGCGGCCCGAGGTGCCCTCCGACCGCTTCCTCGGCTCGCTGCTGGACCTCGACCCGGCGGCCCTCGACGCGTCGGACGCCTGGGCCGAGACCGGCCGCCTCGAGGACCGCAGCCGGGCCCGTCGCCGTGCCGGCATCGCGCTGGTGGGGGCCGGCTCCGTGTCAGCCGCCGTCTTCGGTCTCTCCACGCTGGCCGCCACCCCGATGGGGGTCGGCTCGACCGGGACCCCGGCCACGTCGATCGGCGGCGCCAGCACGTCCACGACGCCCACCCCGGCCTTCGTCGCTCCCGCGGCGTCCGTGCACGGGCGGCTGCGGGGCTGGACGCTGGGCGGGGCCGATGGTGGCGTCGCCCGTGCCCGCTCGGTCGGCGACCGTCGCTGAGCACGTCCCGCCGTTTCACAGGTTGGGCCGTGGGTGAGAATGGATGACGTGAGCCAGTACGACGACGTCGACCCCCGCCCGGACAGTGACCGGAGCGGTGACCCTGACGGCGCACGTGGCGGTGCTGGAGACGGTGCTGGAGACGGTGCTGGAGACGGTGACATGGGGGACACCCAGCCGCTCGGCGGCTCGTCGTACCCTCCGCCGCTGCCGAGCCACCCAGAGCCGCAGCGTGACCCCGTGGGGCAGCCGCAGGCTCCTGGCCCCTACGGCCAGGGCTACGGACAGCAGCCCACCTCGTCGTACCCCACCGCCCCGCAGCCCGCCTACGGCTACGGCGGCTACCCGTCGGGTCCCCAGCCGCAGCCCGCGCAGGCGCGCGGATCCCGCCTTCCGGGGTGGGCCTGGCCGCTCATCACCGCCATCGCCCTGGTCGTCGGCCTGCTCGGTGGTGTCCTCGGCGGCGTGGCGGTCAACGGGACGATGTCGTCGAACCAGACCTCCAGCGTGCCGGTGATCGGCACCGACAACGGCGCGTCCGAGCCGCTGGACGCCCAGAACGGCAGCGTCGCCGCGGTGGCCAAGAAGCTGCTGCCCAGCACGGTGCAGATCCAGGCCAGAGGTGGCGCCGACGGCAGCACCCAGGGCGGTGCGACCGGGTCGGGCTTCGTGCTCGACGACAAGGACCACGTCATCACCAACAACCACGTCGTCGCGGACGCGACCGGTGACGGCGAGCTCAAGGTGGTCGACCAGAACGGCAAGAAGCACGACGCGAAGATCATCGGCCGGAGCCCGGTCTACGACATCGCGGTGCTCGAGGTGACCGACGCGACGACCTTCGAACCGGCCGCCATCGGGTCCTCACGCTCGATGCGCGTGGGCGACACCGTCGTGGCAATCGGCTCGCCGCTCGGCCTGAGCAGCACGGTGACCTCCGGGATCATCAGCGCCACCGACCGGCCGGTCACCACGGGTGACCAGAACCAGTCGTCGTACATCAACGCGGTGCAGACCGACGCCGCCATCAACCCCGGCAACTCCGGGGGCCCGCTGGTCAACCTGCGCGGCCAGGTCGTCGGTGTGAACTCCGCGATCGCGACGACGGGCGGCTCGGTCGGCGGCGAGTCAGGCAACATTGGCGTCGGCTTCGCCATCCCCATGGAGCAGGTCCGGGTCACGGCGTCGCAGATCCTGGCGACCGGCAAGGCGCGCTACCCGGTGATCGGCGCCAACGTGAACACCGGTGCGCAGAGCGACGGCGCCGAGGTGGTCGGAGTGCCGTCCGGTACGCCGGCGGCGGCCGCCGGGCTCAAGAAGGGCGACATCGTCACCAAGGTCGACGGCAAGCAGATCACCGACGGGATCAGCCTGATCGTCGCGATCCGCAGCCACCAGCCCGGGGAGACCGTGCAGCTCGACGTGACCCGCTCGGGTGCACGGAAGTCGGTCCAGGTCACCCTCGACGGCAAGGTCGGCTGACCCCGACGGCATGAGGGTCTTCATCTCCTCCGACATGGAGGGCACGGCCGGCGTCGTCGACTGGGGCCAGTGCGTGCTCGGCGAGCCGGAGTACGACCACTACCGGACGCTGCTGCTCGGCGAGGTGAACGCCGCGATCGAGGGCGCGCACGCCGCCGGGGCGACAGAGTTCCTGGTCAACGACTCGCACTCGCGGATGCAGAACCTGCGGCCCGACGGTCTGGCGCACCGCGCGCGCTACCTGTCGGGCCGGCACAAGCCGATGTACATGATGCAGGGCCTCGACGCCTCGTTCGACGCGGTGTTCTTCGTCAGCTACCACGGCTCGATGTCCACGTCCTCGCCGCTGTCGCACACCTACAACCCGCGGGCGATCGCGGAGGTCAGCCTGAACGGGACCGTCGTAGGGGAGTCGGGGATCAACGCGCTCGTCGCCCTCGGGTACGACGTCCCGGTGGTCCTCGTGACCGGCGACGACGTGACCGCCGCGGAGGCGGCCCGGGTGTGTCCGGGGGTCCACGCGGCCGTGGTCAAGACGGCGGTGTCGCGGTTCGCCGCCGACAGCCTGCACCCGGAGACCGCCCGCGAGCTGATCCGGTCCCGGTCCGAGGCGGCCGTCGCCGGGCTGGCCACCGCACAGCCGCCGGCGATCACGCTCCCGGTGACGCTGGACGTGACGTTCCGCAACCCGGACCTGGCCGAGATGGCGACCTGGATCGACGGCGTCTCCCGCAGCGGGAACGTCACGGTCGCGATGACGGACGAGGACCCGGTCCGGCTCTACCGTCGGTTCGTGACCACGGTGCTGCTCACCCGCGACATCGCGGAGTAGCGCGGGCTCAGGTGGCGTCGCTGTCGTAGGGCGGCAGCTCCCCGTCCTCCAGCGGTCGCTGGCCGGGACCCTTGGCCGATCCGGTGCCGTCGTCGTCCTCGGACTCGTCCCAGGCGTCCTGGATGTACTTCCGCATCGCGCGGCGCGGGTCGAGGTCGGCGAGCTCGAACTCGGCGAACTCCGGGCCGAGCTCGGAGCGGATGTCGTCGCGGGCCGACTGCGTGAAGGCGCGGACCTGGCGCACCAGCCGACCCGCCTGACGGGCGAACTCGGGCAGTCGATCGGGACCGAACACCACGACAGCCACCAGTGCGATGACCATCAGCTCCGGCAACCCGATCCCGAACACGGTCTACAACCTACCGGCGGGGCTGAGGCCGAGCTGGAGGCCGGCGAGGCCACGTCCCCGGCCCGACAGCGTGGTGGCGATGGCGGTGAGCGCCGTCGCGGCCGGCGTGTCCGGGTGGGTGTCGACGATCGGGGTGCCCGTGTCGCCGCCCGCCCGGAGGGTGAGGTCCAAGGGGATCTCGCCGAGCAGGGGCACGTCGTAGCCGAAGCGGCTCGACAGCGTCGCGGCGACACGCTGGCCGCCGCCGGCCCCGAAGACCTCGAGCCGGTGCTCGGGACCGCAGTGCGGGCAGGGCAGGAAGGACATGTTCTCCACGACGCCCACGACCCGCTGGTGCATCATCGAGGCCATCGTCCCGGCCCGCTCGGCGACCTCGGCGGCCGCCTCCTGCGGGGTGGTCACCACCACGACCTCGGCGTTGGGCAGGTGCTGGCCCAGCGAGATCGCGATGTCTCCGGTGCCCGGCGGCAGGTCGAGCAACAGCGCGTCGAGGTCGCCCCAGTAGACGTCGCTGAGCATCTGCACGAGGGCCCGGTCGAGCATCGGGCCGCGCCAGGCGACGACCTGGTCGCGCCGCGGCTTGAGCATCCCGATGCTGATCACCGACAGCTGGCCGCGCTCGAGACCGGGCACCGGAACCGGCATGATCATGTCGTCGACCTGCGTCGGACGCACGTCACCGAGGCCGAGCATCGCCGGCACCGAGTGGCCGTAGATGTCCGCGTCGACGATGCCGACCTTGAGGCCCTGCGCGGCCATCGCGGTGGCGAGGTTCACCGTCACCGACGACTTGCCGACGCCGCCCTTGCCGGAGGCGATCGCGTAGACCTTGGTCAGCGAGTCCGGTCGGCCGAAGGGGATCTCCTTCTGGGCCTGGCCGCCGCGAAGCTTCTCCTGGAGGCCGGCGCGCTGCTCGGCGCTCATCACGCCGAGGGTCAGGTCGACACCGGTGACGCCGACGACCTTGCCGACGGCGGCGGTCACGTCGCGGGTGATGGTGTCCTTGAGCGGGCACCCGGACACCGTGAGCAGGACGGTGACGGCGACCGTGCCGTCCGCAGCGACGTCGACAGACTCGACCATGCCGAGGTCGGTGATCGGCCGGTGGATCTCCGGGTCGTTGACGGTCGCGAGCGCAGCGTTGATCTGCTCGAGATCGGGGGAGGTCATACCCGCCAGCGTACGTGTCGTCCGGGCACTGCCACCGCTCAGGTGTCCCCCTCCTCGTCGGAGTGCTCGTCGGCCTCGCGCTTCTGCCTCTCCTCGAGGTCCTGGAGCAGCGAGCGCAGCTCGGAGCGCACGTAGTCACGGGTGGCGACCTCGCCGAGCGCCATCCGGATCGAGGCCATCTCGCGGGCCAGGAACTCCATGTCGGCGTGCGCGCGGGAGTTCGCAGTGCGGTCCTGCTCACCGATCACCCGGTCCCGGTCCTCCTGCCGGTTCTGCGCGAGCAGGATCAGCGGCGCGGCGTACGACGCCTGGAGGCTGAGGATCAGGGTCAGGAAGATGAAGGCGTAGGGGTCGAAGCGCAGGTGCTCCGGCGCGAGCGCGTTCCAGAGCAGCCAGACCACGACGAAGCCGGTCATGTACATCAGGAACCGCGCGGTGCCCATGAAGCGGGCAAACGTCTCGGCGAACCGTCCGAACGTGTCGGAGTCGACGTTGGGGCGGCGGATGATCTGCCGCCGCGTGTCCGTGGGCACGTCGAGACGTGGACCGCGTGGCTCGCGTGGCTCGCGACGAGGCTCGCGCGAACGTTCGCGACGCTTCTCCTTGCGGGCGTCGTGGCGCTGGCGAGACGGTGTCCTATCCACGGGGGGCACCTCCGCCCGAGCCGCCGATCCGCACGGGCGCGCCGGACCGGCTGGGGGTGTCGCGCCAGTTCTCGGGCAGCAGGTGGTCGAGCAGGTCGTCGACGGTCACGGCGCCGAGCAGCCGGCCGTCCTCGTCCACGACGGGCGCCGACACCAGGTTGTAGAGCGCGAGGTGGCGGGCGCAGTCCTCGAGGCTCGAGGTCGGGCGCAGCGGCTCAGTGTCGGTGTCCAGGACGTGGCCGACCATCGTCGAGGGCGGCTCGCGGAGCAGCCGCTGGATGTGCGCGACGCCGAGCAGCCGCCCGGTCGGGGGCTCGAGCGGCGGCCGGACGACGTACACCAGGGCCGCGAGGGACGGGCTCAGCTCGGCGTTGCGGACGTGCGCGAGGGCGTCGGCGACCGTGGAGTCGGGGGGCAGGATCACCGGCTCGGTGGTCATCATGCCGCCGGCGGTGTGCTCCTCGTAGGACATCAGCCGACGGACGTCCTCGGCCTCCTCGGGGTCCATCAGCCGGAGCAGCTTCTCGGCCGTCTCGGGGGGCAGCTCGGCGATCAGGTCGGCGGCGTCGTCGGGCGACATCTCCTCGAGCACGTCGGCGGCCCGCTCGTTGTCCAGCGCGCCGAGGATCTCGACCTGGTCCTCCTCGGGCAGCTCCTCCAGCACGTCGGCGAGCCGCTCGTCGTCGAGGGCGGCTGCGATCTCCGCGCGCCGCTTGGGCGGTAGGTCGTGGATGACGTTGGCCAGGTCTGCCGGGCGCATCTCGTCGAGCGCGGCGAGCAGGTGGGTCGCGCCCTGGGCGCCGTCGGGCGTGGCGAAGCCCTCGATGTCGCGCCACTCCTCGATGTGGGTCTGGCCCCTGCGGCCGAAGCGCTTCGAGCCCTCCTGCAGCGCGACGCGGCTGATCACCCAGTCGCGGGTGCGCTCGAGCTCCATCGCGACGTCGTACACGCTGCCGACCACGCCGGTCTCCTTGACGGTGACCTGCCGGTCGAGCATCTGCCCGAACACCAGCGTCTCGGTGGCGCGCTGCTCGAAGCGGCGCATGTTCACCACGCCGGTGGTGATGATCTGCCCGCTGTCGACGTGGGTGACCCGCGTCATCGGCACGAAGATGGACCGGCGGCCGAACACCTCGACGACCAGGCCGAGCACGCGGGGCGGGAGATCGCCGGGCCGCAGCACCACCACGAGGTCGCGGATCTTGCCGACCTGGTCGCCCGCGGGGTCGAAGACCGGCAGGCTGGCCAGGCGGGCCGCGAAGACGCGGGAGGGGGAGGTGCTCACGAGGGCTCAGGCTATCCCTTGGCACGATGGGCGCTATGCCACTGCGCTACGACATCGTCGACGTGTTCACCGACCGGCCGTTCGCCGGCAACCAGCTCGCCGTCGTGCACGGCGCCGACGAGCTGTCCACGCAGCAGTGCCAGGCGCTCGCCCGGGAGTTCGGGTTCTCCGAGTCCACGTTCCCCTCGTCGACGGTCACCGACGGCGCGTCCTACGCCACCCGGATCTTCACCCCCGAGCAGGAGATCCCGTTCGCGGGTCATCCGACGCTCGGCACGGCGTGGGTGCTCCGGTCGCTCGGGCTGCTCACGGCCGACGAGGTCACCCAGGACTGCGGGGCCGGGACGATCGGGGTGCGCTTCGACGGCGACCCCGACGACGGTTGGGTCGAGCTCAGCGCCGCCCCGCACGACCTCGCCGGCCCGGTGCCGACCGACGTGGTCCGGGGGCTGCTCCGGATGCTCGGCCTGTCCCTGTCCGACCTCGCCGGCGAGACCTGGGTGGCCGGCTGCGGCCTGAGCTTCGTGCACGTCCCGGTGAGCGAGGAGGCCGTGGTGCGGGCGGTCCCCACGTCCGGGCCCTTCCCCGACCTCGCCGAGAAGCTCGCCGGTCTCGGTCGCGTCGACGACCTGCTGGACGCCGTGAACCTGTACGCCGTCGCGGGGGACGCGCCCCGTCTCGACGTGCACGCTCGGGTGTTCGTGCCGGGCGCCGGTGTCCCCGAGGACCCGGCCACCGGGTCGGCGGCGGCCGGGCTCGGGATGGCGCTCGTCGCGACCGGGCTGCTGCCCGAAGGGGGCGGCTACACGATCACGCAGGGCGTCGAGATGGGCCGGCCGTCGTCGTTGTCCGGACGCGTGGAGGCCACCGGCGGCACGGCGACGCGCTGTCACGTCGCCGGTCAGGTGCAGCCGGTGGCCTCCGGCGAGATCGCCGTACCGCCTCGCTCCTGAGGATCACGGCGCGACGTAGTCCTTCGAGTCGCCGGTGACGATCACGTAGAACCGCTTGCGGTTCGTGTCCGTCGTGATGTCGCCGTTGCTGAGCCCTGGGCTGACCACGAGGTGGTTGACGTTGGCGGTGCCGGGCACCAGCGCCACGACCGAGACGGTGAGAGCGGGACCGGGGCAGGTGAAATCCGGGAACATCCACATGCTGAAAAAGTTGTTTGGTCAGGACAGTTTCGGGCGGCGTCGCACCCGGCGGTGCAGGATCTTCGGCAACCGGCCCCGTGTGGTGGCCGGGGTCTCCTCCGGCGTCGCGCGGTGTGCGTCGTCGGACAGGTCGCCCGGTGACTCGAGGACCTCGCCGGTCGGCACGATCCGGCGGACGACGCTGGTGTCCGCCCAGCCGTCGGCCGTGGTGGACAGGTCGGGGGTGTTGAGCCGCCCGGGCACGAGCGCCGCGGTGACCGCGTCCCAGTGCTCCGACCCCGGGGGTACGACGGACGCGGTGCCCGCCCAGGTGATCAGGCGCCCGCCGTTGTCCTTGCTGCGGAGCACGACCTCGACGCGGGCGCCGTCCTCGAGGTCGGGCAACGGCTGCTCGTCCCCGCCGGACACCACGCAGAGCGCGCCGTCGTGCCACACGTGCCAGACCGCGTGCGCCCGTCCGTCGTGCCGTATCCAGGACACACCCGTCTTCTTCGCCAGCTCGGCGATCAGGGCGTCGTGCAGTGCCTGGTTCTGGGCGTCGGTCACACTGCCGAGCCTGCCAGATGCGTGACCCGGACAATAGGTGCCGTGCGCACCCTCCTCCTGCTGGCCGTCGGCGTCGTCGCGGTCTCGCTCTCGGGTCCGCTGATGGCCGCCGCCGTGGTCCCGCCGCTGGCGATCGCGTTCTGGCGCAACGCGTTCGCGACGGTGGCGCTCTCACCCGGCGTCGCGGTCAGCCGCCGTGACGAGCTCTCCGCGCTGCGCGGCCGACCGCTGCGGCTGGTGCTGGCGAGCGGTCTGGCGCTGGCGGTGCACTTCGGCACCTGGGTCACTGCACTGACGCTGACCTCGGTGGCGTCGGCCACTGCGATCGTGTGCCTGCAGATCGCCTGGGTCGTGGCCTGGCAGCTGCTGCACGGCGAGCGGTTCAACGGCCGTGTGCTCGTTGGCCTCGTCGTGTCCCTCGCCGGGGTGCTGGTGGTCTCGGGTGTGGACTTCACGGTCTCCCCGGAGGCCTTGCTGGGCGACGGTCTGGCGCTGGTCGGGGGAGTGGCGGCCGCGGCGTACATGCTGATCGGTGCGCGGGCCCGCCAGGCCACCTCGACCACGACGTACACCTTTGTCTGCTACGGCTCGTGCGCGGTGATCCTGGCCGCAGCCTGCGTCGTGGGCGGCCAGGACCTCGGCGGCTACCCGCTGGCGCAGTGGGGGCTGTTGCTGCTGGTCACCGCGACCGCGCAGCTGATGGGCCACTCGGTGTTCAACCACCTGCTCGCGACCACCAAGCCGATCGTGGTCTCGCTCGCTCTGCTGCTCGAGGTGCCCGGCGCGGCCCTGCTCGCGGCCCTGATCCTGGGTCAGGTGCCACCCGTCGGGGCTGCGGTCGGGCTGGTGGTGATCCTGGTGGGAATGGCGCTCGTGGTGGCCAACAACCGGGCGCCGGCGATCGACGCTGCGCCCGTCGACTGAGACCTATCCCACGGCTGCGCAGGGTCCCCGTCGGTGACCGTCGTCAGTACAGTCCCAGGCATGCCTGCCGCACGCGAGATCCGTCCCCGTCGTTCCTGCCACGCCGTGCCGGGCTCCAACCCGCGCTTCCTGGAGAAGGCCCAGGGCCTCGACTCCGACCAGGTGTTCCTCGACCTCGAGGACTCGGTCGCACCGATCGCCAAGGCCGACGCGCGGGCGAACATCGTCGAGGTGCTGAACACCGGCGAGTGGGGCAAGCGCGTGAAGACCGTGCGGGTCAACGACTGGACGACGCAGTGGACCTACAAGGACGTCATCGAGGTCGTCGAGGGCGCCGGGACGAACCTCGACTGCATCATGCTGCCCAAGGTGCAGACCGCCGACCAGGTCACGGCGCTCGACGTGCTGCTCACCCAGATCGAGACGACGATGGGCTACGAGGTCGGCAAGATCGGCATCGAGGCGCAGATCGAGAACGCCCTCGGCCTGATCAACGTCGACGCCATCGCGACCGCCTCCCAGCGCGTCGAGACGATCATCTTCGGCCCCGCCGACTTCATGGCCTCGATCAACATGAAGTCCCTGGTCGTCGGCGAGCAGCCGCCCGGGTACGACGTCGGCGACGCCTACCACTACATCCTGATGCGGCTGCTGATGGCGGCCCGTGCGCACGACAAGCAGGTCATCGACGGGCCCTACCTGCAGATCAAGGACCTCGAGGGCTACAAGCGCGTCGCCGGCCGGTCCGCCGCCCTCGGCTTCGACGGCAAGTGGACCCTGCACCCCTCGCAGATCGACGTGGCCAACGAGGTCTACTCCCCGGACCAGGGCGACTACGACCACGCCGAGAACATCCTGGACGCCTACGAGCACTACACGTCCGAGAAGGGCGGGGCCAAGGGCGCGGTGATGCTCGGCGACGAGATGATCGACGAGGCGTCGGCGAAGATGGCGTTGGTCATCTCCGGCAAGGGCCGTGCCGCCGGCATGACCCGCGGCGAGAAGTGGACCCCCGAGTCCTGAGCCGACCCACGCTGGTCGAGGCCCTCGCCCGGCTGCTCGGCACCGCAACCGACGTGCGGACCGACGTGTGACTTCGCCGTTCCACTACGATCCCCAGGTGTCCACTGCCACCAGCGTCTCCGGCGTGCGCGTCGACGACGAGGGAGTGCGGGCGCACTCGCAGACCGAGGTCGTCCTCGACGTGCTCTTCGACGGCCGCCGGATCTGGTCGTTCTGGCTGCAGCGGGACGGTGAGCCCAGTGGCAGCGCGTACGCCGTGACGTGGCCGTCGGCCCTGCGGCGGTTCCTCCACGGCAGCACCCGGCTCAGCGTGGTCGAGCACGTCAGCGGCACGGTGGTGTTCGACGAGGACGTGCACCTCGGCGACGGTGCCGAGCGGATCGCCGTCGTCAACGAGCGTGGGCTCCCCCTCGGCATCGACAAGTCACTGCGCCTCGCGCAGACCTTCGACACCCGCAGCGCCGAGCACGTGAAGCCTCTCCTCGACTCGATCGAGGAGGTGCTCGGCGCCCTGAGCAAGGCCGGCATCGACGCGTTCCCGGCCTACGGCACGCTGCTGGGCGCCGTACGCGAGGGACGCCTGATCGGGCACGACAGCGACGCCGACCTGGGCTACGTCAGCGAGTTCACCCACCCGGTCGACGTGGTCCGCGAGTCGTTCCGGCTCCAGCGCGCACTGGCCGAGATGGGCTACGCGATCTCCCGCTACAGCGGCGGCGCGTTCAAGGTCGACGTCGTTGAGGGCGACGGTTCCGTCCGCGGCCTAGACGTGTTCGGCGGCTTTCTGGCCGACGGCCACCTGCACCTGATGGGAGAGATCCGCACGCCCTTCGAGCGGGAGTGGATCTTCCCGCTCGGCACCACCACGCTCGAGGGCCGTGAGCTGCCGGCGCCTGCCAACACCGACGAGTTCCTCCAGGCGACGTACGGCCCCGATTGGCGGGTGCCCGACCCGGCGTACAAGTTCGAGACGCCGGAGTCGACGCATCGCCGGCTCAACGGCTGGTTTCGCGGCACCCGGGTCAAGCGCGACAACTGGGACCGCACCTACTCGCGGCTGCCGTACGAGCCTCCTGTCGTCGAGCCCACCGACTTCGCGCAGTGGGTGGTGGCGCAGGAGGGCCGGGTCCCCGAGCGCGTCGTGGACATCGGCTGCGGCCGCGCCACGGACGACCTCTGGTTCGCCCGGCAGGGCGCGTCGGTCGTCGGGCTGGACTACGCGATCCGTGGCAGCCTGCCGGTCGTGCGGTTGGCCGAGACCGAGGACGTCGACCTCGAGCTCCGCACCATGAACCTCTGCGAGCTGCGCTCGGTGTTGACCGAGAGCGCACGCGTGGCGCATCGCCCCGGCCGCGCCGTCCTCACCGCCCGCAACATCGCCGAGGCCACCGACAAGGTCGGCCGGGGCCACCTCTGGCGGGCCTGCGAGATGATGCTGCGCGGCACCGGCGGGCGGCTGTACGTCGAGATCGTCACCGGCCGCGGCGAGGACGACCCGTTCACCCGGGCCAACCACCTGCGCACGCTCTCCTTGCGGCTGGTGGTCGCCGAGCTCGAGGCCAGGGGGGCGACGATCGTGTCGCGCACGATGACCAGGCAAGAGAGCCCCGACGTCACGACGGGGCACCGGACCGGACGATTGGTGGTCGCATGGCAACGATGAGAAGTCGCCTCAAGGTGCGCGGCAAGGAAGCCGCGCGCAGCGTGGGCCGCTTCCGCGCCGGTGTGCAGGCCGAGGGCGTCGAGGCGCTGCGCGAGCGCGTCGCCGTGCTCGAGGACGAGGTCCAGGAGTGCCGGCAGCTCAACCTGCGGCTGGCCGAGCTGACCGACGTCGTCCAGGAGCTGCTGCTGCCCGTCGCCGCCCGCGACGAGGAGCGGATCGGCGCCGTCCTGGAGAAGTACTCCCAGGGGATCTAAGGCCATGTCCAGCACCGTCTTCTTCCACGTCGGCCTGCCCAAGACCGGCACGACGTACCTCCAGACCCTGCTGTGGAACAACGAGGCCGAGCTGGCCCGGCAGGGCGTGCTGCTGCCCGGGGCCTCGGTCCGCGAGCATCTCTGGGCCAGCGGCGTGGTGCGCGAGGACCTCAAGATCGACCGGCGCGGGCCGGAGGCGGCCGGGGCCTGGGACCGGATCGTGGCCGACGTCAACGCCTGGCCGGGGACCTCGATCGTCAGCCACGAGTTCTTCGCCGCGGCCAGCGCGGACCAGGCCCTCCGAGCCATGCAGCGGCTCGACGGCGCGGAGGTGCACGTCGTGGTCACCGCCCGCGACACCGTCAGCCTGGTGACCGCCCGGTGGCAGGAGTTCGTGAAGAACGGCTCGACCGTGCCCATCGACGACTACCCGGTGCGCGAGGAGACGGAACCGGCGCAGGAGTGGGACTGGGGCACGCTCGACCTCGGTGACGTGCTCGCCCGCTGGGGCGCGTCCCTGCCCCCCGAGCGCGTGCACGTGCTGACGTTGCCCAAGCCGGGCACGCCGCGCGACGAGCTGTGGATCCGCTTCGCGCGCCTCGTCGGCATCGACCACACGAACTGCGACACCTCCGGCACCGTGCAGAACGAGTCCCTCGGCGTCGTCGAGGTCGAGCTGCTGCGTCGCGTCAACGCCGACCTGCAGGACTTCACCGCCGCGATCGACCGGGGAAACTGGATCCGCGGCTACCTGGCCCAGGGCAAGCTCGTGCCGCGCCGCGGCGAGAAGTTCTGGCCGTCGGAGGCCCGGGTCGAGGCGCTCCGGGCCCGCGGCGACCGGTCCGTGGACGCCGTGCTCTCCCATGGGTACGACGTGGTGGGTGACGTCGAGGACCTCCGGACCCCCCAGGACCTCGAGCCGCGCCGGCACCCCGACGACGTGACCGACGACGAGCTCGTGAGTGCCGCCTCCGCCACCATCGCCGAGATGCTGACCGACGTACGCCGTCTGACGCGGGAGCGACGCGGCGCCCGAGAGGCGCTGCAGCGCGCCGAGGGCCGCACGCCGGAAGGCTTCTCGCGCCGCGCGTTGAACCGGGTACGCCGAATGTGGCGCCGTTCATAGCGGCTTCCGCGACCACCCGTGATACTCGGCGGCAACCACCGCTCTCCCCGTACGTCAGCCCGGAAGGACCCCGCATGGCACGCCTCTGCGAGACCGAGGACCTCACCGACGACCAGACCGAGATCCTCAAGGCCGTCCGCACGTTCGTGGAGGACAAGATCCTGCCGGTCGCCACGGAGCTCGAGCACGCCGACGAGTACCCGCAGGAGATCGTGGACGGGCTCAAGGAGCTCGGCATCTTCGGCCTGATGATTCCCGAGGAGTACGACGGGCTGGGCGAGTCGCTGCTGACCTACGCCCTGTGCGTCGAGGAGATCGCCCGCGGCTGGATGAGCGTCTCCGGGGTCATCAACACGCACTTCATCGTGGCCTACCTGCTGATGCAGCATGGCACCGAGGAGCAGAAGCAGAGGTACCTTCCCCGGATGGCGACCGGCGAGGTTCGCGGCGCGTTCTCGATGTCCGAGCCCGGGCTGGGCTCCGACGTCTCCGCGATCAAGACCAAGGCGACCCGGATCTCATCGGACAGGGCCGACGAGGGCTACGAGATCACCGGCCAGAAGATGTGGCTGACCAACGGTGGCACCTCGACCTTGGTCGCCACCCTGGCGAAGACCGACGAGGGCGCCGAGTCGGTCTACAAGAACATGACCACGTTCCTGGTCGAGAAGGAGGCGGGGTTCGGCGAGACCGCCCAGGGCGTGACCATCCCCGGCAAGATCGACAAGATGGGCTACAAAGGCGTCGAGACCACCGAGGCGATCTTCGAGGGCCACCGGATCTCGGCCGACCAGGTCCTCGGCGGCCAGCCGGGCCAGGGCTTCTACCAGATGATGGACGGCGTCGAGGTCGGCCGCGTGAACGTCGCCGCCCGGGCCTGCGGCATCGCCAACCGGGCCTTCGAGCTCGGCATCGCCTACGCCCAGCAGCGGGAGACGTTCGGCAGGAAGATCGCCGAGCACCAGGCGATCCTGTTCCGCCTCGCGGAGATGGCGACCAAGGTCGAGACCGCCCACGCGATGATGGTGCGGGCGGCGCGTCTCAAGGACAAGGGCCAGCGCAACGACGTCGAGGCCGGGATGGCCAAGATGCTGGCCGCGGAGTACTGCAACGAGGTCGTGCAGGACTCGTTCCGCATCCACGGCGGCTACGGCTACTCCAAGGAGTACGAGATCGAGAGGCTCTACCGCGAAGCAGCGTTCATGCTGATCGGCGAGGGCACCGCGGACATCCAGAAGATGATCATCGGGCGCAGCCTGCTCAAGGAGTACAAGCTCCGCTGACCCGACCCCTGCAGGTCAGCCGTCGTTGAGGGTCTTGTTCAGGTTGGCCAGCGCCTCGGTGATCCGCTCGTCGTCGCGGTCGACGGCGGGCACGAGCACCTCGGTCACCACGTCGATGACGTCGGCCAGCCGTTGGTTCAGCCGGCGGTTCTCCTCGACGGCGGCCTCGAGAGCCTCGACGCGGGCGGCCAGTCCGTGCTCGTGGCCGCTGCCCGGGTCGGGGTCGTCGGTACGGCGCAGTCGCGCGATCGGGTTCTTCATGGGGTCCACCTCACGACGAGTCGGGCGATGTGCGGGTTCTCGGAGCCGAGTGGGGCCAGGTCGCGTCCGGTCTCGCGGTGCACGACGGTGCCACCGTAGGTCGCGACCTCGCGCTCGACGGTCGCCGGGTCGACGTACGTGCGCTGGTGAGGGCCGAAGTGCTTGGAGTCGCGGCGCGAGCGCGGGGTGCGGAACTCCAGGAACGTCTCGCCCCCGCGACGCTGCACCATCGCGGCGAACCGCCAGAAGTTGTCGCGGCCGCTGGGGCCGAGGGTGTCGAGGAGCCCGCGGGCGTAGACCTGGCGCACGCCCGGCCGGTGCGAGAAGCGGGCGCCGGTGACCAGCACGGAGCGCAGGTCCTCGAGGTTGAACGAGCGCACGTGCACCGTCCCGCCGGCCTTCTCGCGCTGGCGCTTGGTCTGCGCCATCCCGAGCGTGCTGAAGTCCAGGGCGGTGACCCGGTGCCCCTGGGCGGCGAAGTACGCCGCGTCGCGGCCGGTGCCGGCGCCGACGTCGAGGACCGCGTCGTCGGCGGACATCCGCTGGTGCGCCCAGGGCGCGAACGTCGACGGCTCCTTCGGGACGCGAGCGGCGTCGGGGCTCTTGTAGAAGTCGTGCCAGAACCGCAGCCGCCGTCGGGGCGCGCGGAACCACGCGTCCATCCGATGCACGTCGTCCGGGTCGTGGTCGAAGTGAAAGGCGGGGTCGGGCACGCGCCACTCCGGGCCGTAGGTGAACGCGAGCACCTCCTCCGGCCGGGCCGGTGCGGTGACCTCGCGGCCCTCGAGGGTGACGGTGCCGAACGGCAGCAGGGCCGACCGGTCGAGCTTTCCGGTCAGGGAGCCCGTGACGTAGAAGGAGTCGCCGATGTGGAACGAGCCGAACACGTCGATGCCGCAGCGCCGGCCGTCGGGCAGCGGCACCCACACCTTGAAGTTCGCGCCTGACATCTTCACGACCTTCCAGCCGAGCCGCTTCATCGCGCGGATCGCGATCGTGCACTCTCGGATGATGTCGAACGGGTGGGTGTAGGCCGAGAGGTAGGCGACGTCGGCGTCGGAGTCGTGGCCGATCATGTGGCCGTCGCGGATCGCCCCGAGCAGGCAGCCGTACATCAGGTAGGTCTGCAGCCCGCACTTCTCGGTCAAGTCGCGCATCACCTGCTCGAGCGCGTCCATGATCTCGTCGCGCGCAGAGCCCTCGGTGTTGCTGAAGTCGCGCTGCAGCCGGCCGCCCTTGTCCACGGCGAGCGGGTTGCCCTCGACGTCGACCACGGCCACCCGGCCCGTGCCGTCGCCGAACTGGACAGGCTGCTCGTGCAGCACCTCGCGGCTCACGTGGTCGACCAGGGTCACGTCGGAGACGCCGTCGAGCTTGTGCACCAGCGCCTTCGGCCAGGACACCTGGCGGTGCCCGCCGTGCCCGGTGCCGTCGCGGTCGGGGTTGAACGACCAGACCCGCTGGCCGTCGAGGAGCACGTCGACGGCGCCGGTCATCGACGAGGGGACGACGAGACCACGCGCGTCGATCTCGATCTCGCCGGTCACGGGGCCTCCTGTGCCAAAAACCTGGCCGAGCCTACTCCCGGTGCCAGGGGCAATGGCGTCGACCCGCGGGGGCCTGCGTGGCAGGGTGGGCCTGGCCAGACCCGAGTCGCACCCACCGGAGGAACCGATGTCAGACCAGGACGAGAACACCGACAACGAGGACCTCAAGGCCAAGATGCGCGAGGCGCTGGAGCGCAAGAACGGCAACCAGAAGGGCGTGGCCCACCCGGCCGGCTCCAAGGAGAAGGCGCACGGCTCCGAGGTGCTCGACGGCGCCCCGAAGGTGCATCGACGCAAGGCCGGTGGCGGCGGCTCCTGAGGTTTCCGTCACGATGGGCTCACACCTGACGTGAGGAGCCCCGATGCAGTTCGGCCGCAGCTACGAGGAGTTCGAGGTCGGTGCGACGTACAAGCACTGGCCGGGCAAGACGGTGACGGAGTACGACGACCACCTGTTCTGCCTGCTCACCATGAACCACCACCCTCTGCACCTCGACGCGAACTACGCCGAGGGGTCCACGCAGTTCAAGAAGAACGTCGTGGTCGGCAACTACATCTACTCGCTGCTGCTCGGGATGAGCGTCCCGGACGTGTCCGGCAAGGCGATCGCCAACCTCGAGGTCGAGTCGCTCAAGCACGTCGCGCCCACCTTCCACGGCGACACGATCTACGGCCAGACCGAGGTCCTCGACAAGTGGGAGTCGAAGTCCAAGGACGACCGCGGTGTCGTGTACGTCGAGACCAAGGGCTACAACCAGGACGGCACGCTGGTGTGCATCTTCCGGCGCAAGGTGATGGTGCCGAAGCAGTCCTACCTCGACGCGCGTGGGGGCGAGCAGCCGAACCGTCCCGAGCTCGTCGAGCCGGCCCCAGCCCGAACTGACTAGTCCCTCTGGCGCCCACCGCGCCCTTTCGGGGGGCTTGCGCCTATCATCCGGTTTTCCCGGTCTGTCCGTTCTCCCGATTCAGCAGGGGCCCCTGCGCTGTCACAGTCGTCATACACGGATCGGGGGATCCGTCAGAGCGAGAAGCAGACCGTGGGGGCCCACGGTGCGATGTCCCGCTCTCCTGATAGTCATCCGCACCCTCGAGAGGGATTTCGCCATGCGCTCACACACGTTCTCCAAGAAGGCCAAGGTCGCCGTCGTCGCCGGAGTCCTGACGATCGGCATCGCCGGTGGCGCCTACGCCTACTGGTCCACCACGGGCACCGGGTCGGGCTCCGCCACGACCGGCACCAGCTCGTTGTTCGTCGTCACCACCGACGCGGCGACCGGCGGTCCGCTGACCCCGGGCGGTCCGACCGCCACCGTCGCCTTCCACGTCCAGAACACCAACTCCGGGGTCCAGCGCCTCTCCGCGGTCGCGGTGACCGTCGCGACCAGCACCGGCGCGGCCTGGACCGCTGTCTCCGGCTGCTCGTCGGCCGACTACACGGTCGGCACCCCGACGTTCACCGCCGGTGACATCGCCCCGGGCGCCACCAAGGACGGGACCGTCACGATCACGATGAACAACTTGGGCAGCAACCAGGACGCCTGCAAGGGCGCCGCGGTGCCGCTGTACGTCGCCGCCAGCTGATCCGGTCCGGCGCTGAGGTGAGGCGTGACGACCGACGGTCGTCCCGCCTCACCGGCACATCCCGGTGCTCCGGAGCTCCAGGGCGCACCCACCACTTCGATGACGCGAGGGGAGCAGGGCCATGCGCGCAGCCAGGCAGGCCACGAGGCTCCGGCTCACGCGCGCCAACTCCTCGGTGCAGCGCGGCCAGCAGGCGGTCTACGCCGTGACGGTCACCTCGACCCACGGGTTCACCGGCGCCGTCACGCTCAGCGTCGACCACCTCCCGCAGCACACGACCGCTTCCTTCGCGCCGCCCACCGTCACGGTGACGGCGTCGGGGGCCGGCCGCACCGTCACGTCCACGCTGACGGTGTCCACCTCCGCATTGACGGCCCTCGATCGCTCCACGCTCACCGTTACCGCCCGCAGCGGGAGGATCACCGGCTCGACCACCGGCGTGCTCACGGTGAGCTCCGTCCCGAGCGCCCCATCGCAGCGCCGGTTCGCGATCTCCGGCCACGCGACGGGAGCGCTGTCACCCGGTGTCACCGTGCCGATCGACGTCACCTTGTTCAATCCGGATCCGAAGTCGCTGGCGGTCGCCAACGTGACCGTGAAGATCCGGTCCGTCACCCCTCTCCCCGGCCGATCCTGCAGCGCCGACGACTACACGATGTCGCAGTACACCGGGCCCTACCCCCTCACGGTGCCGGGCCAAGCGCAGCGGTCCTTGTCCCAGCTGGGTGTGCCCGCACGGCTCTGGCCCCAGGCGACGTTCGTCAACCGGCCGGTCAACCAGGATGGCTGTCGGGGCGCCAGAGTCGAGCTCGGCTACGTCGGGTCGGGACACGGCAGCTGAGATGACCCTGCCCCTCGGCCGTGCCACGCGCCCCCTCCGCCACCTCACCGTCCTGGTGCTGGTCGCGGTCTGCTCGCTCGCACTGGGCGTCGGGGCCTGGGCGTTCTGGTCGACCAGCGGCACGGGTGCGGGTTCTGCGTCCACCGGCACCCTGAATCCTCCGACAAACGTCACCGCCTCGGCCAGCGGGGCCACGGTCACGGTCTCCTGGACACCACCTGCTACCGGGTCCAGCCCGCTGGGCTACTACGTCACCCGCACCGGCGCTGGCACCTCCGCGGCCTGCGGGACGTCACCGGGCTCGCTGAAGAGCGCCAGCCCGTGCAGCGACACGTCCGTTCCCGACGGCACCTACACCTACACCGTCACCGCCGTCCGGAACGGCTGGAGCGCCACGAGTGCGAGCAGCGCGAGCGTCTCGGTCGCCAACCCGATCAAGCTGGGCTTCACCAGCCAGCCCGGCAACGGGACGAGCCAGAACGCGCTGAGTCCCCAGCCTGTCGTAGCGGTGCAGACCGCGAGCGGAAGCACGGTCACCTCCGCCACGACCTCGGTCACGTTGGCCCTCACATCGCCCGGTGGCGCGACACTCTCGTGCACGTCGAACCCGGTCGCCGCGGTGGCTGGAGTGGCGACGTTCGCCGGATGCAACATCGACCAGGCGGGAGGTTCCTACACGTTGACGGCGACGGCGGCGGGGCTCGCCTCGGCGACGAGCGACACCTTCACGGTCTCGGCCGGGAACGGCAGCAAGCTGGTGTTCAACACCGATCCGGGCAACGGCACCGGCGGGACCGCGCTCACGACGCAGCCGACCGTCACGGTGCGGGACTCCTTCGGCAACACGGCGACCTCCTCCTCGGCGTCAGTGACCCTCGCGCTGACCACGCCGGGCGGGGCGACCCTGGCGTGCACGTCGAACCCGGTCACCGCCGTGTCCGGGGTGGCGACGTTCGCTGGCTGCCAGGTGAACCTCGTCGGCACCTATACGCTGACGGCGACCTCGGGCGGGGTCACCTCGGCGACCAGCGCGACCTTCACGGTCGCGGCGGGTGCGGCCACCCGGCTCACCTTCACGACGCAGCCGAGCACCAGCACGGTCAGCCAGGTCGCGTTCGCCGCGCAGCCGGCGGTGACCGTGCTCGACGCGGGCGGCAACACCGTCGCCACGGCGACCGACTCGGTGTCCTTGGCCCTGACCACTCCGGGTGGCGCGACGCTGACGTGCACCCTGAACCCGAAGACGCCCACGTCGGGCGTCGTCGGGTTCGCCGGCTGCAAGGTCGACCTGGTCGGCAGCTACACCCTGACCGCGTCCGCTTCGGGCCTGACACCCGTGACGAGCACCGGCGTGACGATCACGCCCGCCGCTGCGAACAAGCTCGCCTTCACCGCCCAGCCGAGCAACGGCAACGGTGGGACGGCACTCGCGACTCAGCCGGTGGTGACGGTCCGGGACGCGTCGGGCAACGCCGTCACCACGGCGTCGAACGCCGTGACGCTCACGCTGACCACGCCCGGTGGAGCCATCCTGGCGTGCCCCACGAACCCGCTCACGGCGTCTTCCGGGGTCGCGACGTACACCGGGTGCAAGGTCGACAAGGCCGGCAGCTACACGCTGACGGCGGCGGCGACCGGGCTCACCTCGGCGCTCAGCACGAGCTTCACGGTGTCCGTGGGTGCCGCCAGCCAGCTCGGCTTCACCACCCAGCCGGGCGGCGGCGCCAGCCAGGCCGTCTGGGGCGCCCAGCCGGTGGTGGCCGTGCAGGACGCGGGCGGCAACACCGTCACCTCGGCTACGAACACGGTCACCCTGGCCCTGACGAACGCAAACGGTGGCACCTTGACGTGCACGCCCACCAACTCGAAGGCGGCGGTCGCCGGCGTCGCCACGTTCGCCGGCTGCAAGGTCGACAAGGCGGGTTCGTACACCTTGACCGCGACAGGCACCTCACTCACATCGGCGACCAGCGCCTCGTTCACCATCACGGCCGGTGCCGCGAGCAAGCTGGCGTTCACCACCCAGCCGGGCAACGGGACCGGCGGCACGGCGCTGGCCACTCAGCCGACCGTCACCGTGCAGGATGCTTTCGGCAACACGGTCGTCGGCGACACGAGCTCGGTGACCCTGGCCCTAGCCCCCGCTACCTCGACGCTGACCTGCACGGCGAACCCGAAGGCGGCCGTCGCGGGCGTCGCG
>JBDSMW010000032.1:0-12024 GCA_039915665.1 Nocardioidaceae bacterium
AACATCCTCTAGTTACCCCGCCCACACGCGGACAATGCGTTCTTAGCGAACTTTTACCCTGCAGCGCTCAAGTCGGCCCGCCGGGACACTGTGGCTTACAACGTAAACTCGCGCCATGACCCGGACCACGCCTCCCGCTCCCCGGCACCCGTCCCGCCTGCGGAGCTCGATCTCCAAGACCGTCGGCCCCCGACGCGGCGAGCCGCTCACCGTGACCGAGAGCGCGGACGACTCGGCCGTCCTGGCTGCGACGTTGGCCGTGTCCGCTCTCGTCGGCGCAGCGTTCTGGTGGCGACGAGCGACCCGTTGACCGGCCAGCTCCAGGAGAAGGCCGCGCGCAGCGACTGGCTGGACCGGACCGCGCGCACGGGGCTGACCGTCTACGGCGTCGTGCATCTGATCGTGGCGTGGCTGGTGCTGCGCCTCGCGTTCGGGGACAGCAGCGGGTCCGCGTCCGGCAGCGGAGCGCTGCACCAGCTGGCCCGCACCGCGGTGGGCCGGGTGACCCTCTACGGGGTGGGTGTCGGCTTCCTCGCCCTGGCGGCCTGGCACCTCGTCGAGGCCGCGCTCGGCTACCGGCGGGAGACCGGTGCGCACCGGCTGATGGACCGCAGCCTGTCGGCGGTCAAGGTCCTGGTGTTCGCCGCGGTCGGGCTCAACGCGTTCGTCCTGGCCGCCGGTGCCTCGGCGGGCGGCAGCGGGACGGACGGCTACACGGCCCGGCTGATGGCGCTGCCGCTCGGCCCGGTCATGGTCGGCCTCCTCGGTCTGGTCGTCGTCGGGATCGCGATCGGACTGGCCTACTTCGGCCTGGCCGAGGGCTTCCGGGACACCATGAGCCGCCAGGGTGCCTCCGGCGCGCTCGGACGTTCCTACGTCGTCCTGGGGGTGGTCGGGTACGTCGCCAAGGCGGTCGCCGTCGCTCTGATCGGCAGCCTCTTCGTCTACGCCGCGTTCACCCACGAGCCGCGCCGGTCCGGGGGGCTGGACCAGGTGCTGCACGACGTCCTGCAACGGCCGTTCGGGACGCCGCTGCTGGTTCTGATGGCGACCGGTCTCGCGTCCTACGGCGTGTTCTGCTTCAGCTGGGCCCGGCACCTCGACCGCTGACGCGCCTGCTCTCGCGGGGGCGTCAGGCGGTGCGGGTGGCGATCAGCACGGCAAAGGCGTCGAGCGCGTCCCGGACGGGGCCGACGGGGACCGCGGTGAGCAGGGCCTGCGCCTCGCGGGCCAGCTCCAGGACGTACTGCCGGGCCTCGTCCATCGCCGGGTGCTTGCGGAGCAGGTCGAGCGCCTCGGCGTGCAGGGCGTCGTCGGTCAGCTCGCCGGCGAGCAGCTCGAGCAGCCGCACGTCGTCGGGGTCGGTCGAGCGCTGCGCCATCAGGACGGGCAACGTCGGCACGCCCTCGCGAAGGTCGGTGCCCGGCGTCTTGCCGGATTCGCCCGACTCCGACGCGACGTCGAGGATGTCGTCGGACAGCTGGAACGCGGCGCCGACCTTCTCGCCGTACGCCGTGAGCGCCTCCTCCACCTCGAGGGAGGCGCCGGAGAACCGCGCGCCGTACCTCGCCGACGTCGCGATCAGCGACCCGGTCTTGCCGGCGACCACCCGCAGGTAGTGCGAGAGCGCGTCCTCGTCGGGGCCGGGGGTCAGCGTCTCGAGGATCTGTCCCTCGACGAGCTTGGTGAACGTCTCGGCCTGGATGCGTACGGCGTCCGCGCCGAGCGTCGCGGTCAGCTCCGAGCTCTTGGAGAACAGGAAGTCGCCGGTCAGGATCGCGACGTGGTTGTCCCACCGTGCGTTGGCGGACTCGGCCCCGCGGCGCAGGTCGGCCTCGTCCATGACGTCGTCGTGGTAGAGCGAGGCCAGGTGCGTCAGCTCGACCACGCAGGCCGACGTGATCACGCCGTCCCGGGTCGGGTCACCGGTCTCGGCGGCCAGCAGGACCAGCAGCGGCCGGAACCGCTTGCCCCCGGCGTGCATCAGGTGCCGGGCTGCGTCGGTGACGAACGGTGCCTCGCTGACGATCTCCCGCTCGAGCCGCTCCTCCACCTCGACCATCCGGGCGCGCAGCCGCGCCTCGAGCTCGGCGTCGAGGATCGGCAGCGCCAACGACTGCGACATCGGCTGCGACAACGACTGGGGCAACGACTGGGCCAACGGCTGGGCCAGCGGCTGGGCCAGCGACGAGCTGCCGTCGGCGGTGGAGGTCATGAGGGGTTCCTAGCGGACAAGTGGGTCAGCGGATGAACTGACCCGCGTTGGCGGCGAGGTCGAGGACCGGACCCGGGAAGATGCCCAGGACCACGGTCGCGGCGAACCCGACAGCGATCACGATAGTCGTGAGGATGCTCGGCATCATCACCACGGGTCCCTCCCCCACGGGGTCGGAGAAGAACATCAGCACGATCACGCGGGCGTAGAAGAACGCCGCCACCGCACTGAGGATGACCGCAACGACCACGAGCGGCCACGCGCCACCGGACACCGCGGACGCGAACACGGCCCACTTGCCGGTGAAGCCCGACGTCAACGGGATGCCGGCCATGCCGAGCAGGAAGAACGCGAAGACGCCGGCCACGACCGGGGACTCCTTGCCCAGCCCGGCCCACCGCGACAGGTGGGTGGCCTCGCCGCCGGCGTCCCGGACGACCGTGACGATCGCGAAGGCGCCGATGGTCATGAAGCCGTAGGTGACCAGGTAGAACAGCACGGCCTGGATCGAGGAGATCTCGTCGCCGGCGAAGCTGGTAACGGACTTGAGGCCCACGAACCCGGTGAGGATGAACCCGGCGTGGGCGATGGACGAGTAGGCCAGCATCCGCTTGATGTCGGACTGCGTGATGGCCAGGATGCAGCCGACCAGCATGGTCAGCACGGCGATGATGCCGATCATGATCGACCAGTCCCAGCGGGCCGCACCGAACGCGACGTAGAACAGCCGCAGCAGCGCACCGAACGCCGAGACCTTGGTGCAGGCCGCCATGAACGCGGTGACCGCGGTGGGGGCGCCCTGGTAGACGTCGGGCGTCCAGGCGTGGAACGGCGCAGCGCCGACCTTGAACAGCAGGCCGACCGCGAGCAGCCCGATGCCGGCGAGCAGCAGCACCTGGCCACCGATCCGGCCGGAGACCGCCTCGGCGATGTCCCCGAAGTTCATCGAGCCGGCGTAGCCGTAGGTCAGGGCGATGCCGTAGAGGAAGAAGCCCGAGGAGAACGCGCCCAGCATGAAGTACTTCAGCGCCGCCTCCTGCGAGAGCAGCCGGCGCCGGCGGGCCAGACCGCAGAGCAGGTAGAGCGGGAGCGACAGGATCTCGAGCGCCACGAACATGGTGAGCAGGTCGTTGGACGCCGGGAAGAGCAGCATGCCGCCGATGGAGAACATCATCAGCGGGAAGACCTCGGTGTGCTCGATCCCCTGCGTGGAGGCCTCGCGCTCGGCCGCCGTTCCGGGCAGCGCCGCGGCCTGGCCGGCGAACGCGGTGATGCCGCCCTCGAGGTGCCGCTCGGCGAACAGCAGGACGCTGATCAGCGAGAGGGCCAGGATCGTGCCCCAGATGAAGACCGTGGGCCCGTCGACGGCGATGGCACCCTCGACCGCGATCTGGCCGCGGCCGGCGGTGTCGCCCCTGGGCGCCAGGTTGCTCGCGACCAGGCAGGTCGCGACCAGGGCACCGAGGACGCCGACGACCGAGAGGGTCGTCTGCACCACGTAGCGCTGCTTGCGGCCCACGAACGCCTCGACGACCACGCCGACGAGGGCGACGCCGAAGACGATGAGGATCGGCGACAGCAGGCCGTACTCGATGCTGGGCTTGGAGAAGTCGGCTGCGAGGTTCAGTGCATCAGTCACTGGGAGTTCTCCTCCTGGGCACCGGCTCGGGCGGGTACGGCGGGCGCAGGATCCTGCACACCGACCTGCTCGAGGGTGTCGTGGACGGCGGGGTTGATGATCGAGGTCAGCGGCTTCGGGAAGAACCCGAGCACCACGATCAGCACGAGCAAGGGTGCGAGTGAGGCGACCTCACGGACGTTGAGGTCCTTGAAGCCGGCGACCGCAGGGTTCGTCGGTCCGGTCATCGTGCGCTGCACCATCAGGAGGATGTAGAGCGCGGCCAGCACGATGCCGAGGACGGCGAACGAGGCGTACCACGGGTTGTGCGCGAACGCGCCCAGCAGCACCAGGAACTCCGAGATGAACGGCGACAGGCCCGGCAGGGACAGCGACGACAGCCCGGCGACCAGGAAGATGCCGGCCAGCACGGGCGCGACCTTCTCGACCCCGCCGAAGTCCGGGATCATCTTCGACCCGCGGCGGCTGATCAGGAACCCGCTCACCAAGAACAGCGCGGCCGTGGAGAGACCGTGGTTGAACATGTAGAGCATCGAGCCGGTCTGGCCGTAGCTGTTGAGCACGAAGATGCCGAGCACGATGAAGCCGAAGTGCGACACCGAGGTGTAGGCGATCAGGCGCGGGATGCTCTTCTGGCCGATGGCGGCGAGTCCGCCGTACAGCACGGAGACGACGGCCAGCACCAGCACCACCGGAGTGGCCCACTGGGAGGCCTCCGGGAAGAGCTGCAGGCAGAACCGGATCATCCCGAAGGTGCCGATCTTGTCGAGGATGCTGACCAGGAGCACGGACGTGCCGGGACTGCCCTCCTCGGCGGCGTCGGGCAGCCAGGTGTGCACCGGCACCATGGGCGCCTTGATCGCGAACGCGACGAAGAAGCCGACGAACAGCCAGCGGCCGGTGCCCTCGGCCATCGGAATCTTGCCGAGCTCCTCCAGGAGGTACGTCGGGGTGCCGGCCCGGGCCGACACGACGTACAGCCCCACGACCGACGCCAACATCAGCAGGCCGCCGAACAGCGAGAACAGCAGGAACTTCACGGCAGCGTAGGAACGCCGCGGGCCGCCGAAGCCGCCGATCAGGAAGTAGATCGGGATGAGCGTGGCCTCGAACAAGACGTAGAAGAGGAACACGTCGATCGCGGCGAACACGCCGATCGCGAGGCCCTCGAGCGCCAGCATCCAGGCGAAGAACGCGTTGATGCCCCAGCGGCCCTGCTCGCCGTCGTTCCACGAGGCGAGGATGACCACCGGCGTCAGGATCGCCGTGAGCAGCACCAGGACCAGGCCGATGCCGTCGACGCCGAGCGCGTAGTGCGCACCGAACGCGCGGATCCACTGGTGCTCCTCGGAGAACTGGAAGCGGGCGCCGTTCGGGTCGAAGCCGACCGTGACGACCGCGACGACGACCAGCGTCACCAGCGAGAAGCCGAGCGCCACCACCTTGGGCAGGTCGGCGCGACCGCCCTTCGGGAGCACCACCACGACCAGCGCACCGACGATCGGCAGCAGCAGGGCCGTGGTCAGCAGGGGAAAGCCGTTCACTGCGACACCTTCACTTCAGTCGACCGGTCGAGGGAGGTGGGCCTGCTCATGCGAGGCTCACCGCCAGCAGGGCCAGGACCACGAGCACCGCGCCGCCGAGGACCGACAGGGCGTAGGACCGCACGAACCCGGTCTGGATCCGCCGGAAGGTGCTGGACATCCCGCCCAGCGAGCCGGCGAAGCCGTCGACGAAGCCGTCGACACCGCTGCGGTCGAAGGTCGCGAGGCCCGTCACGAACCGGTCACCCGGCCGCATGAACAGCTCCTCGTTGAGCGCGTCGCCGTAGAGGTCCGAGCGGGCCGCCTTGGTGAAGACCGACACCTTGGTCGGCGCGGTGCGCGGCACCGCGTTGCGGCCGACGGTCAACCAGGCCACCGAGATGCCGGCGACGACCACGAGCAGCACGATCACCGACAGCACCAGCGCCGGCACGGGAAGGTCCGCATGGACCTCCTCGCCCACGACGGGGGCGAGCCAGTCGGTGACCCAGCCACCGAGCAGCAGCAGCCCACCGAGGGCCGAGAGGGCACCGAGCACCATCAGCGGCACGGTCATCGCCTTGGGCGACTCGTGTGGGTGGACCTTCTCGGCCCACCGCTTCTCGCCGAAGTAGGTCATCAGCATCAGGCGGGTCATGTAGAACGCCGTGACACCGGCTCCGACCAGGGCCGCAAGCCCGATGATCAGGTTGTCGCCGAAGGCGGCCTCGATGATCTTGTCCTTGGACCAGAACCCGGCGAAGGGCGGGACCCCGATGATCGCGAGGTAGCCCAGGGCGAACGTCAGGAACGTCACCGGCATCATCTTGCGCAGGGCGCCGTAGTGCCGCATGTCGACGTCGTCGTCCATCGCGTGCATGACCGAGCCGGCACCGAGGAACATGTTGGCCTTGAAGAAGCCGTGCGTGAGCAGGTGGAAGATCGCGAACGCGTAGCCGGCCGGGCCGAGGCCCGCAGCGAGCATCATGTAGCCGATCTGGCTCATCGTCGACCCGGCCAGCACCTTCTTGATGTCGTCCTTGGCGCAACCGATGACCGCACCCCACAGCAGCGTGACCGTGCCGACGATGACGACGGCGGTCTGCGCGACGGGGGCGTTGTCGTAGATGAAGTTCGAGCGGACCACGAGGTAGACGCCCGCGGTCACCATCGTCGCGGCGTGGATCAGGGCGGAGACCGGGGTCGGGCCCTCCATGGCGTCCAGCAGCCAGGACTGCAGCGGCACCTGGGCCGACTTGCCGCAGGCGGCGAGCAGGAACAGCAGCCCGAGGATCGTCAGCGTCGTGTCGCCGGCCTGGTCGGCGACCTTCGAGACGCCCGCGAAGGTCAGCGTCCCGAACGTGGTGAAGACGAGCATCGTGCCCAGCGCCATGCCGATGTCACCGACGCGGTTCACCACGAAGGCCTTCTTGGCGGCCACCGCGGCGGAGGTCTTGTGCTGCCAGAACCCGATCAGGAGGTACGACGCGAGGCCGACACCCTCCCAGCCGAGGAACACCCCGAGGTAGTTGTCGGCGAGGATCAGTGTCAGCATCGCGGCGACGAACAGGTTCAGGTAGGCGAAGAACCGGGCCCGCCGCACGTCGTGCTCCATGTAGCCAACGGAGTAGATGTGGATCAGCGAGCCGACCCCGGTGATCAGCAGCAGGAACACCGCCGAGAGCGGGTCGTAGAGCAGCCCCATGTCGACCTTGAAGCTGCCGGCGTCGACCCAGGTGTAGAGGGTCTGGCCGATCTGCCGGTCCTCGGCGCCGCGGCCGAGCAGCGCGAAGAACGAGACCAGGCTGATGACGAACGACGTGATCACCGTCGCGCAGCCGAGCAGGTGCGCCCAGCGCGCCGTACGCGTGTTGCCGAGGAGCAGGATCACGGCCGCACCCAGGGCCGGCAGCGCGATGATCACCCAGAGCAGCGAGAAGACGCCGCCGCCGGAGGACGGGTCCACCACGGGCACCGACTCGTGCAGGGGAACGTAGGACATCGAGGACTCCTCAGTACTTCAGCAGGCTCGCGTCGTCGACCGAGGCCGACCGGCGGGTGCGGAAGATGGTCATGATGATCGCCAGCCCGACGACGACCTCGGCGGCCGCGACCACCATCACGAAGAAGGCGGCCACCTGTCCGTCGAGGTTGCCGTTAACGCGGGAGAAGGTCACCAGGGCGAGGTTCGAGGCGTTCAGCATCAGCTCGACGCACATGAACACCACGATCGCGTTGCGGCGGGTCAGCACCCCGATGCAGCCGATCGTGAACAGGATCGCCGAGAGCACCAGGAACGGAGTCGCGCTCATGCCGGGTCGTCCTCTCCGTGCAGGTGGTCGCGGTCGTGGGCGTGGTCGACGGTGCCGGTGAGCTCGCGCACCTCGGCGGTGTTGACGGTCCGGACCGAGCCGCGGGACTGGAGCGTGCGGGAGACCGAGATCCCCGACGGCGAGCCGTCCGGCAGCAGCGCCGGGGTGTCGACCGCGTTGTGACGGGCGTAGACACCGGGCGCCGGGAGCGGACCGAGGTGCTTGCCGTGGTCGGCGTAGTCGCGCACCCGGCGGTTCGCCAGGTCGGCCTGGGTGAGCTTGGGGGTGAGGCGCTCGCGGTGCGCGAGCACCATCGCGCCGATCGCGGCGGTGATCAGCAGGGCGCTGGTGGCCTCGAACGCGAAGACGTAACGGCTGAACAACAGCTGGGCCAGGCCCGGGACGTTGCCGTCCGCGTTGGCGGTGGCCAGCCCGGTCGCCGCACCCAGGGACACCTGGCCGACGCCGAGCACGACGATCACGCCGAAGAGCAGGCCGACGACGGTGGCCATCGTGCGCTGGCCCTTGATGGTCTCCACGACCGAGTCGGACGCGTCGACGCCGACGAGCATCAGCACGAACAGGAACAGCATCAAGATCGCGCCGGTGTAGACGATGATCTGCACCGCGAACAGGAACGGCGCGTCCTGGACGAGGTAGAGGATGGCCAGGCTGATCATCACGATCGCCAGCAGCATCGCGGCGTGCACCGCCTTGCGGGTGAACAGGATGCCGAGCGCGGCCGCGACCATGATCGGGGCCAGGACCCAGAAAGCCACCATGCCTCAGCCCTCGCTCTCGGCGTCACTCGTGCGCGCGGACTGCGGCGTGAACGTGCCGCGGTAGTAGTCGCCCTCGTCGTCGCCGAGCTGCATGGCGTGCGGGGGCTGCTCCATGCCCGGCAGCAACGGCGCGAGCAGGTCGGACTTCTCATAGATCAGGTCCGCGCGGTTGTTGTCCGCGAGCTCGTACTCGTTGGTCATCGTCAGCGCGCGCGTCGGGCACGCCTCGATGCACAGGCCGCACAGGATGCAGCGCAGGTAGTTGATCTGGTAGACGCGGCCATAGCGCTCACCGGGCGAGAACCGCCCGGACCCATCAGCCAGATCGGTGTTGGAGGCGCCCTCGACGTAGATCGCGTCGGCGGGACAGGCCCAGGCGCACAGCTCGCAGCCGATGCACTTCTCCAGACCGTCGGGCCAGCGGTTCAGCTGGTGCCGGCCGTGGAACCGGGGCGCCGTCGGCTTCTTCTCGAACGGGTACTGCTCGGTGACGACCTTCTTGAACATCGTTCGGAAGGTCACCCCGAAACCCGCCACCGGGTCCCAGAACTGTTCCTTGAGCGTGGGCATCAGTCACTCTTCCCATCGGAGGTGGCGGACACGGTCGACGTACGGGCGACCTGGGAGGGCAGGGGCGGCACAGGGTAGCCACCGGCGAACGCGTCGAACTCCGGCTGGTCGCCGTCCTCGACGCCCTCGGGCTCGCCTTCCTTCTCGCCGAGGAAGAACATCACGATCACCAGCGCGAGGAGGATGCCGCCGGCGAGCAGGAGGTACTTCCGGTTGATGCCGCCCTCGAGGCTGATCGTCTTGATCCCCGCGACCGCGACGATCCAGATCAGGGACAGCGGGATGAGCCGCTTCCACCCGAACGCCATGAACTGGTCGTAGCGCAGCCGCGGCAGCGAGCCCCGGAGCCAGATGAAGATGAAGATGAAGATCATCACCTTGGCGATGAACCACAGGAACGGCCAGTAGTTGTGGTTGAACATGCCGTCGTTGATCGCGGACAGCGGCCAGGGGGCGCGCCAGCCGCCGAGGAACAGGGTGGTCGCGAGCGCCGAGACGGTCACCATGTTGACGTACTCCGCGAGGAAGAACAGCGCGAACTTCAGCGAGGAGTACTCCGTGTGGAAGCCGCCGACGAGCTCGCCCTCGGCCTCCGCGAGGTCGAACGGCGCGCGGTTGGTCTCGCCGATCATCGCGATCACGTAGATCACGAAGGACGGGATGAGGATCAGTCCGTACCAGAGCCGGGACTGCGCGTCGACGATCTCCGAGGTGGACATCGAGCCGGCGTACAGGAACACCGCGACGAGCGCGAGGCCCATCGCGACCTCGTAGGAGATCATCTGCGCGCTGGAACGGAGCCCACCGAGCAGGGAGTACGTCGACCCGCTCGACCAGCCACCCAGGACGATGCCGTAGATGCCGATCGAGCTGATGGCCAGGATGAACAGCACGCCGACCGGCATGTCGGTCAGCTGCAGGCGCGTGTGGGTGTCGGTGAAAGGGATCCGGACGTCAGGCCCGAAGGGGATGACCGCGAAGGCGAGGAAGGCCGGGACGGTCGAGAGCACGGGGGCGACCAGGAAGATGACCTTGTCCGCGGCCGTGGGGATGATGTCCTCCTTCAGCGCCAGCTTGACGCCGTCCGCGAGGGACTGGAGGAGGCCGAAGGGGCCGTGCACGTTGGGGCCGATGCGGTGCTGCATCCGGGCCACGACACGACGCTCGAACCAGATGTTGAACAGGGTCAGCACCACGAGGATCACGAAGATGAGCACGGCCTTGATGATCACGACCCACCACGCGTCGGCACCGAAGCCCTTCAGGGTGTCCTTGCCGGCGGCCGAGACCATGTCCAGCATCGGTGCCGCGACCTGCGAGATCATCGGGGCGATCATGCCTGGGCTCCCAACGAGTTGAGGCGTACGTCGGACCCGGCGGCCGCCGAGCCGGCGGTGGCCGGTGTCCACACGACGCCGTCGGGCAGGTCGGCCACGCCCACCGGGAGGGTGGCACTGCCCCGCTGCCCGGAGACCTCGACGTGCTCTCCCGCTGTGAGGCCGAGGTCGGTCAGCGTCGCCGCGGACACCAGCGCGACCGGGGCTCGCGCGGTGGCCTTGAGGTAGTCGTCGCCGTCGAGCATCCGGCCGTCGTCGAGCAGCAGCTTCCAGCTCGCGAGCCGGAGCCCGTCGTTGGTCTCGTGGGTCGGGCTCGTCGAGACCATCTCGGCCCGAGCACCGTCCCACGCGCCGAGGTCCTGCATCTCGGAGCGGGCCTCCTCGACGGTGCGGAAGCCGAGGCGCACGCCCATCTCGTCGGCGATGCCGGAGAGCACGCGCAGGTCGGGCAGTGCGTGCGACTCACGCAGCACCTTCTCGAAGGGCCGCACGCGACCCTCCCAGTCCACGAACATGCCGGCCTTCTCGGCCACCGGGGCGACCGGGAAGACGACGTCGGCGGCCTGCGAGACCGCGCTGGCGCGGACCTCGAGGCTGACGAGGAAGCGGGCCCCCTCGATCGCGGCGGTGGCCGCGGCCGGGTCCGGCAGGTCGGTCGGGTCGACGCCGGCCACCACGAGGGCGGTCAGCTCACCCGCGCCGAGGGCGCCGATGATCGCGTTGCCGTCGCGGCCGGCCTCGTGCGGGACGGTGGTGCCCCACACGGTGCCGAGGTCGACCCGGGCGGACGCGTCGGCGACCGGACGGCCGCCGGGCAGCAGGGTGGGCAGGCAGCCGGTCTCCAGCGCGCCGCGCTCCCCCGCACGACGCGGGACCCAGGCGAGTCGGGCTCCGGTGGTGCCGGCCAGCGTCAGCGCCGCGGACAGCGCACCGGGGACCGTCGCGAGCCGTTCCCCGACCAGGATCACGCCGCCGCCGTCGAGGGCCACGTCGCCGTCGTGGGCGAGCGCCTCGAGAGCGGCGGGCTCGTCACCCGGCGCGGTGCGGACCAGGGTGCCCTGCATCTTCTGCAGTCCCCGCGTGGTGAAGGGGGCGATGGAGACGACCAAGGTGTGCCCCTTGCGGGCGGCCTTGCGCAGCCGCAGGAACACGATCGGCGACTCGTCCTCGGGCTCGAGGCCGGCGAGCAGCACGACGCTGGCCTTCTCGAGGTCGGCGTAGGTCACGTCCAGCGCCCGACCGACGACGTGGGCGGCCAGGAAGTCGGCCTCCTCGGCGGAGTGGGCGCGGGCCCGGAAGTCGATGTCGTTGGTGCCGAGCGCGACGCGGGCGAACTTGCTGTAGGCGTAGGCGTCCTCGCCGGTCAGCCGGCCGCCGGTCAGCACGCCGACCTTGCCGGCGTGAGCCTGCAGGCCACGGGCCGCGACGGCGAACGCCTCGGGCCACGACGCGGGACGGTGCTGCCCGGTGTCCTCGTCCCGGACGAGCGGAGTGGTGAGCCGGTCCTCCTGGCGGGCGTAGAGGAACCCGAAGCGACCCTTGTCGCAGTTCCACTCCTCGTTGACCTCGGGGTCGTTGCCGGCGAGCCGGCGGGTGACCTTGCCGCGGCGGTGGTCGGTGCGCAGCGAGCAGCCCGACGCGCAGTG
>JBDSMW010000061.1:0-52548 GCA_039915665.1 Nocardioidaceae bacterium
GGCTCGGACTTCCGCCGCGAGGCGATCACCATGCTCGAGGCCATGGGAATCTCGGTGGAGTTCAGCCACCACGAGGGCGGCCCGGGGCAGCAGGAGATCGACCTGCGCTACGCCGACGCCCTGTCCACGGCCGACAACATCATGACCTTCCGGACCGTGGTGCGGGAGGTGGCGCTGTCCCAGGGCATCTGGGCCTCGTTCATGCCCAAGCCGTTCACTCCCCACCCGGGCAGCGGCATGCACACCCACGTCTCGCTGTTCGAGGGCGACAACAACGCGTTCTTCGCTGCCGGCGAGGAGTACCAGCTGTCCAGGACCGGTCGGCAGTTCATCGCCGGGGTGCTCAAGCACGCCGCCGAGATCGCGGTGGTCACCAACCAGTGGGTGAACTCCTACAAGCGGCTGCTGGGCGGCGGTGAGGCCCCGTCCTACATCTGCTGGGGCCACAACAACCGCTCGGCGATGATCCGGGTGCCGATGTACAAGCCCAACAAGGGCCAGTCGACCCGGATGGAGCTGCGCACCGTCGACTCCGCGTGCAACCCCTACCTCGCGTTCGCGGTCATCCTGGCGGCCGGCATGAAGGGCATCGAGGAGGGCTACGAGCTGCCGCGCGAGGCCGAGGACGACGTCTGGTCGCTGACCGAGCGCGAGCGTATGTCGTTGGGCATCGACCCGCTGCCGAAGAGCCTGGCCGAGGCGATCGCCGTGGCGGAGAGCTCCGAGCTGCTGGCCGAGACGCTGGGCGAGCACGTCTTCGACTTCTTCCTACGGAACAAGCGCGCGGAGTGGGACGAGTACCGCATCCAGGTCTCTGCCTTCGAGCGCGACCGGATGCTGCCGCTGCTCTGAGCAGGTCCGCGAGCTGAGTATCCGGACGGATCCGCTCCAGGGACTCCCCGGAGCATGCTGGCGGGATGATCGCCGTCGTGCTGCTGCTGGTGCTCGTCTGCTCGGTCGTGCTGGTGGTCGCGCTCGCCTGCGGGCACCGCGACCGGGAGGTGGTGTGGCTGGCGGCGCCGGTGGTCGGCCTGGTGCTCTGCGCACCGTTGCTGCTGTTCTGCGGCGCCGGTCTCCTCGCCGCCCTGCTCGACGAGGACGAGGTGAGTCGCGGCATCGGTCTCCTGGTGGTGACCTGGGTGGGACCGCCGACCGCCGCGATGACCCTGCTCCTGCTCACCGCGGTGGTGCAGCTCCGGCGCCGGCCCTTCCTGTCGCGCCTACTCTGCGCCGTCGCGGGTGCCGCGCTGCTGGCGGGAGCCCTCTGGGGCCGGTCCGCCGGCGGCTGGAGCCTGTTGGCCGCGGCACTTGGCCTCGGGTTGCTCGTCTCCGCCGTGCTGCGCCCGCGATCTGAGTACCGCGACGTCGCACGGGTGAGCACCTGAGCGCAGGCGCACCCAGGCCGCGGCTGCCACGCTCGACCCATGACCACCCGTGCCGTCGACCGGCTGCTGCAGATCTTCGTCGCCCTCTTGCCGGTGCTGGCCGGGGTCGGCTTCGGGTTCTTCCTGATCCGACAGGACACCCAGCAGAGCGGTGAGTTCCTCGACGGCATCGGGGTCTACTCCCTCGCGGCCGGTGCGCTCGGAGCCGTCGGCACGCTCCTGTTCGCGTTCTTCTATGCACCAGCGGTCGCCGCGATGGTGCCGGCCCTGCTGGTCGTCGCCACGGCCGTCGCGGCGCGCTCCGGGACGGGCGATACATTCGGCGCGTGAGCATCCTGCCCCTGTTGGTCGTCGAGCACGAGGCACAGTGCCCTCCCGGTTGGATGGGGGAGTGGCTGGCCGAGGCGGGGCTGCCGATCGACGTACGCCGTCCCTATGCGGGTGACGTGCTGCCGTCCGGACTGGCCGACCACTGCGGGCTGCTGGTGCTCGGCGGCGAGATGGGGGCGTACGACGACGCCGACCACCCCTGGCTGAGAGACGTCAAGGAGCTGTCGCGGTCGGCCGCGGCCGACGGCACACCGCTGCTCGGTATCTGTCTCGGGCACCAGCTCGTCGCGGCCGCCCTCGGGGGCGAGGTCGAACCTGCGGCACGGGGTCAGCAGATCGGCGTGCTCCAGGTCGGCTGGACCGCGGCTGCGTCCGACGACCGGCTGCTCGGGGCCGTCGCCGCTCTCGACGACGCTCCCGCCGTGCAGTGGAACAACGACGTCGTCACCCGGCTGCCCGAGGGAGCCGTCGACCTCGCGCACACCGCCCACGGAGAGCTGCAGGCCGCCCGTTTCGCCCCGACCGTGTGGGGTGTGCAGTGGCACCCGGAGGCGGGCGAGGAGATCATCCGGCCCTGGGCCGACCACGACCGGGACGACGCGGTCGAGCGGGGCGTGGACGTCTACGCCTACCTCGCGGACGTGGCCGCCGCGCGCGACCGGCTGCGCGCGACCGGACGGGTGCTCGCCGACTCGTTCGCGCGGGTCTGCCGCGAGGCCGCCGGCGACCTGGCCCACCGGTGAGCGACGGACGGGTCAGCGCGTCCGGTCGACTGGTGCGGCTCGGCTTCGAGGACATCGAGGGAGCGACCCGGGCCCTGGAGCGACTGGGTGACGGAGCCGAGGTGCTGACGGCACTGGTCGGTACCACAGCCGATCCCGACCAGGCCGTGGAGTTCCTGGCCGACCTGGCCGACCAGGTCGAGGACCGCGACACCTTCCTGCGGGCCCTCGTCGACGACGAGGGCACCGCGATGCGGCTGCTCGCGGTGGTCGGCGCCAGCTCGGCGCTGGGCGACCACCTGCTGCGGCACCCCGAGCACTGGCGCGACCTGCGCGACCCGGCCCTGGGCTCGACGCGGCCGGCCGCGTTCGCGGTGCGCGGCAGCCTGCTCGCGGCCGTGGGCGCCGACCCCCGGGCGGTGGCGCCGTTCTCGGAGGGCGACGACGAGACGTGCGTCGACGCGCTGCGCGTGGAGTACCGCCGCCTGCTGCTCCGGCTGGCCGCCCGCGACCTCTCCCACGACGTGGGGGTCGACGACGTCGCCGCCGAGCTCTCCGACCTGGCCGCCGGAACGCTCGACGCCGCGCTCGCGATCGCCCGCGCCCGGTTGGGCGCCGACGTCGCCTCCACGGCGAGGCTCGGCGTGATCGCGATGGGCAAGTGCGGCGGGCACGAGCTCAACTACGTGAGCGACGTCGACGTGATCTTCGTGGCCGAGGCCGCCGAGGGGTGCGACGAGCCGGCGGCCCTGCGCACCGCGACCCAGCTGGCCTCGAACCTGATGCGGATCTGCTCCGACCACACCGGCGAGGGCACGATCTGGCCGGTCGACGCCGCGCTGCGTCCCGAGGGGAAGTCCGGCCCGCTGGTCCGGACGCTGGCCAGCCACGAGGGCTACTACCAGAAGTGGGCGAAGACCTGGGAGTTCCAGGCGCTGCTCAAGGCCCGCCCCGTCGCCGGCGACCTGGAGATCGGCGCCGAGTTCTGCGCCCGGGTCGCGCCGATGGTGTGGTCCGCCTCCGAGCGTCCCGGCTTCGTGACCGAGGTGCAGGCGATGCGGCGCCGGGTGATCGAGCACATCCCGGCCGCGCAGGCCGGTCGTCAGATCAAGCTCGGGTCGGGCGGACTGCGCGACGTCGAGTTCGCCGTCCAGCTGCTCCAGCTCGTGCACGGCCGCTCGGACGAGGCGGTGCGCACCCCCACGACGCTGTCGGCGCTGGCCAAGCTCACCCAGGGTGGGTACGTCGGACGCGACGACGGCGCAGCCCTCGATGCGGCGTACCGCTTCCTGCGCACCCTCGAGCACCGCCTGCAGCTGTGGCAGCTGCGCCGCACCCATGTGCTGCCCGACGACGACGAGGCGATGCGCCGGCTGGGCCGCTCGATGGGCTTCATGCGCGAGCCCGTCGACGAGCTCAACCGGGAGTGGCGCAGGCACAGCCGCGAGGTGCGTCGGCTGCACGAGAAGCTGTTCTACCGGCCGCTGCTGGCCGCCGTGGCCCGGCTGCGCGCGGACGAGGCGCGGCTGTCCCCGAAGGCGGCCGAGCAGCAGCTCGCCGCGCTGGGCTACGAGGACCCGCGCGGCGCCCTGCGGCACCTGGAGGCGCTGACCGCGGGCGTGTCCCGGTCGTCCAACATCCAGCGCACGCTGCTGCCCGCCATGCTCGGCTGGTTCGCCGACGCCCCCAACCCGGACGCGGGCCTGTTCGGCTTCCGGCAGATCTCCGAGGCCCTCGGATCGACGCACTGGTATCTCCAGACGCTCCGCGACGAGGGCCAGGTCGCTCAGCGCCTGGCCACGGTCCTGGCGTCGAGCCGCTACGCAACCGACCTGCTGCAGCGGGCTCCCGACGGCGTGCGGATGCTGGCCACCGACGAGGCGCTGCAGCCGCTGTCCCGGGCCACGCTGCAGAAGGAGATGACCTCTGCTGCCATCCGGCACACCGACCCGGTCGAGGCGGTGACCGCGGTCAGAGCGATCCGGCGGCGGGAGCTGTTCCGCATCGCGGTCGCCGACCTGCTCGGGCTCGTGGACGTGGACGCCGTGGGGGCGGCGCTCACCGACGTCACCGCGGCGACGCTCGAGGCGGCCCTGACGGTCGCCCGGCTCGCGATCCAGGCCGAGCGCCGCGCGCCGCTGCCGACGCGGATCGCGATCGTGGCGATGGGCCGGTTCGGCGGGTTCGAGCTGAGCTTCGGCAGCGACGCCGACGTGCTGTTCGTGCACGAGCCGTTGCCGGACACGAAGGGCGAGGACAGCAGCCGGGCCGCGCGCGACGTCGCCAACGAGTTCCGCCGGCTGCTGTCGCTGCCCGGGACGGACCCGGCCCTCGTCGTCGACGCCGACCTGCGTCCCGAGGGCAAGCAGGGCCCGTTGGTGCGCACGCTGGAGTCCTACGCGCGTTACTACGCTCGCTGGTCGCTGGTCTGGGAGGCGCAGGCCCTGCTGCGGGCCAGCGCGATGGTCGGGGACGAGGAGGTCTGCCGGCACTTCACCGAGCTGATCGACCCGCTGCGGTTCCCGTCGAACGGGATCAGCGCCGACGACGTGCTCGAGGTGCGTCGGATCAAGGCCCGCGTCGACGACGAGCGGCTGCCGCGCGGCGCCGACCCGGCCACCCACCTCAAGCTGGGTCGCGGGGGGCTGGCCGACGTCGAGTGGACCGTGCAGCTGATCCAGATGCAGCACGCCGGCACGGTGCCCGGGCTGCGCACCACCCGCACCCTCGACGCGCTGCAGGCGGCCGTGGACGCCGACCTGCTCGGAGCCCCCGACGCCCGGTCGCTCGCGGAGGCCTGGCGCACGGCCAGCGGCCTGCGCAACGCGATCGTCCAGGTCCGGGGCCGGTCGACCGACGCCCTGCCCCGCGACGCCCGGGAGCGGGCCGCGGTGGCCCACATCCGTGGCTACCCGCCCGGTGAGTCCGACCGGATGGTCGACGACTACCTGCGGGTGACCCGGCGGGCCCGCAAGGTCGTCGAGCGAGTGTTCTGGGGCTAGACCGCGCCCGCCTGCTGTTCATGCTGGCTTCAGGTAGCCGGACTTCACTGGTGAGGTGGCCTTCCTGCTCGCTCCCAGCCGTCCCCGCGCGTCGACGCGCCGTTTCGTCGGCGGGATCGTCGTGGCTGTCGTGGTGCTCCGGCTGGGGTACGTCGTCGGGCCGCTGTTCAGCGACGAGGGGGGCTTCTGGCTGGTGGCCAAGGACTGGCACGCCGGAGGGCCGAACCTCTACGGCCACTACTTCGTGGACCGGCCGCCACTCCTGATGGCGCTCTACCGGCTGGCGGTGCTGACGGGCTGGCCGCCGACGATCCGGCTGCTGGCCACGGCTTTCGCCGTGCTGTTGGTGGTGTCCGCCGCGGCCGCCGCCCACCAGTTCGTCGGCTCGCGCGGCGTGCGCTGGGCGGCCCTCGTCGCGGGTGCGTTCGCCGTGACGCCGCTGGTGATGGCCCAGGAGGCCGACGGCGAGGTGTTCGCGGCGCCGCTGGTGATGCTGTCCGTGGCGCTGACCCTGGCCGCCGTACGGCGGGAGGGGCGGTCGGCCTTCGTCACCGCGGTGCTCGCCGGGCTCGCGGCCGGGGCGGCGGTGATGGTCAAGCAGAACTTCGGCGACGCGGTCGTGTTCGCGGGCGCGCTGCTGGTGGCGATGCTCCTGCAGCGCCGCATCGCTCCGCGGGCCGCCGCGTGGGTCGCCGCCGGGGGGGTACTCGGCGGCGGGCTCGTGGTCGCCGCCGCGCTGGCCTACGTCGTGTGGTCGCGGGTGGCTATCGCGACGGCCTACCAGGCCGTCTTCGGGTTCCGAGGCACGGCACTCGACGTGATCGAGGACCATAGCCTGCACGCCTCCCTGGGCCGGGCGCTGGTGGTCGCCGGCCTCGCTGTGCTGTGCGGAGCGTTGCCGCTGCTGCTGGCCCTGGTCGGCGAGACGTTTCGGTGCTCCTTGCGCGGGCCGCCGGTCGCGTGGGCGGTCGCGGCGACGGCCGGTTTCGAGAGCGTGAGCATCGTCCTCGGCGGCAGCTACTGGCCGCACTACCTGCTCCAGCTCGCTCCCGTCCTGGCGCTGGCCGCCGGACTGTGGGCTCCCGACGCGGTCCGGGTGCGCGCGGCCGTCGTCCTCACGGTCGTGTCGGCGCTGCTGGCCACCGTCTGGGTGACGGCCGGCGGCACGGCGTACCGGAACCACGGCGCCGTCGTCGGCGGCTACCTCCGGCAGCTGGGCCGGCCCGGGGACACCGCGACCGTGCTGTTCGGCAACGCGGACGTGCAGCAGGCGTCCGGGATGCGCTCGCCCTACGAGTACCTCTGGACGCTGCCGATGCGCACCCTCGACCCGCGCCTGTCCGGGCTCCGTGCCGTCCTGCGCGGACCGCACGCGCCGACCTGGGTCGTCGCCTGGAGCAGCCTCGACCCGTGGAACATCGACTCCCACGACCTGACCCGGCTGGCTCTGGCCACCCACTACCGGCACGTCAGCGACGTCTGCGGCCACGCGATCTACCTGCACGACGGCGTGACGCGCTCCCTGGCCGCCGGCCCACCCGTGTGTCGTTGACCCGGCCCTCCTCCCGGGCGGGGGGAGGGCGTCGGAATCGACCAAACCACGGCAAGACGAACGAGTCTGCTCCTACGGTGTGAGGCGTGGAAGCCAGAACGGGGGGCGCCCGGGGCGGGACACCCGAAGGGCGCAGGGGGAAGGTGACCGGACACCAACGGAGCGACCGACCGCCCAGCCCTCGTCATCGACGAGGAAGCCCCCAAGATCCCGCCACCGACGAAGCGGCAGACTCCAGGGACGACGATCGTCGCGTTGACCTTCGACGACGGCTACAGCAGTCGGCTGGCCGACCCTCGTCGACCGCGGCCTCACCGTGACAGCTTCCGCTGGACGACCCGTTCCGGATCCGGGGCAACAGCTCGACGACGACGAAGCCGGCCGTCCTGAGGAAGTGCGTCACTGAGGCAGGAACCATGCCGGGCCAGGTTCTGGTGCCGCTGATTGAGCCACCAACTGTCCACCAAGATCCGGACCATCGCGCAGGCGACGGGCCGGCGCGGCCGACCGTCACGACCCCGGGATGGGAGGCGATGACGGCAACGGTCCGTGTGTACCGCCGGTTCGCTGAGGCCGGTAGCCCAGCACCAGACGGGACAGCCCCCGGCATGCGTGACGCCGGGGGCTGTCGTCCCCACGGCAACCTAGCGCACTTTCGGACTCGCTCGTCTTTCTCGGTGCCGCTATTCTCGTTGTGCTCCTGCCCCGTTCTCCCCCGTGCGGGGTGGGAGCCCCAGCAAAGGCGAACCGCCCGGGCGTCTCGTCGACACCTGGGCGGCTCGCTGCGCTCAGCAGCGGCATGTGCCCCCAAAGCCGACTGAACGCCCCCTCGTGCTTCAAAGGTACGTCCGCGGGCAGCCCTCGCGTATGACCCGATGAGGGGATATCTGGCACGTCTGCCTGGGCACGGTGCTCCCGCGGTGGGTCCCGAACGAGAAGTCGGCTAGACCGGCTCCACTCCACGCAGGTGCGGTGTGACTGCCCAAGAGGCCGCGGGAATGGTCGTGCTGAGGTCATGCGGTGGATCAGAGGTCGTAGTACAGCTCGAACTCGTGCGGGTGCGGCCGCAGCTGCACCGGCAGGATCTCCATCTCGCGCTTGTAGTCGATCCACGTCTCGATGAGGTCGGCGGTGAACACGCCACCCTGCAGGAGGAACTCGTGGTCGGCCTCGAGGGAGTCCAGCACCGCGTTCAGCGACGTCGGCACCATGTCGACCTCGGCCTTCTCGTCCGGCGGCAGCTCGTAGATGTCCTTGTCGATCGGAGCCGGCGGCTCGATCTTGTTCTTGATGCCGTCGACACCGGCGAGCAGCAGCGCGGCGAACGCCAGGTAGGGGTTCGCCGACGGGTCGGGACAGCGGAACTCGATGCGCTTCGCCTTGGGGTTGGCGCCTGTGATCGGGATCCGCACGCAGGCGGACCGGTTGCGCTGGCTGTAGACCAGGCTGACCGGGGCCTCGAAGCCCGGCACCAGGCGGTGGTAGGAGTTCACCGTCGGGTTGGTGAACGCCAACAGCGACGGGGCGTGCTTGAGCAGGCCGCCGATGTACCACCGCGCCATGTCCGAGAGGCCGGCGTAGCCGGTCTCGTCGAAGAACAGCGGCTCGCCGTTGTTCCAGATGGACTGGTGCACGTGCATCCCCGAGCCGTTGTCACCGAAGATCGGCTTCGGCATGAAGGTGGCGGTCTTGCCGTTGCGCAGGGCCACGTTGCGGACGATGTACTTGAACTTCATGACGCTGTCGGCGCTGGCCAGGAGCTCGTCGAAGCGCCAGTTGATCTCGGTCTGGCCGGCGGTGCCGACCTCGTGATGGCCGCGCTCGACGATGAGTCCGGACTTCTCGAGCTCGATGGCGATCTCGTCGCGGATGTCACCGAAGTGGTCGGTCGGGGCGACGGGGAAGTAGCCACCCTTGTACTTCACCTTGTAGCCCTTGTTGCCGCCCTCCTCGTCACGCCCGGTGTTCCAGGCGCCGGCCACGGAGTCGATCTCGTACATCCCGACGTTCTGCTTCGTCTCGAACTTCACCGAGTCGAAGATGTAGAACTCCGCCTCGGGCGCGAAGTACGCCGTGTCGCCGATGCCGGTGCTCTTGAGGTACGCCAGCGCCTTGCGCGCGATGTTGCGCGGGTCGCGGCTGTAGGCCTCGCCGGTGATCGGGTCGTGGATGAAGAAGTTCACGATCAGCGTCTTGGCCTTGCGGAACGGGTCGAGCCAGGCCGTGGTCGGGTCAGGGAAGAGCTGCATGTCGGACTCGTGGATCGCCTGGAACCCGCGGATGGAGGACCCGTCGAAGCCGAGGCCGTCGTCGAAGACCGACTGGTCGAACGAGGACACCGGGACGGTGAAGTGCTGCATGACGCCGGGGAGGTCGCAGAACCGCACGTCGACCATCTCGACGCCTTCGTCCTTGATGTACTTCAGCAGCTCGTCGCTGTTAGCGAACATTCGTCCTCCTCGGCCGCAGGGGCCACATGATGGCGCTCAAAGAGCTGTGCTCAGACTGGTGTGCGATGCCGCTCTGCACCACTGGGTCGAAACCTATGCACGGGCAGTTTCTCCGGAGTATCTCCCTTGTTTCGGGCATGTAACAGAGTGGGTCGGGTCTGCGCAGACCGCGACCCGCGCCCCGGTAGCCTGGCGACGTGAGCCAGCCATCCGCTTCCGTCGGTCCCGTCGGCCCCCTGTACGCCGGCCAGCGGCTCGGTCTGCCCGAGACGGGGCGCGGCTCGGTCGCCACCTGGGGACGCCGGATCCTCGCGCTGGGCGTCGACTGGTTCGCGTCCCTCCTCGTCGCCAGCGCCTTCGCCGGGCCGGACGTGCTGTCCTCGCGCGGCTGGGAGGCGTGGGTCCCGCTGCTGGTGTTCTTCACCGAAGGCACGATCCTGACCGCGCTGGCGGGCGGCTCGTTCGGCCAGCTGGTGCTGCGCGTCGCCGTCGTCCGCCTGGACCACGGGCCGGTCAACCTGCTGGTTGCCCTGCTGCGCACGCTGCTGATCTGCGTGGTGGTGCCGCCGGTGATCTACAACCGGGACCGGCGCGGCCTGCACGACCTGATCGCCGGCACCGTCACCGTCCGCCGCTGAGCAGCCGGAACGCCTCGCCCCGTGACGAGGCGTGCCGGGCGGCCAGGTGCGGGCTCAGCGCTCGATGCGGATCTGCGCCACCTCGAGGTAGCCGGTGCGGAACCCGGCCTCGCAGTAGGCCAGGTAGAACTCCCACATCCGGCAGAACCGGTCGTCGAAGCCGAGCGCCTGGACGCCCTGCCAGTTGCGGACGAACTCCTCGCGCCAGAGCCGCAGCGTGTGGGCGTAGTGCAGTCCCATCGGCCGGATGTTGCTCACGTGCAGCGAGGTGTGCTTGCGGGTGACCTGGCTGATCGCGTCGGTCGAGGGCAGCATGCCGCCGGGGAAGATGTACTTGTGGATCCACGTGTAGGTGTTGCGCGTGGCGATCATCCGGTCGTGGGCGATGAGGATCGCCTGGATGGCGGCCTTACCCTCGGGGGCGAGCAGCGAGTCGATCTTCGAGAAGTACTCCGGCCAGAACTCCTCGCCGACGGCCTCGATCATCTCGACGCTGACGATGGCGTCGAACTGGCCGTCCTGGTCGCGGTAGTCGCGCACGGCGATCTCGACGCGGTCGGTGACGCCGGCGGCGTCGACCCGGTGCTGGGCGAGCTCGGCCTGCTCCACCGACAGGGTCACGGTGGTCACGGTCGCGCCGCGCTCGGCGGCCCGGATCGCTAGCGTGCCCCAGCCGGTGCCGATCTCGAGCACCCGTGAGCCCTCGCGGACGCCGGCAGAGTCGAGGATCGCGTCGACCTTGGCCAGCTGCGCGGCCTCGAGGTCGGCCAGCACCGGGGCCGTCTCGAGCGAGTCGAACAGTGCGGAGGAGTACGACAGCGTCGGGTCGAGGAACTGCATGAACATCTCGTTCGACAGGTCGTAGTGCGCCTCGATGTTCTTCTTCGCGCCGTCCTTGGTGTTCGCAGGGTTCAGTCCGCGGGGCAGCACGGTGTGCCGCAGGTTGTAGAACACCGGCTTGATCAGGTCGGTCAGCCGTTCGGCGAAGGGCGCCAGGGCGTCGGCCAGGTCGGTCCCCTCACCGACGCTCCACTCGCGAGCCATGTAGGACTCGCCGATGCCGATCATCGGGCTGCGCCCGAGCCGGGCGAAGAACGCCTCGGGACGGGTGACCTCCAGGACGGGGCGGTGCTCGCTCATCGGCGCGCCGTACACCTCACCGGTCGACAGCCGCGCGGTGACGGGCACGCCCCGGAGGATGCGCTGGATCACTCTGCGGGCGACGAGCCCCCGGACGCCGTACGACGGGGGTGCGGGGAGGAGGGCGGACGAGGCGGTGACCCGGGGGTCGATCGTGGTGGTCATGCCATTCCTTTCGGGGCCTGGTGCGGGCGGCGGGGGACGACGGGCAGACGTCGGAGCCAGAGGCGGATGCCGTGCCAACGGATGAGCGCAGCGACGCGCTGCGAGGGGATCGGGTTGCGGAGCACGGCGCGCAGGACGCGGCCGCGGGTGGCGGGCTGCAGGTCGCCGTGCACCGAGGCGGTGAACACGGTCTGCTCGCCCTGGGTCAGGGAGATGCCGACGACGACGTTCGAGTCCGTGATGCGGGTGCGGATGTCGTAGCGACCCTCGACCGCGAAGAACGGCGAGACGTAGAACTCCTTGTCGACGGTCGCGGTCTGCTCCGCGGCGACGTCGAGCGGATAGCAGTGCCGCTCGCCGTAGGTGTTGTGCACCTCGGCGAGCACGCCCTCGAGGGTGCCGTCGGCGGCCAGGCAGAAGTACGTCGTGAGCGGGTCGAACACGTAGCCCAGGGAGCGGGCGTTCGCCAGCATCAGGACGCGGTGCGCGGTCCACGACAGGTCGTTCTCCGCCAGGTAGTGCCGCACCTTCGCGGTCAGCGGACGGGTGTCGTCTGCCGCGAAGTGGTCCTCGGCCCGGATCGACACGAGACGCTTCAGCCAGCCCGGGAAGGCTGCGTCGGTGTCGTCGGTGTCGACCAGCCACATGCTGGTGCGGTGCTCGAAGGTGTAGGTGAACGGCCGGCTGCGCCGGTGACTGACGTGGGCCGGCACGAAGGCCGGCGCGGCCGTGACGACGGTGCTCACCAGGTCGCGCCCAAGGCCTCGGCGGCCGCGACGCCCGAGCGGCAGCCGTCCTCGTGGAAGCCCCAGCCCTGGTAGGCGCCCGCAAAGGCGACGCGGTCTCCGTTCAGCGAGTCCAGCCGCTTCTGCGCGGCGACCGAGGCGGAGGTGTACGTCGGGTGCAGGTAGGTCATGGTGGCGATCACGTCCGAGGGGGCGTCCCCCTCGTCGGGGTTCAGCGTCACGATCAGCGGGTCGGACTCGGGGTGCCCCTGGAGCCGGTTCATCCAGTAGGACACCTTGCTGCGGTCGGCGACCTCGGCGCAGCTCTCCAGGCGGTAGTTCCAGGCGGCCCGGCCGGCGCGCTTGGCGGGCAGCAGGGACTCGTCCCGGTGCAGGTGAGCGACGTTCGTGGAGTAGCCGAAGGCGCCCAGGAGAGCGGTCTCGTCCTCGTCCGCGTCGGTGAGCACGCGCAGCGCGTCGTCGGCGTGGGTGGCGACGACCACCTTGTCGAACGAGTGGTGAGCGCCGAGCTCGTCGTCGATCTCGACCGCGTCGGGCTTGCGGCTGACCGCCGTGACCCGGGTGCTGGTGCGCACCACGTCGAGCCGGCTGGTGATCGCTGCGACGTACGCCCGGGAGCCGCCGACCACGGTGTGCCAGGTGGGGGCGTCGCCCAGCACCAGGAAGCCGTGGTGCTGCAGAAACGCGAAGAGGTACGCCGCGGGGTAGTCCAGCGCCTCGCGGTGACCCATCGACCAGACGCAGGAGACGATCGGCAGGGCGTAGTGGCTGCGGAAGTGCTGGCTGAAGTCGTGCCGGTCGAGGAACTCGCCGTAGGTCGGGCTGTCGTCGGACCCGGCCTCCAGCAGCTCTAGCGCGGCCTTCTGGAACCGGCGGATCGAGAGCAGCATCCGCCAGAACGTGGGGTCCAGGACGCGGCGCTTCTGGGCGAAGATGCCCGGCGCCCTGCGACCGCCCACGTAGTTCAGGCCGCACTCGTTGCAGGAGATGCTCATGCTCATCTCGGTGGGCCGGGTCTGCACGCCCAGCTCGGCCAGCAGCCGCTGCAGGTGGGGGTAGGTGCGGTCGTTCAGCACGATGAAACCGGAGTCGACCGGCACGGTGCTGCCGTCGCCGAGGGTCACGTCGTGGGTGTGCGCGTGACCGCCGACACGCTCGTCGGCCTCGAACAGGGTGACGTGGTGGGTCTTGGCCAGCAGGTAGGCCGCGGTGAGACCGGACACGCCACCGCCTACGACTGCTGCGGTGGGGCGGGCTTGGGTGGAGTCCGTCATGTAAGTCGTTCGTCCTCGGGGGTGCTGCGGATGGGTGGGTGCCGCTCCGAGCGGACTCGCACATTGTGCCCAGTACACCGATCCCGACACCTGACCTACCCCCGTCTCCGGGGTGGTCGAACCGGCGTCCGTCGGCTGCCCCAAGGCGGCTCCGCACGAGCCGGCTGAGGTTCAGCGACCGCGCATGTTGCCGCGGGCACCCTTCATGCTGGTCGGCACCGGGCCCTTGGGGATCGGCATCGCGGAGCGGTTGGCGTCCAGGGCGCGGAGGCGCTGGAGCACGTCGGTCATCTCGGCTGGCTTGATGTTGCGGCCGAGCTTGGTGACGTGCTTGGTCAGCTTGGGCACGGGCACCGCCCCGGCGCCCTCACCGCTGACGACCTCGAAGATCGGCGTCTCGGACGCGACCCGCTCGTGCTTGCGGCGCTCGTTGGCCATCAGGCTCTTGAGACGGTGCGGGTTGCCCTCGCCGACGAGCACGATCCCGGGGGGACCGACGACCCGGTGCACGAGGTCCTGGTTCTTGTTGAACGCGATGCCCGGCTCGACCTTCCAGCCCCGCTTGAGCTGACCGAGCACGGCCGCGGCGGCGCCGGTCTGGCCCTCGATCTGGGCGTACTGCGACTTCTGGGCCCGGCGACCGAACAGGATCAGCACCGACAGCAGGCCGATCAGGATCGAGGTGACCAGATCCAGGAACCATGGGCCGGGCACGAGGTAGAACACGCCGTAGGCGATCGCCGTGGAGACCACGAAGACACCCAGCAGGATCAGGCCGATCCGCGGGTCGGTCTTCTTCGTCATCTTGTAGACGAGTGCGATCTGCTTGAGCCGGCCCTCTTTCTTCTCGGGGGCTGCGGCGTCCTTCTTGGCCATCAGGTGAGCCTCTGCTGATTCTGTGCGGTGCTGGCTGGACGTGGTGATTGTGGCAGAAGCAGTCGGGTCAGGCCGAGGCGGTGGCGCGGGCCTCGCGGGCGGCGGTCGCCTGCTGGTAGAGCCGGCCCGCGCGGTACGACGAGCGGACCAGCGGCCCGGACATGACTCCGGCGAAGCCGATCTCGTCGGCCTCGTCCTTCATCTCGACGAACTCCTCGGGCTTGACCCAGCGCTCGACGGGGTGGTGCCGCGGGGAGGGGCGGAGGTACTGCGTGATGGTGATCAGCTCGCAGCCCGCGCCGTGCAGGTCGCGCAGCGCCTGCGAGATCTCCTCACGGGTCTCGCCCATGCCGAGGATCAGGTTCGATTTGGTCACCAGACCGAACGCGCGGGCCTGCGTGATGACGTCGAGGGAGCGGTCGTAGCGGAACGCGGGGCGGATCCGCTTGAAGATCCGCGGCACCGTCTCGACGTTGTGCGCGAGCACCTCGGGACGGGACTCGAAGACCTCCTGGAGCAGGTCGGGCTTGCCGTTGAAGTCCGGGATGAGGTTCTCGACGCCGGTGCCCGGGTTCAGCTCGTGGATCTGCTTGACGGTCTCGGCGTACAGCCAGGCACCGCCGTCGGGCAGGTCGTCGCGGGCGACGCCGGTGATGGTCGCGTAGCGCAGCTTCATCTGCTGCACGCTCTCGGCCACCCTCCGCGGCTCGTCGCGGTCGAGAGCCTCGGGCTTGCCGGTGTCGATCTGGCAGAAGTCGCAGCGCCGGGTGCACTGGTCGCCGCCGATGAGGAAGGTGGCCTCGCGGTCCTCCCAGCACTCGAAGATGTTGGGGCAGGCGGCCTCCTGGCAGACCGTGTGCAGGCCCTCGGACTTCACGAGGTTCTGCAGCTCGCGGTACTGCGGGCCCATCTTCGCCCGGGTCTTGATCCACTCCGGCTTGCGCTCGATCGGGGTCTCCGCGTTGCGGACCTCGAGGCGGAGCAGCTTGCGACCGTCCGGGGCGGTCGCGGGCGCGGTCGAACCGAGCTGGTGGGGGGTCTGGGTCACCTGGTCACTGTACGCCGGAGCCCGGGGCGACCCCAATCCGACGAGCGTGCTTCAGGGCACGTCGCGACGCCGGAAAACCAGCGCCGAGACGATCAGCGTGACGAGCAGCAGGACCCCGAGGTACGTCGCCCCGTCGAGCAGGCTGATGGTCAGCCGCTGGTCGCAGGAGGCCTGGCTGGGACGGCACACGACGCTCTGGTCGAAGACCCGCACACCGTGGCGCAGCCAGGCGAACACGTTGTACGTCGGGCTGAGCCGCGCCGACCCGTCCAGGGGCACGAGCGCCAGCACGGCCTCGCCACCGGCCGCGTAGGCGAACAGCAGGGCCAGGGTGCCGACGGTGTGCCGCAGCAGCATCGTCAACGCGTAGCCGCCGAGCCCGCCGCCGGCCGCCAGCGCGACGCCGCGCACCGACATCCACACGATCTGGTCGCGGACCTCGGGGGCGGTGGCGATGCCGCGGGACTGGGCGGACAGCCCGAGGACGACCCAGAAGCCGGTGACCAGCACGGCGGCCACGACCCCGGCACCGAGGAGGACCGCGACGCCCTTGGCCGCCCACACGCGCAGCCTCCGGGGCTCGAAGAGCAGCTGGTTGCTCATCGAGCCGGTGGCCCAGTCGGCTCCGGCGAACGTCGTGCCCACGATGATCATCAACGCGGCGATGAGGACGACCACGCCCACGCCGGTGCCCTGCTGCTGCTCGTCGAGGTCGAGAGCAGAGCGGTTCAGGTAGTTCTCCGGCCGGGGCACCAGGTTGGCCTCGCAGTCCGCCTCCTGGGCACCCGGTCCGAAGAAGGCCTCGGGGCCGTTCTGGCAGGTCGACAGGTCGCGCTGGAAGTCCGGCTGGCTGAGCACCTCCTGGACCTGCGCCTCGGCCTGGGCCAGCTCGCCGGCCGTGACCGGGCGGCTGTCCCACAGGGTGGAGCCGGCGATCAGGGCGGTGAGCAGGGCCGCCCCGAGGACGATCAGCACCACCGCCCGTCGGGACACCAGGCGCGCGAGCTCGACGCGGAGCAGCCTCACGAGGACTCCCTGCGGGCGTGCAGCGAGCTGTCCTGGGTGAGCTGCAGGAAGACCGACTCCAGGTCGGCCCGCACCGGGGTCAGCTCGCGGACGTAGATCTGCCGGGCGGCCAGCGCGCGGGTGATGTCCTCGGCGTGCTCGGCTCCCTCGACGACCAACGCGTCGCCGTCCCGCGTGACTCGCCAGCGGGCCTCCTGCAGGACTCGTTGGGCGGCGTCGGGGTCGGCCACCCCGACGCGGACCTGCTTGACCTGCTGCTCGCCGACGAGGTCCTCGACAGCGCCGGACGCCAGCAGCCGGCCGTTGCCGATGATCGAGACCGAGTGGCAGACCTGCTGCACCTCGGCCAGGATGTGCGAGCTGAGCAGCACGGTCACGCCGCCTTCGCCGAGCTCGCGGATCATCGTCCGGATGTCCCGGATGCCCGCGGGGTCGAGCCCGTTGGTGGGCTCGTCGAGGATCAGCAGGTCGGGCGACTTGAGCAGCGTCGCGGCGATCGCCAACCGCTGCTTCATGCCGAGCGAGTAGCCCTTGTAACGCTCGCGCTCCCGGCCGGACAGCCCCACCTGGGCGAGGGCGGTGTCGACGGCCTGGTTGGGCACGCCGACCGCGTGCGCGAGCAGGGTCAGGTTGCGCCGGCCGGTGAAGCTGGGCACGAACTTGGGCTGCTCGACGACCGCGCCGACCCGGGCCATCACGGCCGGGAGGTGGCGGGGGACGGGCTGGCCGAGGAGCTGCATCCGGCCCTCGCTGGGTCGGGCCAGACCGAGCAGCATCCGGATCGTGGTGGTCTTGCCGGAGCCGTTTGGGCCCAGGAAGCCGTGCACGCCGCCGGCCGGCACCGCGAGATCGAGGTGGTCGACTGCGACGACGCGCCGTCCGCGACGGGTGCGGAACTCCTTGTGCAGTCCGGTGGTCTCGATGACCAGGTCTCCGTTGGCAGGCACCCGTCGAGTCTCGTGCAGGGGAGCGGGTGCGCGCCGGGGGACACGCCGGGGTCAGCCCCCGCTGGTCACTCCCTGGGGCCTCAGCAGCCTGATCCGGCCGGGCTCGGGCTTGGCCGGGTAGTCCGGGGTCGAGGTGTACGGCGCCCAGGCGAGCAGCTCGGCCACGTGCCGCTCGACGAGCGGGGCGACCTCGTCGACCGTCACGTCGCGGCCCAGCTCGACCGAGAGACTGGTGACGCCGGCGTCGCTGATGCCGCAGGGCACGAACCGGTCGTACCACCCGAGGTCGACGTCGCAGTTGATCGCGAAGCCGTGCATCGTGACGCCGCGGCTGACCCGGATGCCGAGGGCGGCGACCTTGCGCTCCGGTCCCCGCTCGTCGGCGGCGATCCACACCCCGCTGCGGCCGGGGACGCGCGCGGTCGTGACGCCCAGCTCGCGGCAGACGCCGATCAGAGCCTCCTCGACGCGGCGCACGTAGTCGACGACGAGCACGTGGTCGGGCAGCCGGACGATCGGGTAGCCGACCAGCTGGCCGGGGCCGTGGAAGGTGATCTTGCCACCGCGGTCCACGTCGAGGACCGGGACGTCGTCCCCCACGGGACGCTCGTGGGGCTCGGTGCGCTTGCCGGCGGTGAACACCGGCGGGTGCTCGAGCAGCAGCACGGTGTCCGGCCCGCCGTCGACGACCCGCGCGTGCACCTCTCGCTGCAGGTCCCACGCCGCGACGTACTCCACGGCCCCGTCGCCGAAGCCCACGGTCTCGAAACTCAGGTCTGCCACGTCGCTCAGCCTACGTCGAGACGAGACCGGCGTCCGTGGCGTTGGGGCGATGCGGAAGGATGTGGAACGAGGGAGTCCGGTCGTGAGGGGGCCGGATCCTGGACGAGGGAGACCTGCATGTCGCACGCCAGCACGCCGCCCAGCACGCCGCCCAGCCCCTCCGGTCCCGGGCGGTCCAGGCGCTGGGTCCTGCCGATCGTGGTCGTGCTGCTGTGGCTGTTCGTCGGCGGCCCGCTCGGCTCGTTCGCGGGCCGGCTCGCCGAGGTGCAGAAGAACGACAACGCGTCCTTCCTGCCGAAGAGCACCGAGTCGACCCGGGTCCTCAACGAGTTCCTGAAGTTCACCGGCCAGGAGTCGCTGCCCACGATCGTGGTCTTCCAGCGCACCGGCGGCCTGACCGACGCCGACAAGCAGGCCATCGTGGCGTACGACGGGTCGCTCAAGGACGTGGACCACGTGGACCGGACCGCTGTGACCGCACCGACGTACGCCGAGGACGGGACCGCAGCGCAGATCGTCGTGCCGGTGGCGTCGTCCGACGGCGAGGAGATCCAGGTCGCGGTCGACGACATCCGGGACGTGGTGAAGAGCCCGCCCGACGGGCTGACCGCCCTCGTCGGCGGTCAGGGCGGCATCCTCGGCGACTTCATCACGGCGTTCGGGGCCATCGACGGCATCCTGCTCGTCGTCGCCCTGCTGGTGATCCTGGTGATCCTGGTGGTCGTCTACCGGACGATCATCCTCCCGCTGGTGGTGATGGTCTCCGCGGTGCTGGCGCTCGGCGTCGCCTCCGCGGCGATCTACGCGCTGGCCAAGAACAACGTGCTCGACCTCAACGGCCAGAGCCAGGGCATCCTGTTCATCCTCGCGCTCGGGGCGGCGACCGACTACTCGTTGCTGCTGGTCTCGAGGTTCCGCGAGGAGCTGCGGGACGAGGAGTCGACGTACCTCGCCCTGCGCCGGGCCTACCGGCGCGCGTTCGAGCCGATCGTCGCGTCCGGCGTCACCGTGATCCTCGGTCTGCTGTGCCTGCTGCTCTCGGACCTGTCGAGCCTGCGCGGGCTGGGACCGGTCGGCGCGATCGGCATCGCCGGCGCGATGTTCTCGGCCCTGACCCTGCTGCCCGCGGCGCTGCTGCTGCTCGGGCGCTGGGCCTACTGGCCGTTCCGCCCGATGTACGGCTCGGAGCACAAGGACGCGAAGGGTCTCTGGGGTGGGGTGGCCCGGCTGGTCGGCCGGCGCTCGCGCACCGTCTGGGTGGTGACCTTCCTCGGTCTGGCTGCCTGCGCTGCGTTCGTGCCGACGCTCAACGAGGACCCGGTGCCGCAGACCGACACCTTCCTGACCGACGTGGACTCGGTGAAGGCGCAGGACATCCTCGACGCGCACTTCCCGAGCGACCAGTCCAGCCCGGTCGTGGTCATCACCCCGCAGGGCGACCTCCAGAAGGTGCTGACCCTGGTCAAGGGACACTCCGGGATCGTGGCCGACGGCGTCAGCTCCCTGCCCTCCGGCCCGCCGACGGGCTCGGCCGCGCCGGCCCCGAAGGTGGTCGACGGCGACGTCGTCGTGCTCGCCACCCTCAAGGGGTCGGCGGAGTCGGCGACTGCCGCCGACACCGTGCGCGCCCTGCGGACCGACCTCGACCAGGTCGGCGCCGACGTCATCGTGGGTGGCAACACCGCCATCCAGCTCGACGCCCGCGACACCACCGACGCGGACCGGGCGCGGGTGATTCCGGCGATCCTGGTCGTCATCTTCATCGTGCTGGCGCTGCTGCTGCGCTCGTTGGCGGCGCCGCTCCTGCTGGTGCTGGCCAACGTGCTGTCGTTCGGGGCGACCATCGGCATCAGCGCCGTGGTGTTCAACCACGTGTTCGACTTCCCGGCGTCGGACCCGTCGATCTCGCTGATCGGCTTCGTGTTCCTGGTCGCGCTGGGGATCGACTACTCGATCTTCCTGATGACCCGGGTGCGGGAGGAGTCCGTCCGGCAGGGGACCCATCCGGGCGTGCTGAAGGGGCTCTCGGTCACGGGCGGCGTGATCACGTCGGCCGGGGTCGTGCTGGCCGCGACCTTCGCCGCTCTCGGGGTCGTGCCGATCCTGTTCCTGGCCCAGATCGCGTTCATCGTCGCGTTCGGCGTGCTGCTGGACACCCTGATCGTGCGCACGCTGCTGGTGCCAGCTCTGGCCTACGACCTCGGCGCCCGGATCTGGTGGCCCTCCAAGCTGTGGCACACCGCCGACCACGCCGACCAGGCCACGGCCGAGATGCTGCACGTCGGGAGCTCCGACGGTGTGCGGCTGGCTTCGGACGAGGCCTCCGAAGAGCCGGCGCCCCAGCACCGCGGCTGACCCGTCACGGGTGCGGAGCCTGTCGCGGGTGAAGACGGCCGTCTCCACCCCTCGGGACAGCGCCCGCTGGTGGGTCCTGGCCAGGTCGTCGGCCGAGCCCTCGAACACCAGGACCAGCTGCGCGAAGAGGGCGTGGCTCGTCGCACCGTCCGCGTCCTCGTAGGGCTCCCCGCGCAGCCCGGGGAAGGCGTAGGCGAGGCCCGAGGACAGGAACGCCGTCACGTTGAGGCGCTGCCAGGTCTGGAGGTCCTCGTGGAGCACGTCGGCCATCTTGGTTGTCGAAGCGGGAGGTCATCGGTTCACCGTGGCCCCAGCGACGCGGGTCGGTCTTGTACGTTCACGTGTCGCTGCTGCACCCCGGCGACACCTTCGAGGCGGACAGCCGGCTGGCGTTCGTGGCGGAGCGGCTGCAGGGCCACCTGGCCGCGGAGGCTCCCCGGGACGACGTACGCCGTGACCCGCTGCTCGTGCGACGGCTCCGGGAGCGTTCGCCGCGGGCGCCTGACCGGTGCCTGTGGACGAGCGACGACGCGGATCCGCGGACTCGTCCACGCTGGTGGCGTGACCCGCTCCCGGCTGACCGTCGTCGTGCTGCTGGCCGTGCTCGGGCTCGCCCTTTCGCTCGTCGTGGTGCGGCTGGGAGAGCGGCCGGCGGTCGACGCCACCTCGGTTCCGACCGCGGCGGTGCCCGCGGACGTGCCCGCGGACGTGCCGGCGGCCGACGTGCTGCGGGCCTGGGACGAGCAGCGGGCTGCGGCCTACGCGCGCGGCTCGGTCCGGGAGCTCCGCCAGCTGTACGTCGCCGGGTCGGCCGCCGCTCTGGCCGACGTGCAGGCGCTGCGGGGCTACCGGGCGCGGGGGCTGGCCGTCGAGGGGATGCGGACCCAGGTGCTGGCGCTGCGGGTCGTCGAGCAGCGTCCCGGCCGGCTGCGGCTGCAGGTCACGGACCGGCTCGTCGGCGCGGTCGCGGTCGGGCGTGACGTGCGGGTGCCGCTGCCGCGCGACCGGTCCGACGTCCGGATGGTCACGCTGACGACGGCCGATGACGGCGCCTGGCGGGTGGCGGCGGTGCGGACGGTCAGGTGAGCGCGGCCGCGAGCCGTTCGTTGAGGGTGCTGTGCTCGAACGTGAAGCCCTCGGCCAGCAGCCGGGCCGGCTCGACCCGGGTGGAGTTGAGCAGTTCCGAGGACACCGTGCCGATGACCTTCTTGATCGGCCAGGCGGGCGCGGGGAGCACCGAGGGGCGGTGCAGCATGCGACCGAGCTCGCGCCCGAACTCGGCGTTGGTGGTCGCCTGCGGACCGGAGACGTTGTAGACGCCGACCGCCTGGTCGTCGGCGGCGAGGTGGGTCGCCGCCCGGACCCAGTCGGACATCGAGATGGTGGAGAAGTACTGCGTGCCCGGTCCCACGGGCCCGCCCAGGCCGGCCTTGAACAGCAGCAGCAGCGGCTTGAGGGCACCCCCGCGCTTGTCCAGGATGATCCCGGTGCGGAGCACCACGACGCGGGCGCCGGCGTCGCTCGCGGGCGTCGCGGCGTCCTGCCAGGCGCGGGTGACCCGGCCCATGAAGGTGTCCGCGTCGAAGGCCGACTCCTCGGTCAACGGGACGTCGCCCCGGTCGCCGTACCCCGCGATGCCGTTCTGCGCGAGGAAGGCCGGCTTGCGGTCGGAGGCGGCGACGGCCTCGGCGAGGGTGCGGGTCGTGGCGACCCGGCTCTCGGTGAACGTGCGCTGGTAGGACTCGGTCCAGGGCCAGTGCGCCAGCGGCGCCCCCGACATCGTGGCCACGACGTCGGCGGACTCGATGACCGAGCGGTCGACCTGGCCGGCGTACGGGTCCCAGGACGACTCGTGGGCCGACAGGGCCTCGCCCCGCACCAGTCGCACCACCTCGTGACCCTCGCGGGCCAGGTGGTCGCGCCAGGCGGTGCCGAGGAAGCCGGAGACGCCGGCCAGCACGAGCTTCATGCTGCCAAACCTACGCGGACCCATTAAACGGATAGTCCGTGACGCTCCGCAGGAGATCCCTGCGAAGCGTCACGGACTAGCGGGTCGTGCGTCAGACCTCGAAGGTGCCGGACTCCAGGCGCTGCTTGACCGCCGTGAGGAAGCGGGCGGCGTCGGCGCCGTCCACGATCCGGTGGTCGTAGGTCAGCGCGAGGTAGACCATCCGGCGGACGGCGATGGTCTCGCCGAGGTTCGCGTCGTCGATCACCACGGCCCGCTTGACCACGGCGCCGGTGCCGAGGATGGCGACCTGCGGCTGGTTGATGATCGGGGTGTCGAACAGCGCGCCGCGCGAACCGGTGTTGGTCAGCGTGAACGTGCCGCCGGCCAGCTCGTCCGGGCCGATCTTGTTGTTGCGGGTGCGGTCGGCGACGTCGGCGATCTTGCGGGCCAGGCCCGCGATCGACAGGTCGCCGGCGTCCTTGATGACCGGCGTGAGCAGGCCCTTCTCCGTGTCCACGGCGACCGAGAGGTTCTCGTGGTCGTAGTAGGTGACCTCGCCCTTCTCGCTGTCGATCGAGGAGTTCAGGGACGGGTACTCCTTGAGGCAGTCCACCGCCGCCTTGGCGAAGAACGGCAGGAAGGACAGCTTGACGCCCTCCCGCTCGGCGAACTCGGCCTTCACCGAGTCCCGCAGCCGGGCGATGTTGGTGACGTCGACCTCGACGACCGTGGTCAGCTGGGCCGACACCTGCAGCGACTCGACCATCCGCTTGGCGATCACCTTGCGCAGCCGCGTCATCGGCTCGGTCTTGCCGCGCAGCGGGCTCGGGGTCCCTGCCGCGGGCGCCTTGGACTCCGACGCAGCCGGGGCACTCGGGGCGGCCTCGGGCTGGGCCGTGGCCTCCTTGGCCTTGGCCGCGGCGTCGAGGACGTCCTGCTTGCGGATGCGTCCACCCACCCCGCTGCCGGTCAGCGAGGACAGGTCGACGCCCTGGTCGGCCGCCATCTTGCGGACCAGCGGGGTGACGTAGGGACCCTCGCCGCTCGCCCCGGAGTCAGACGACGCCTGGTGGGACGGCTCGGCCTGCTTGGTCGGCTCGGGCGCCTTCTCGGCGGCCGGCTCGGCCTGCCTCTCGGGTTCGGGCTCCGACTTCTTCTCGGGCTCCTTCTCGGGCTCGGCCTTCTCCTCCGGCTCGGGCTCCTTCTCCTCTTCCTCGGCGGGGGCCGACTTCTCGCCGCCACCCGACGGCGCGTCGTCACCGGAGCCGATGGTGGCCAGCTCGGCGCCGACCTCGACGGTCTCGTCCTCCTGGACCTTGATCTCCAGCAGCTTGCCGGCGACCGGGGAGGGGATCTCGGTGTCGACCTTGTCGGTCGACACCTCCAGCAGCGGCTCGTCGACGGCCACGTCGTCGCCGACCTGCTTGAGCCAGCGGGTGACGGTGCCCTCGGTCACCGACTCGCCCAGCGCGGGCAGGGTCACCGAGGTGCCCGAGCCGCCGCCCGACGTGCCGGCGTCGGAGGCCTCGGCCTCGGGCTTGGTGTCCGCCGAGTTCGACGCGGTCTCCTGAGCAGGGGGAGCGTCCTCCGTCTTGGCGGCGGGCGGCTCCGTCTCGGTCTCGGTCTTGCGGTCCGTGTCCTCGTCGCGGTCGGACTCGGCCGCCGGGGCCTCGGCCTCGGACTGCTCGTCCTGCTGCTCGTCGGAGGGAGCGTCGTCCTGGCCGCTCTCGTCCTCGCCGCTCTCGTCGGAGGAGCCGGGGGACTCGCCCTCGTCACCGATCGTGCAGAGCTCGGCGCCGACCTCGACGGTCTCGTCCTCGTCGGCCTTGATCTCGAGCAGGGTGCCCGCCACGGGGGAGGGGATCTCGGTGTCCACCTTGTCGGTCGACACCTCCAGCAGCGGCTCGTCGACGGCGACCTGGTCGCCGGGCTGCTTGAGCCAACGGGTGACGGTGCCTTCGGTGACGGACTCGCCGAGTGCGGGGAGGGTGACTGAGGTCGCCATGCGTTCCTTCGCTCCTATGTGGTGGGCGGCTGCGCGGTTGAGCTGGGTGGTCCGGGGTGAGTCTATGAGTGCGCGTGCAGAGGCTTCCCGGCCAGCGCGAGATGCGCCTCGCCGAGAGCTTCGCTCTGGGTGGGGTGGGCGTGCACCATCGGGGCGACGTCCTCGGGGTGCGCCTCCCAGCCGTAGATCAGCTGGGCCTCGCCGACGAGCTCGCCGACGCGGGCGCCGACCATGTGCACGCCGACGACGGGGCCGTCCTTGGTGCGCACGAGCTTCACGAAGCCCTGCGTCTTGAGGATCTGGCTCTTGCCGTTGCCGCCGAGGTCGTAGGTGAGGCTCTCCACGGCGTCGTCACCGTACGTCGACCGGGCGGCCGCCTCGGTGAGGCCGACGGAGGCGACCTCGGGGTCGCTGTAGGTCACCCGGGGGATGCCGACCTCGTCGATGGGCGCCGGGTCGAGGCCGGCGATGTCCTCGGCCACGAAGATGCCCTGCTGGAAGCCGCGGTGCGCGAGCTGGAGCCCGGGGACGATGTCGCCGACGGCGTAGACGCCCTCGAGGCTGGTCCGGAGCCGCTCGTCGGTCAGCACGAAGCCGCGGTCCATGACGACGCCCTGCTCGTCGTACCCCAGGCCGGAGGTGGTGGGGCCGCGGCCGACCGCGACGAGCAGCACCTCGGCCTCGATGACCTCGCCGCCTGCGACGGTGACGCGGACACCGGCTTGGGTGGTCTCGACGGACTCGAACGGGGTGCCGGTGCGCAACGAGATGCCGCGCTTCTTGAACGCTCGCTCGAGGACCTTGGAGATCGCCTCGTCCTCGGCCGCGACGAGCCGGGGGAGTGCCTCGACGATGGTGACGTCGGCGCCGAAGGAGCGCCACACGCTGGCGAACTCGCAGCCGATGACACCGCCGCCGAGCACGATGACCGAGGCGGGGACGTGGTCCAGGGTGAGGGCGTGCTCGGAGGTCAGCACGTGGCGACCGTCGACCTCGAGACCCGGCAGCGACTTGGAGTAGGAGCCCGACGCGAGGACGACCGCGCGTCCGACGTAGCGGTGGCCGTTGACCTCGACCGTCCGGTCGCCGACCAGGCGGCCCTCACCCTCGAGCACGGTGATGCCGCGGCCCTTGATGAGACCGGCGAGGCCCTTGAAGAGGCGGGAGACGACGCCGTCCTTGTACTTGTTGACGCCGCCCATGTCGATGCCCTCGAACGTCGCGTTGACGCCGAACTGCTCGGACTCACGGGCGGAGTCGGCGACCTCGGCCGCGTGCAGCAGCGCCTTGGTGGGGATGCAGCCGACGTGCAGGCAGGTGCCGCCGAGCTTGCCCTTCTCGACCAGGGCCACCGAGAGGCCGAGCTGGGCGGCGCGGAGGGCGCAGGCGTAGCCGCCACTGCCCGCTCCGAGCACCACCACGTCGAAGCTGTCCTGGTCGCCGGCGCTGTCCGCCACGCGTGTCCTCCGCACTCTGTCGCTGCTGATGTCGGGCCATCTTCGCACCAATGGCCGAGGTGTCCACACCGGGCCGCGCCGGATCCGTGGCCACCTCGAGCTCGCGGCACGCGGGTCGGAGACGGCGAGTTTCAGCGAAACTCAGCCGCGCCGGGCACACTGGTCCCATGGGGTGGATGGATCGACTGCGCGGCGGCGGCAAGCCGCGGATGCGCCGACCGGGCCGGACGGGTGCCGCGACGACGGTGCGCGCGTCCGACGCCGCCGACGAGGCGCACCTCCTCGAGTTCGCGACCACCCACCGTGGTGTCGAGGGCTTCGTGGAGCCCCGCACGGCGGTCAGCGACGTCACCTTGATGCTCGTCGCCCACGACGGTGAGTGGACGCGTCGCCGGGTGCCCTCGGTGGAGTGGGCCCACAAGTTCGCCAACCAGCACAGCGTCCCGTCGTACGACGCGGCCGTGGTGGGCTACCCGTCCCGGATGCGGGAGTACAACCGCCGGATGAAGCAGCAGGGTCTCGGCTAGCTAGCCCTGGGCGAGCTCGGTGGCCAGCTCGACCAGGGTCGAGACGGAGCAGCCGGTGCCGCCGCTGGGGACGTGGCCGTGCGGGCCGCGGTCGTTGAAGCCGGGTCCGGCGATGTCGAGGTGCGCCCAGCGACGCTCGCCGACGAACTCCTGGAGGAACGCCGCGGCGTAGAGCGTGCCGCCGTAGAGGTCGACGTTGTGCTGCATCAGGTCGGCGACCTTGCTGTAGGTCCGGACCTTGACCGTCATCTCCTCGGCGATCGGCAGCGGCCAGAGCAGCTCGCCGGCGCGCGCACCGGCGTCGATGGTCTGGGACACGAGCGCCTCGTCGTTGCCGAGGATGCCGGTGACCCGGTCGCCCAGGGCGGTCACGCAGGCGCCGGTCAGCGTCGCGACGTCGATCAGCAGATCCGGGTCCGACTCGCCCGCCAGCACGAGGGCGTCGGCCAGGACCAGACGTCCCTCGGCGTCGGTGTTGAGCACCTCCACGGTCGCGCCGCCGTACATCGTGAGCACGTCGCCGGGGCGGGTCGAGTCGCCGGAGACGCTGTTCTCGGCCATCGGCACGACGGTCGTGACCTTCACCGGGAGACCCAGCTCGGCGATGGCGAACGTCGCGGCGACCACCGCGGCGGCGCCGGCCATGTCGCACTTCATCGTGGCCATCCCCGCGCTGGGCTTGATGCTCAGGCCGCCGGAGTCGAAGGTGATGCCCTTGCCGACCAGGGCCAGGTGGGTCTTCGCACCGCGGGGCGAGTAGGTCAACCGGACCAGGCGGGGCGGGTTGGCGGAGCCCTTGCCGACGCCGATGATGCCGCCGAAGCCGCGCTCGAGCAGCGCCTTCTCGTCGGTGACCTCGACCTTGACCTTGCTCTTGCGGGACTTCTGCTCGGAGACCACGGCGTCGGCGAACACCGCGGGAGTGAAGTCGCCGGGCGGGGTGTTCACCCAGTCGCGGCACAGGGCGGTGGCCGTGGCCACGACCTGGGCGGTCTCGACCGCGGCCTGGCCGGCCTTGGTGCGGGCGGTGTCGGTCAGGACCACGACCTCGCCGGGTCCCTGGGCGGCGGGCGCGGACTTGTAGGCGCCGAACGAGTAGCCGCCGAGCATCGTGCCCTCGACGACCGCACGGAGGTGGTGCTCGTCCTGCGCCGGCAGGGCCAGCGCGACGGAGGCGGCGTTGGACACGGCCCGGGCGGCGACGCCGGCGGCACGGCGTACGGCGGCGGCGTCGACGCCCGCCTGCTCGCCGAGACCGACCAGGATCAGCAGCGGGGACTTGATCATCCCGCCGGTCGGCACCTTGGCCACCTCGCCGGCCTTGCCGGTGAAGCCGATGGTGGACAGCAGGGGCGCGAACTTCCGACCGTAGGCGGAGGCGACTCCCTCGCCACCTGCGGCGGCGCGCAGACCCTTGGGGGTGCGGACCACGCCGATGACCACGACGTCGGCCTTGGTCTTCTCGGCGGCGCCCTTGCGCAGGGTGTAGCTGGTCAACCTGACCGACTCCTTCGTCGTCTGTCCTTGGCTTTCCCAGGCACCCTAGCCCGCACGGGGAGGCGCCCTTGCTGCGGTAGGTTCTGCGCCATGCTGCTCACGTCCCCGCTGCACGAACGCCATGTCGCCCTGGGTGCCAAGCTCGCCGAGTTCGGTGGCTGGTCGATGCCCCTGGAGTACGCCGGGTCGGGCGTCATCAAGGAGCACACGGCCGTGCGCGAGGCCGCGGGCATCTTCGACGTCAGCCACCTCGGCAAGGGCCTGGTGCACGGCCCCGGAGCGGCGGCGCACGTCAACGCCAGCCTCAGCAACGACCTGGGCAAGATCGCTCCCGGCCAGGCGCAGTACACCCTGTGCTGCGACGACGTGACCGGCGGCATCGTCGACGACCTGATCGCCTACCTCTACACCGACGAGCGCGTGTTCCTGATCCCGAACGCCGCCAACACCGCCGAGGTGCTGCGCCGGCTAGCCGTGGAGGCCCCCGACGGTGTCGAGGTCGACAACCAGCACACGACCCACGCCGTGCTGGCGGTGCAGGGCCCGCGCTCCGACGAGGTCCTCGCGGCCGTCGGGCTGCCAACGGGGCACGACTACATGTCGTTCGTGGAGGCCGAGCACGACGGCGCCGCGGTCACGGTCTGCCGCACCGGCTACACCGGGGAGCGGGGTTACGAGCTGGTCTGCGAGAACGCCGCGGCCCCGGCCCTGTGGGACGCGCTGCTCGCGGCAGGAGAGCCGCTGGGTCTGCTGCCCTGCGGCCTCGGCGCCCGCGACACGTTGCGGACCGAGATGGGCTACCCGTTGCACGGCCAGGACATCAGCCTCGACGTCACCCCCAACCAGGCCCGGCTCGGTTGGGCGGTGGGCTGGAAGAAGGACGCGTTCTGGGGCAAGCACGTGCTGGCCGCAGAGAAGGAGCAGGGCCCGGCCCGCATCCTGCGCGGCCTCGTCGCCACCGGCCGCGGCATTCCGCGCCCCGGCATGCGCGTGCTGCTCGCGGCCGACGTACCGATCGGGGAGATCACGTCCGGCACCTTCTCGCCGACCCGGCGCACCGGCGTGGGCCTCGCCCTGGTCTCCGCGCAGGTGACCGACGGGGCCGAGGTCTCGGTCGACGTGCGCGGCCGCCGCGAGGTGTTCACCGTGACCCGCCCGCCGTTCGTGGAGACCGGCGTCCGCTGACGGCGCCTGGAGGCGGCTGGAGGCGGCTGTCGGCGGCGGCTCCTAGGGTCGCCGGTATGGCGACTCACTGGACCCTGGGCTGCGACGCGGCCGACCCGCACCGGCTCGCGGCCTTCTGGGCCCGGGCGCTCGGCTACGTCGACGAGCCGGGCTACGAGGACGAGCACGGCGCCTCCATCGTCGATCCCGAGGGGGTCGGCCCGGCGATCGGCTTCCTGCACGTGCCCGAGGCCAAGACCTCGAAGAACCGGATGCACGTCGACGTCCGGGTAGGGGCCGGGCAGCAGGTGGAGCCCGCGCAGCACGAGGAGTGGGTGCGGGCCAAGGTGGGTGACCTGGTCGCAGCCGGGGCGACGGCGGTGCGCGAGGAGACCTACGGCCCGGTTTTGGGCCACGTCGTGATGCTGGACCCCGAGGGCAACGAGTTCTGCGTCGCCTGACGGGGCTAGCGGACGTTGCGGAAGTCGGCGTACTTGCCGTACCTCCCGTTCCAGGCGAAGCCCTCGGCCGAGAACGCCCGCACGACCGGGTTGGCCGCGGTGTGCACGTAGGGCATCGACCGGCCGCGGCTGAGCCACCAGGTGTCCGGGGTGCCACGTCCGCCGACCTTGGCCGGGTTCTCCCACGGGTTGACGGTCACGATCGTGCCGCGGGCGTGCGACCCGACCTTGGTCCGGTCGCCCGGCACCCGCTGGCAGGCGTAGCCGAAGCCGGCGTCGGCCTGGAGCGCCCGACCGACCGCGGTGCTCCAGCCGCCCATCGTCTCCAGCCGACGCAGCGAGCGGATCGGCAACCGCTGCGCGTAGAGCCGGGTGAAGACGCGTGAGAGCTGGGCGACCGAGGTGCGGGCGACGACGAGGGTGCCACGGTGCCGGAAGCCGTCGAAGCCCCAGTAGCTGACCTGCAGCGTGCGCAACTTCGTGCGGCCGACCGGGCAGCCGGAGCGCCAGGTCCGGCCGGCCATCGCCTTCCAGGTGGCGGTCGCGACGTAGCCGACGCGCGGGTCGGCCCCGGTGGTGGCCGGCCGGGCCTGCTCGGCGAGCCGGAGTGCGGGACGGGGGGCACCGGCGGGCGGGACGACCGGGGGTACGACGGCCGCGATGCCCCGCTCGGTCGACGTGCTGCCGCCCGACAGCACCCGGACGCGCATCGTCTCGTCGACGGGCAGGGACAGGGTGGCGGCGCCGTTGACGTCGGTCGCGGTGCTGCCGACCGTGCGCCACACCCCGCCGAGCCGGGACTGGAAGGTCACGGTCTGCCAGGGCACCCCGACGCCGTTGCCGCCGCGGGGCTTGGTGGTCACCGGGACCCGGCCACCCACCGGAGCGGTGGCCGACGCGGAGATGTCCACCTTGGTGGTCGGGGGCGCGGTGGCGCGGACGGTGCTGGTTGCGGTGCGTCCCTCGGACGAGACCAAGGACCGCAGCAGGGTGGGCTGGTCGGTGGTCACCCCGGAGGCGCCGAGGTCGATCGCGCGCTGCAGGTCGCCGGACGTGTTCGCGGTCCAGGTGCCGACGAAGATGCCGAGGCTGCGGGCCTGTTGGATCGTCTCGGCGGAGAGAGTCTCGTGGCCGACGTCGATCTCGCGGACCCACGGCCGGTTGGTGATGTCGGCGGACCGCACGTAGTAGCCCAGCAGCGAGAGCGGCAGCTGCGGGTCCGCGGTGTGCATCCCGTCCAGGAAGCCCCAGTCGAAGCTCTCCACGACCACGCGCGGCGAGCCGTCCGTCCGGAGAGCGGTCCACTCCGGGTGCGCGCCGAGCACCTGCCCGACCGCGGAGCCGATCCCGGGGGCGCCGCCGTACAGGGAGGGCTCCTTGACCTCCAGCGTCATCCCGACCTGGCTGGGACCGAGGTCGCGGAGCAGCTCGTCGAGGGTGAGCACCTGCGCGCCCGTGAAGAGACCACTGCCGAACCAGCTGCCGGCGTCCAGCGTCTTCACCTGCGCCAGCGTCAGGTCACCGACCCGCCACGTCGACAGGGCGGGCAGCTTCTGCTCGGCGTCGGTGGTGCGCGCGAGGTCGAGGTCGTGGACTACGACGGGGACCCCGTCGCGGGTGAGCCGCACGTCGATGCTGACCCGGTCGGAGCCGGCGGCCACCGCCTGGTCCATCGCGGCCAGCGTGCTCTCCGGCGCGGTGGCCGAGAAGCCGCGGTGCGCGATCACCTGGACCCCCACCGGCAGGGCCGGGTCGGCGTCGGCGGCCGGTGCGGCAAGGACGGTGAGCACCACCGCGAGCGCGGCAGCGGTGCTGCGTGAGACGTGCACGGTGAACCCCCCGAGGTCGGCGAGAGCCTAGGCCATCGCCGGCCGACCCGGACGGGTTTCTAGAGAACCGCGACGACGAGCGCCGCGGTGAACGCGACCTCGACGCAGGCGCCGAGCACGTCGCCGGTGATGCCGCCGAAGCGCCGGACGCAGCGGCGCGCGAAGGCCACCGTGACAACAGTGGGTACGACGAGGAACGCGATCACGTGCACCAGCGAGTGCCGGCTCCCCAGCGGATCCCGGCCGGTGATCCCCCCGAACACCGACGGAGAGGTCAGCACGGTCAGCACGGTCACGATGACGAAGGCCAGGAACGCCACCAGTCCGGCGGCAACGAGCGCCCAGCGCCCGACCGATCCAGCCACCATCGCGCCGAGCCCGTTGGCGCGGGCCGGGTGGATCCCGCGCGAGCAGAGCACCGGGAGCACCGCCCTGCTCAGCACGAGGGCGGCGAGCAGGCCACCGAGGCCGGTCCGGGACTGCACCAGCCGCTCGAGGGCGGCGACCTGGAGGAGCAGGACCAGGAGCAACGTCACCAGGCCGAACGGGCCGACATCGCCCTTGCGCATCACGTCGAGCGCCCGCTCGGGGTCGCGGCCCGAGCCGAGTCCGTCGGCCGTGTCGGCCAGACCGTCCAGGTGCAGCCCACGCGTGAGCAGCGCCAGGGCGGCGACCACGACGGCGGCGGCGAGCAACGGCGGCAGCAGCGAGAAGCGCGGCAGGCTGGAGTCGGCGTCACTCGCGAAGGTGAAGCGGCCGTCGGACGGGAACAGCAGCAGGCTCCCGCCGCCGAGCGCCCAGAGCAGCGCGACCACCACGACGCCGAGGAGCAGCCCGACGAGCGGGGCGAGCACCATCGCGCGGCCGGCGACCTTGCGGTCCACCACCTTCGGCGGTGCGACCCGAAGGACGGTGAGCGTCCCGAGGCACAGGCGGAGAGCGTCGGTCACAGCGCCGTGACCCGTCCCGCCGTGCACCACAGCACGTCCTCGGTGACGGCCGAGAGACGTGCGTTCAGGCGGCCCATCTCGTCGCGGAAGCGTCGCCCGGAGACGGTGTCGGGGACGACGCCCTGGCCGACCTCGTTGCTGACCGCGACGACCCGGCGTCGTGTCGTGCGCCAGGCCTCGATGAGCGCGTCGACCTCGGCGGTGACCGCCTTCTCGCCGGTGTCGGCCCAGGTCGCGTCGTCCCAGCCGTCGTGGCGGTCGAGCACCCGGGTCAGCCACAGCGTCAGGCAGTCGACCAGCAACGGCTCGCCGTCGCTCTCCAGCAGCGCCACCAGGTCGAGGGTCTCCAGCGTGGTCCAGTGCGCCGGCCGGCCGGCCTGGTGCAGCCGGACCCGCTCGGACCACTCGTCGTCGTGGCCGGCCGGGTAGGCCGTCGCGACGTAGGTGATCACCGGCTCCGCGGTGAGCAGCCGCTCGGCCTCCCGCGACTTGCCGGACCGGGCGCCACCCAGGACCAGGGTGCGCCCCCGGGCGGGTCGGGCGGGCCGTTCCCCGAGCGTCGTGCCGTCGTCGACGACGCGAGTCCCCCAGGCGGCCAGCCGGCGGGACAGCTCGGGGGTGGGCGGGTTCCGGTGCGAGAGGTGTACGGCGACCACGTCGGTGTCGTCGGTGAGGGCGCGCACGTCCCGGAGCCGGCGGAGCTGCTCGGGGAAGGTGCCCAGGTCGAGGTGGTCGGTGCCGTGCGTGAGGTGGTCGCCGAAGGTCTCCTCCAGCAGGACCACGTCGAAGGCGGCGTCCGTCACGGCGTCGACGGTCGCGGGCGGGAGGGGGCCGGTGTCGGTGGCGTAGAGCAGCCGTCCTCCGGGGCCCGTCACGTCGAACAGCACGCATGAGCCGGGTGCGCCGTGGTCCGCGGCGAGCACCCGGACGTCGTACTCCCCGACGCGGTGCTGCTCGCCGGGCGCGACCGCCACGAAGCGGACGGGGGAGTCGGGGGCGACCCACAACCGGGCCTGCTCGACGACCTCGGGCGGGCCGAGCACGTCGAGGGGCCGTTCGGACACCCAGGCCCGGAAGAGCAAGAAGGCCGGCGCGCAGTGGTCGGGGTGCGCGTGCGTGAGCAGCACGTGCCGAAGCCCGGTGAGGTCGAGTCCGGCGCGCTGCGCGGCGGGCGGCGCCTCCGGTCCGCAGTCCAGCAGCAGCGTGCCGTCGAGCAGGGCCGAGGTCTGCCCGCGCAGGGACCCCGTCGCCCGGGCCGTCGTACACGAGGCGCAGGTGCAGTGCGGGTTGGGCCAGCCGTCGGCCGCACCGGTGCCGAGCAGGGTGAGGTTCACTCGAACGACACGACCGCGTCGAAGGCGGCGCGCCTCGACGCCCGGCGTAGCGCCCGCAGCAGCGCCGAGCCCGCGAGCAGCAGAACGAGCGCCGAGAGCACCGCGCGGCCCAGGTCCCACGGCAGCGACGTGGTGACGTAGAAGACGCCGTAGCGGTGCACGTTGGCCCCGAACGCGTCCCCCGCGACGAACGAGGTCTCGGGACCGTAGGACGCGAACGGCCAGAACCAGAGGTTCATCACCAGGCCGAAGGCGAGGCCGACGACGAAGGAGTACGCCGCCAGGATGGCCACCTCGGTGCGACCCCGGGACCGGGGCAGGCAGCCGGAGAAGAAGCCGACCCAGCCGGCCGCGATCATCTGGAACGGCAGCCACGGGCCGACACCGCCGGTCAGCAGCGCCCCCGTGAAGAGCGTGACGGCGCCCAGGACGAAGCCGAACCCCTTGCCGAACACCCGGCCGCCGAGCACGATCACGGCGAAGCTGGGCTCGAGGCCGGCGGTCCCGGGACCGAGCGCCCGCAGCGCCCCGCCGACGGCGGCCAGCATGCCGAGCATGGCCACGGCCTTGGCGTCCATGGAGCCCGACGTCAGCTCGGCCAGCACGACGGCGGCCAGCAGGGGCAGCATCACCACGAACACCATCGGGGCGTCGCCGGAGTGCGAGGTGTCCAGGGCCGCGCCCGGCTGGACCAGGAACGGCCAGCCGAACGCCACGATCCCGACGCCGAAGGCGGCGGTCAGCGCCAGACCGGAGCGGAGCCGGACCGGGACGAGGGCGGTCGCGCTGCTCACGGCGACACCGCCTCGGCGGACGCGAGGGCCACGGCCACCTCGGTGGGGGTCAGCCAGCGCTGAGGGGCGAGGACCTTGGCCACCTGCGGTGCGAACGCCGGGGAGGAGATCACCACCTCCGCGGTCGGGCCGTCCGCGACGATCTCGCCGTCGGCCATCACCAGCACCCGTGAGGCCACCTCGGCCACCAGCTCCACGTCGTGCGTGGCGAGCAGCACCGAGTGCCCCTCGTCGGCCAGGTCGCGCAGGATCTCCACCAGCCGGTGCTTCGCCGTGTAGTCCAGTCCGCGGGTGGGCTCGTCGAGCAGCAGCAGCGGAGGGCGTACGGCGAGCACGATCGCCAGGGCCAGGGTCAGTCGCTGCCCCTCCGAGAGGTCCCGGGGATGCATCTCGACGCCGACGCCGGGGGAGAGCCGCCCGAACAGCGCGAGGGTCGAGCCCGACGGCAGCCGGGAGTCCTGGTCGGCCTGCTCGCACTCCCGGCCGACCGACGACGCGTAGAGCAGGTCACCGGGGACCTGCGGCACCATCCCGACGTGCCGCAGCAACGCGGCCGGTCGCAGGCCCGCCGGGTCGAGGCCGTCGACGGTGACCCGGCCGCTGCTCACCTTCTTCATGCCGACGAGCGCCTTGAGCAGCGTGGACTTGCCGGCGCCGTTGCGGCCCATCAGCGCCACGGTCTCGCCGCGCGACAACGTGGTCGAGACGCCGCGCAGCGCGGGCACCCGACCGTAGGACACCACGACGTGCTCCGCGACGGCCACGGTCTCCCCGGGGGCCGGTCGCGGCTCCGGTCCCTCGGCGCCCTCGAGCCGGCCCCGCAGGGGAGCGGCGTGGCGCCGGGCGTCGCGCACCGACATCGGGAGCGGGTCCCAGCCGGCGATCCGGCCGAGCTCCACGACGGGCGGCGCCACGGGTGCGTCGCGCAGCACCTGTTCCGGCGTACCGGATGTGACGGGGGCGGAGCCGCCGGGGACGAGGACGACGCGGTCGGCGTACTGCACGACGCGCTCCAGCCGGTGCTCCGCGAGCACGACGGTCAGGCCGAGGTCGTGCACGAGCCGCTGGAGCGTGGCGAGCACCTCCTCCGCGGCGAGCGGGTCCAGGGCGGAGGTCGGCTCGTCGAGGACCAGGACGCGGGGGTGCGTGGTCAGCACCGAGCCGATCGCGACGCGCTGCTGCTGGCCGGCCGACAGGTCGGCCACGGGACGGGACCGGACCTCGGCCAGGCCGAGCAGGTCCAGGGTCTCCTCGACGCGCTTGCGCATCACGGCGGGCGCGAGACCGAGGGACTCCATGCCGTAGGCCAGCTCGTCCTCGACCATGTCGGTGACGAAGCCGGCCAGGGGGTCCTGCCCGACGTAACCCACGACGTCGGCGAGGTCGCGCGGCCGGTGGTCGCGGGTGTCCCGGCCGTCGACGACCACGCGGCCGTGAAGCGTGCCGCCGGAGAAGTGCGGGACCAGACCGTTCAGCGTGCGCAGCAACGTGGTCTTGCCCGAGCCGGTCCGGCCGACGACGAGCACGAGCTCGCCCTCGGGGATGGTCAGGTCGACGCCGGACAGGACCGGCGCCTGTGCGTCGGCGAAGGTCACGCCGACGTCCCGGAGCTCGATCACACGGCCACCTCCGACCGGTCGTCGAGCGGGTGCGCGGTGGGGGTCGTCGGTGCCGCCGCGACGGGCAACGGGGGAGCGAGGAAGGCAGGAAGAGCGGCGACCAGGATGCCCACGACCGCGAGCAGAGGTACCGGTGGCACCGCCGTCACGCTGGCCAGGAAGAAGGCCTCGGGCGCCACGTGGACGTCGACGAACACCGCCACGGCCGCGACCGCGCCGCAGCCCGAGACGAGCCACTCCGGCAGGGCCCACGGGTCCGGGCGGTAGCGAGTGCGACCGCTCCGCCGCCCCCCGAGGTGCAGTCCCGCCGCCGCGACGACCATGCCCACGAGCAGCATCGGCAGCCCGAGCCAGGTCGAGGCCGTGCCGTCGAGCAGCCCGTAGATCCCGACGCACACGCCGAGCAGACCGCCGAACACGAGCACCGTCGTCGTCCGACGCGAGGACGCGGTCTCGTCCGTCGTACGGCCGTAGCCGCGGGAGTCCATCGCGGCGGCCAGGTCGACCGACCGCTCCAGCGCGCCCTCGAGAACCGGCATCGCCAGCCGGCCGAGGCTGCGCAGGCCCGTCCCGTTGCGGCCACGGAGCCGGTGCGCAGCGCGGACCCGGGCCGCGTCGGTCACCAGCTGCGGGGCGAAGGTCAGGGCGATGACGCAGGCGACGCCGATCTCGTAGAGCGCACCGGGCACGTAGCGCAGCAGCCGGCGCGCGCTGCCCAGGGCGTTCGCGGCGCCGACGCAGCAGAGGATGGTAGCCAGCTGCAACCCCTCGTAGAACGCGCGCAGCACCGCCTCCAGCGTCACCTGGCCGCCGAGCTTGAGCCCGCTTCCGGACGGCATCGGCAGCGACGGGAGGGTGACCAGCACGGTCGGTCCCTGGGCGCCGGTGGACAACAGGGCCTGGAACAGGATCCGCACGACGATCACGACCAGCGAGAGCTTGAGAAACGCGACGTACGACCGGGCCCACGGGGCGTTGCTCTTCCGGGCCGCGACGACGAAGCCGGTGACCGCCAGGATCAGGGCGAGGGGAACCGGGTTCTGAGTGCGGCTGGCCGCCGCTGCGAGGGCGACCGCCCACACCCACCAGGCCCCCGGGTGCAGGCTCCGGGGGAAGGTGAGGCGGTCGACGGCTCGCACGGCGGTCGGTCAGGCGCTCTTGGAGCGTCGGGACAGCACCAGGCCGCCGGCGGCGAGGACCAGCACGACCACGACCACCACGACGAGCGTCCACGGGAAGCCGCTGCTGTCGCTCGCGGTCTCGTCGGAGGCCGCCGGGGACGCGGTGCTGTCGTCGGACGCGGTCTTGGGCAGCGCGAAGTCGACGCTCGCCTCGGTCGCGGCGGCCGGCGGGTTCTTCACCGTCACCGAGCAGCCCTTGACCGGGTAGCCGTCGATGCCGCAGGTCAGCGACTTGTCGAGGCGCACGTCGGCCACGGCGTCGAGGACCTGCTGCCCGTTGGCGCTCGTGGGCACAGCGGCGCAGGCCGCCTTGGGCTCCGGGGGAGCGGCGCCGCCGTCGGCGTCGTCGGCCGTGCCGTAGTCCAGCAGCACGCCGACGAGCTTCTGGCCCGCCTCGGCCGTGGTGCCGGAGCAGATGTCGTCGACGGTGAACGTCGTGGCGTCGGTGCGCGGGGCGAGACCGTCGGCGGCGGTGGAGAGTCCGTAGCGGTAGGCCTCGACGGTGCCGTCCTTGGGCGTGAAGTCGGCCGGCCCGGTCTGGGCGAAGACGTACTTGCCGCCGGTGACGTGGAAGTAGTTCCAGTACTTGTAGCCGTCGGCGGCGGACGCCGTACGCGCGGTGCCGGCGACGAAGACCAGGGCGAGGAGGAGGACGACGAGCGCGCCCAGCGCTGGGCGGGCGGGACGGCGGGGGACGACGGTGGCCATGGGGCCCTTTCGTGGCGACGGTGCTGGGACCTCACCGGACCACGTGCGTCACGGGACGGACGCAGATCCGGCTCCGTGCCGCAGACCTCGACGGATGGTGGGAGCCGCTGCCCTCTCGGTTCTCCGGCTCGTCGCGCCGGCTCCCGCTTGTGCGGAGACGGCACGGCTCACGGTTGCGGGTCAGCGCCGGGTTCGCACCGGCTTTCCCGAGGTGGGCAGTCGTCTGCACGGTCCCACGCGGTCCGGGCCGCCGTCAAAGGTGTCCGGATGGGGCGGCGGTTAGGCTCGTCACATGACGAACTCCCTCGAGCCCTCCTCGTCCTTCGGCAGCAGCGACCCGTCGCCCAAGTCGACCTGGCGGTGGCGCTACGAGGACGCGGCAGGCGCCGAGACCGAGACCGCCGAGGGGGCCTCGGCCTCCGGCTTCCCGTCGCAGAGCGACGCCGAGTCGTGGATCGGAGAGGTGTGGCGCGACCTCCTCGAGGAGGGCGTCCACCAGGTCACCCTGTTCGAGGGCGACCGGGAGGTCTACGGGCCGATGGGCCTGCAGACCGCCGGCTGACCCCGCCTCGACCACGCCTCGGTCAGCGGCTCGTCGGGGACTGCGTCTTGGCCGGGTCTGTCTCGACGATCCCGTCGAGCACCTCGTCGATCCGCTTGAGCGCGTCCGCGTCCAGCTTCACGTCGGCGGCCTTCGCGTTCTCGGTGACCTGCTCGGGCCGGGAGGCGCCGATGATGGCCGAGGACACGTTGGGGTTCTGCAGCACCCAGGCGACGGCGAGCTGCGCGAGTGTCAGGCCGGCCTCGTCGGCGACGGGCTGGAGCTGCTGCACCCGGCCGAGGACGTCGTCGTTCATGTAGCGCGAGATCATGTCCGCGCCGCCGCCCTTCTCGTCGGTCGCACGCGAGCCCGCGGGCAGCTCCTGGCCGGGCTTGTACTTCCCGGTCAGCACGCCTTGGGCGATCGGGGACCAGACGATCTGGCCGACGCCGAGCTCCTCGCAGGTGGGCACGACCTCGGACTCGATGACCCGCCAGAGCATGTTGTACTGCGGCTGGTTGGACACCAACGGGATGTGCAGCTCTCGGGCCAGCGAGTGCGCCTCGCGGATCTGCTCGGCCCGCCACTCCGAGACACCGATGTAGTGCGCCTTGCCGGAGTGCACGACGTCGGCGAAGGCCTCCATCGTCTCCTCGAGCGGGGTCTCGTAGTCGTAGCGGTGGGCCTGGTAGAGGTCGACGTGGTCCGTGCCGAGGCGTTGGAGCGAGCCCTCGATCGCCTCGCGGATGTGCTTGCGGGACAGGCCGGTGTCGTTGTGCTGGCGCGGGCCGGTCGGGAAGTAGACCTTGGTGAAGATCTCCAGGCTCTCCCGGCGCTCGCCCTTGAGCGCCTTGCCGAGCACGGTCTCGGCCAAGGTGTTGGCGTAGACGTCGGCGGTGTCGAAGGTGGTGATGCCGTCGTCCAGTGCCTGCCGGACACAGGCCAGCGCCGCGTCCTCCTCGACCTGGGACCCGTGGGTCAACCAGTTGCCGTAGGAGATCGCGGAGACCTTCAGACCACTCGAACCAAGATTGCGGATTTCCATGCGGTCAACCCTATGCCGCGGACCCGCACCCTCTTCGGGACCCCGACCTGACGATGTCTCCGACGTCGGATGCTTGTCAGTGACTCCTTGGTCACTTTGTGTCACCGATGTCGGTGCGGATCAGGCGGCCGTGGGAGCCCAGCCCGCCAGACGAAGCAGCTGCTCGACCTGGTCGAGGAAGTCGCCAGGACACGTCCTCAGTCCCAACACCGGGATCCGGAGCACGTCGAGGCGCCCGATCGTCAACGCGTTCTGGCGCAGCGCGTCGTCCACGGCGTTCTCGGGTGCGTCGTGGTGGGCGCCCTCCACCTCGACCACGACACGCCACTCGTCCCACTCGACATCGAGGTAGGCGCGACCACGGTGACCGGGGCGGACCTTCTGGCGCGTCGGCTCCGGGAGGCCGCGCCGTCGGCACAGGCGCGCGAAGTCGAGCTCTGACAGAGCCTGGACCCCGTCGGCGATGTCGCGAGCGACGTCGAGGATCAAGGGGCGCCGTTTGTGACGGTTCAGCCGCCTGGCCTCGAGCAGCACCTGCTCGGCCGGGGCGAGGCGCTGCTGCACCGCCATGGCCATGAGAGTCGCCGCCGCTCGGTCGGATCTGGCCCAGATCGCGGCCCGGATCGCGGCGACCGGCGCGTGCGTGAGCCGGATGCCCTCGTGTGTCCCGAAGTCCTCGACGTTCCACAACCGGGAGGGGTGCACGATCGAACCGTTCCACGAGGCGGCCCGCCCCGGCCAGGACACGATCACGTGGACTCCATCGTCCCATCCCGTCAACCCACGCCAGGACAAGGACGTCGACCCGTCCAGAGCAGCGTGCTCGCCTGCCTCCCAGACGGAGACGCGGCACCGCGCCCGGAAGTCCAGGGGCATCGGGTGTACGGCGATCGCGTGGACGCCGTACGTCCTCCAGCGGCCGGCCGCAACCTGATGTGCCACAGCCCACCGGTCGAGACCGCAGACCCGAGCCTGAGTCCGCGAGAGCACACCGTCCTGGGCGAGCGCCAGCTCACGTGCGGCTGCGAGAGCCGGTCGATCTGTCATGCCCGACACTCTGGCGACGTCGGCGGCGCAGCGGAATCTCGATCCGGCCGCCTGTGGAAAGTCCTCCGACAACGGTGACAAGAAGTGACCTATAGGTCACTCATAACCATCCGATGTCGGAGCCAGGGGAGAGGGGAGGGGTCAGTAGCGCTCGGGCAGCTTGGCCCCGAGCTTGACCTGCGCCTTGGGCAGTCGGATCCATCGCAGCTGGATCGACCGCAGCACGCCGTACCGGACGGCGCCCTTGGTGTTGTCGTCGGGGAAGCGCCGGCGGACCTCGCGGCCGAGCCGGAAGACCACCAGCGCGGTGTCCAGGGCGACCAGCAGGATCGTCGCGCTCCAGAGCCCGTTGGCCAGGCTCTGCGAGAAGGCCTGGCCGACCAGGATCAGCATCAGGAGCGGCAGCAGCATCTCGGCCATGCAGAGCCGGTGGTCGATCCAGTCGCGGACGAAGCGCCGGACCGGACCCTTGTCGCGGGCCGGGAGGTAGCGCTCGTCACCGCGCTTCATGCCCTCGCGGATCGTCGCGCTGCTCTCCGAGCGGTGCTCACGCTGGGCGCGGGCCGCGCCCTTCTTGTCCTGCGGGCCCTTGGCCCGGGCGCGGGCGGCGGCCTGCGCGTCCCTGCGGCTGGGGGTGGGACGACCCTTGCCGCCGGCCCTGAGGGTCTCGGACGCGGCCGGGGTCTCTGCGGTCTTGCTGCGACGGAACAACGGACTGCTTTCGTGTGGTCGAACGACGGTCGGTGTCGGGGGTCAGCCTAGCCGCGATCCAGCCGCGATCCGGGTGGGAGGGCAGCAGGGAACCTCCTACTCCGCCCGTCCGTTGCCCCGTAGGGTGGAGACGACGTCCACCCGGCGGCATCACCGATAAGAAAAGGGGGGCCTGCCCTCATGAGCCTCATGCAGCGCATCAGCCTGATCTTCCGCGCGAAGGCGGACAAGGCGCTCGACCGCGCCGAGGACCCGCGCGAGACGCTCGACTACAGCTACAAGCGCCAGCTCGAGCTGTTGACCAAGGTGCGCCGCGGCGTGGCCGATGTCGCGACGAGCCGCAAGCGCGTCGAGCTCCAGGCGGCCCAGCTCCAGCAGCAGTCCGACAAGCTCACCGACCAGGCCCAGAAGGCGCTGTCGATGGGACGCGAGGACCTCGCCCGCGAGGCGCTCACCCGCAAGTCGGCCCTGACCTCGCAGATGGCCGACCTCAAGGCGCAGCAGGCCCAGCTCCAGGGCGAGGAGGAGAAGCTCACCCTCGCCTCCCAGCGTCTGCAGGCCAAGGTGGAGTCCTTCCGCACCCAGAAGGAGACCATCAAGGCGAAGTACACCGCCGCCGAGGCACAGACCCGCATCAACGAGGCGTTCTCCGGCATCTCCGAGGAGATGGGCGACGTGGGCATGGCGGTCCAGCGCGCCGAGGACAAGACCGCGCAGATGCAGGCCCGCGCCGGTGCCATCGACGAGCTGATCGCGTCGGGCGCCCTCGACGACGCCAGCTCGATCAACCGCGGCGACGACATCTCCCGCGAGCTCGAGGCGATGTCCTCGCATTCCGACGTCGAGAGCGAGCTCGCCGCCCTCAAGGCCGGCTCGCCCCAGGCGCTGGAGCAGGCCGACACCGCGCCCCCGGCGCAGGTCGAGGCGGCCCCGGTCGCCGAACCTGTCAGCGAGCCCCGGAAGGAAGAAGGCCCGGCATGATCGTCAGGATCCTCGGCGAGGGGCAGTGGGACGTCTCCGACGACCAGCTGCCCGCGCTCAACGAGCTGGACTCCGCGGTCGAGTCGGCCGTGGACGGGGAGGACCGCGAGACGTTCGCCCAGAGCCTCGCCGAGCTGCTGGACGCCGTCCGCTCCGTCGGTGTGCCGCTCGCCGACGAGTCGCTCGAGGACTCCGACCTGATCCTGCCACCCTCCGACGCGACGCTGGAAGAGGTGCGGGAGCTGCTCAACGACGACGGGCTGATCCCGGGCTGATGGCCAGCACCCGCTTCATCAACGACCGCGGCCTGACCGCCCGGATGACCCTGGTCATGTTCCTGCTCGGGGCGCTGTTCGTCGCGCTCGTTGTTGGGCTGATGTTCGCCGCCGACGGCTACGGGTACGGCGGCCTGGTCCCGATCATCGGCATCGCCGGCCTCGGCATCGCCTGGTTCCAGTGGTACAACTCCGACAAGGTCGCCCTCAAGGCGATGCGCGCCCGGGTCGTTACTCCCGAGGAGGCGCCCGAGCTGCACGGCATGGTCGACCGGCTCTGTGCGCTGGCCGACATGCCCAAGCCCACGCTGGCGATCGCCTACACGGACATGCCCAACGCCTTCGCCACCGGCCGGTCGCCGAGCCACTCGGCGATGTGCGTGACCACGGGGATCATGGACAAGCTGACCGTCGAGGAGCTGGAGGGCGTCATCGCCCACGAGCTCTCGCACGTCGCCCACCGCGACGTGCTGGTGATGACGGTGGCCGCTTCGGCGGGCATCACCGCCGGCATGCTCACGCGCGGTGCGCAGTACGGCGCGATGTTCGGCGGCGGTGGCCGCCGGGACAGCCGGGACAACAACGGCCCGCCCTTCTGGATCATCGCCCTGGTGCTCAGCCTGGTCGTCTACGCCGTCAGCTTCTTCCTGACCCGGCTGCTCTCGCGCTACCGGGAGCTGTGCGCGGACCGATCCGGCGCCTTCCTGACCGGCAAGCCGGGTGCCCTGGCCAGCGCGCTGACCAAGATCAGCGGCGAGGTGGCCTCCATCCCGAGCAAGGACCTGCGCGAGGTGCAGTCCATGAACGCCTTCTTCATCACCCCTGCGATCAGCGGCATGACGTTCAAGACGCTCACCTCGACGCACCCGTCCCTGGAGCAGCGGCTCGAGCAGCTGGCCAAGGTCTCCGCCGAGCTCGGCAAGCCCATGGACGGTGGCTTCGCGGCCCCCGGCCGTTGACCCGGCGTACGACGCATGGGCCTCTGGAGCACGCTGTCCGGCAAGACCAAGCCGAAGCAGGCGAACCTCGACGCGCTGTTCTCGCTGCCGGCCGCGGCCGTGACGCTGCAGACGGCCGCCGGCTTCACGGCGACCGGCGTCGGGTCGGTCTGCTACCGCGCGGCCGAGGGTGCGGCGTTCGCGCAGACGCAGGCCGACGTCGTGGAGCTGCTCGACCACGACGACGACCCCGACGTCGAGCGCAGCACCGATTCGTTCGGCTTCACCTGGCTGCTCGCGCGGCAGAGCCCGGACGACCTCTCCGCGCTGGTCACCGACCTGCACACCGTGAACACCTCGCTGGAGGCGCAGGGCTTCGGCCCCAGCCTGCTCTGCTCGCTGGTCGGCTTCACCGATCCGGCGGGCCGGCGGCTCGGCCTGGTCTACCTCTACAAGCAGGGCACGTTCTACCCGTTCGCCCCGCAGGGACCGCAGCAGCGCGACAACCTGCTGGAGATCCAGATCCGTGACCTGGTCAAGGACGACCTTCCGGTCGAGTCCGACCTGACCCGCTGGATGCCGGTCTGGGGCGCCCCCGGACTCTAGCCGCGAGTCCTAGTCGCGGGCCGGGTGCTTCGCGGGCAGGTCGAGCATGCGCTGCAGCGCCACCTTGGCCCACCGCTCGGTCTCCGGGTCGACCTCGATCCGGTTCACGACGGTGCCGGCGACGAGGTTCTCCAGCGCCCACACGAAGTGCGGCAGGTCGATGCGGTTCATCGTCGAGCAGTAGCAGACCGTCTTGTCCAAGAAGGTGATCGTCTGCTCCGGATGGGCGTCGGCCAGCCGCTGCACGAGGTTGAGCTCGGTGCCGATCGCCCACGACGAGCCGGGCGGCGCAGCCTCGACGGTCTTGATGATGAACTCGGTCGACCCGACCAGGTCGGCCTTGGTCACCACCTCGTGGGTGCACTCGGGGTGCACCAGCACACGCACGCCGGGCACGCGCTCGCGGACGTCGTCGACGCACTGCGCGGTGAAGCGGCCGTGCACCGAGCAGTGCCCCTTCCACAGGATCATCCGGGCGTGGCGCAGCTCGGCCGCCGTCAGTCCGCCGTTCGGCCGGTGCGGGTTCCAGACCACGCAGTCCTCGAGGCTCATCCCGAGCTCGCGGACCGCGGTGTTCCGGCCGAGGTGCTGGTCGGGGAGGAAGAGCACCTTGGCGTCGGGCAGCTGGTCGAAGGCCCACTCCAGCGCGACCTGGGCGTTCGACGACGTGCAGACCGCGCCGCCGTGCTTGCCGCAGAACGCCTTGATGTCGGCGGAGGAGTTCATGTAGGTCACGGGTACGACGGACGAGGCGATCCCCGCGTCCTCGAGCGCGTCCCAGGCGTCCTCGACCTGGCCGAGCCCCGCCATGTCGGCCATCGAGCAGCCGGCCGCGAGGTCCGGGAGGATCACGGCCTGCTCGGGCCCGGTGAGGATGTCGGCCGACTCGGCCATGAAGTGCACACCGCAGAACACGACGTACTCCGCGTCGGGTCGCCCGGCCGCGTCGCGCGCCAGCTTGAAGGAGTCGCCGGTGACGTCGGCGAACTCGATGACCTCGTCGCGCTGGTAGTGGTGCCCGAGGACGAACACCCGGTCACCGAGCGCCGCCTTGGCCGCTCGGGCCCGGGCCACCAGGTCGGGGTCGGAGGCGGACGGGAGGGAACCGGGGCAGTCGACCCCGGGCTCGGAGCGGCTGTCCGTGCCGCGCCCGAGGACCAGCAGGGGCAGGTCGCTTGTTGTCACCCCTGCATCCTTTCACGCACGCACGAGCGCCTACAGGAAGTGACCGCTGTGCAGGTAGGGCGTCGGCGGCTTCAGCCCCCGCAGGGCGAGGTAGCCGCGGGTCCACAGCGCCATCCGGCACGCCATCCCGACGTCGATCGCCCACTCGTTGGCGGCCGTGAGGTGGTCGACGCTCACCGACACGTCGGGACTGGTCGCGGCGAGGCTCTCCCACAGCAGGTCGCTCGCGGTCCGGCGGTTGGTGGCCGCGAGCAGGTAGGGACTTCCCCCGGGACGCACGTAGGCGTAGCCGGAGCCCGTGGACCGGTCCACCACGACGAGCCGGTGGGTCGCGGCCATCGCCTCGTGGTCCACGCCGTGCCCGGCCCCGCGGGTCTGCCGGTCCACCGAGTCCATCAGGTCGACGTCGCCCAGCGAGCCCTCGCGGACCCGTTCGACCACGGGGAGCGCCGCGCGGGGGACGGTGCCCCACAGCAGCATCGCCGGGTGCAGCGTGAACCCCGCCAGCCGGTAGCGCCGCACGGCGAGGGGGTCCTCCGACGAGGCGATCATCCCGTGCAGCGTGCCCGCGCCGTAGGCCAGCGCGGCGTCCAGCAAGGTGCGCCCGATGCCGCGGCCCTGCAGACCCGGCAGCACGGCGTACGTCGGGAGCAGCCACGTGGTCTCGCGCCGCTTGGAGAGCGCGGCGCCGAGCAGGCCGCTGTCGTCCTCGGCCACCCAGCACCCGCGCGGGTCGTGGCGGAGGTCGTGCCGCACCTGGCCCGACCAGCTGGAGGCGGAGGCGTCCGAGCGGTGCTCCGGCTGGGGCCAACCGGTCCGGTGGGTGCGTGTGTCGAGGTCGAACCAGGCCGCGTCGGTGAGCCGTTCGACGGCCGGCACGTCGGCCTGCGTCATCGGGCGCACGAGGTAGTCGGCGGTCATTGCGACCCATCAGACCACGTGTCCGGAGCCGGGCGGTGTTGGATGGGTTGATGCGCGTGCTGATTGCTCCCGACAAGTTCGCCGGAACGCTGAGTGCGGTGGAGGCGGCCGAGGCCATCGCCACCGGTTGGCGACGCCGGTCTCCCGACGACCAGCTCGAGCTCGTCCCGATGGCCGACGGCGGACCTGGCTTCGTCGACGTGCTGCACGCCTCGCTCGGCGGTGAGCTCCTGGCGGTCAACGTGCTCGGGCCGTACGGCGAGACGGTGCCCGGCACGGTGCTGATCCACTCCGGCACGGCGTACGTCGAGAGCGCCCAGGCGTGCGGCCTGCACCTGACCCCGAAGGAGGACCGTCGCCCCGAGGACGCGTCGACGTACGGCGTCGGCGAGCTGGTCCGCGCCGCCTGCGAGGAGGGCGCCACCCGCGTGGTCGTCGGTCTCGGCGGATCGGCCACCAACGACGGGGGAGCGGGCCTGCTCGCGGCCCTCGGCGTGACCTCGTCGCGGGACGATGCGCTGACCCGCGGCGCCACCGGTCTGGGTGACCTCGAGGACGTGGACCTGTCCGCGGCCCGGGCCCTGGTCGAGGGCGTCGAGCTGGTGGCCGCGTCCGACGTGGACAACCCGCTCCTCGGGCTGCGGGGCGCGACGAACGTCTTCGGCCCCCAGAAGGGCGTGACCGACGACCGGCTCCACGCGGTCGACGCCCTGCTGGAGCGGCTGGCGGACGCAACGGACAAGAAGACCGCCCTGGCCAAGGGGGCCGGGGCCGCCGGCGGCCTCGGGTTCGGGCTGCTGCTTCTCGGGGCCACCCGAACCTCGGGTCTCGACGTGGTCGCGGACGCGGTCGGCCTGGCCGCCCGCGCGCAGCGGTCGGACCTCGTGATCACGGGTGAGGGGGCCTTCGACTTCTCCTCGCGTTCGGGCAAGGTGCCCTACGGCGTGGCCGTGATCGCCGCCGAGGCGCTGCAGCCGTGCATCGCGCTGGCCGGCCAGGTGCTTGTCGGGTCCCGGGAGATGCGCGCGCTGGGGGTCGAGGCGGCGTACTCCATGGTCGACCTGGTGGGCGAGGAGGCCAGCTTCGCCGATCCGGCGGGCAGTCTGGCGGCGCTGGCCGAGCGCGCCGCACGCAGCTGGTCTCGCTGAGCGCTCGGCGTTCTTGGGAATACCCGGGGATGTGCGACCATTGAGGACAGCAGATCAACGAGTCGTTCGAGCTGTCGAAGAGTTCAGGAGCACAGAGATGACCGAGCAGGTCGACACCACCACCGAGACCCAGGTCCGTCCCGACGGCATCAACGTCAGCGACGCGGCCGCGGGCAAGGTCCGCACGCTCCTCGAGCAGGAAGGTCGCGACGACCTCCAGCTCCGCATCGCCGTGCAGCCCGGCGGTTGCTCCGGCCTGCGCTACCAGCTGTTCTTCGACGAGCGCACCCTGGACGGCGACGCGGTCAGCGACTTCGACGGCGTGTCCGTGGTCGTGGACCGGATGAGCCTGCCCTACCTCAACGGCGCCGTCATCGACTTCGTGGACACGATCGAGAAGCAGGGCTTCACGATCGACAACCCGAACGCCGGCGGCAGCTGCGCCTGTGGAGACTCCTTCCACTGATCGACCCAGCCTCCCAAAGGTCGAAGACCCCCGTCATCGAGAGGTGGCGGGGGTCTTCGGCGTCCAGGGGCCGGTCAGGGCAGGGAGGACATCGGTGGCACCAGCGACCCGCCGCGGGTGCCGTCCTGGAGGAGCCGACCGCCGAGCGGCCGCTCGAGGGTGATGTCCACCGAGCTCGTCGGCACCCGCTCGGCGCAGGCCTCGTCGGACCCTGCGGGGGGCTGCCGCTTCAGGGTGACGCGCACCGCGCCGACCCGCTCGTCGACCAGCGGCGCCTGGATCGCCCCGGAGCAGCCGGACCGCTGGTCGACGGTGAAGAACACCACCAGGTCCCGGCCGTTGACGCGGTAGCCGATGACGTCCACCGGACGCGGGCCGCCCCGGTTCTGGTCCGCCCCGTCCGGGGGCAGCGAGGGGGTGATCGGGTCGTAGGGGGTGAACTCAGGCTCGGGCTGCTGCGGGCCGACCCCGGCCCGGCTGGTCCCGTTAGCGGTGACGACACCGGGCACGACGAACACCGCGAGCACGGCGGCGGACGCGCCCACGGGTGCCAGCCAACGACCGGTGCCGGGTCTCATGCCTCCAGCATGCCCAGGGCGGGTCGGGTTCAGTCCGGGTACGGGTAGACCGCGGCCGCCAGCCGGGACGCCGCCTCGGACACCTCGATGATCGGCTTGCGGACCTCGCGGGGGTAGTCGTCGTAGCGGATGCTCGGCGCCGGACGGACCGCGGCTCGACGCAGGGCGGCCCCGGCGGCCGCGCAGTCGGACGTCATCTCGGCGGTGCTGGCCGGATCGTCGTAGGGCAGTCGCAGGTAGGTCATGCGGCCACGCTAGGAGCTACCGGGGCGTATCCCGAGGAGTACCAGCCGGTAGTGTCTCGGCGTCGCCGACTTAACCCTTCCCCACCCCTGAGGACGCTCCCGTGTCGTTGCTCGTCACCGGCTCCATCGCCACCGACCACCTGATGTCGTTCCCCGGCAAGTTCGCCGACTCCCTGGTCGTCGACCAGCTCGACAAGATCGCGCTGTCCTTCCTGGTGGAGGACCTCGAGGTCCGCCGCGGTGGCTGCGCGGCCAATATCGCCTTCGGACTGGGCAACCTCGGGCTGCGCCCGATCCTGGTCGGCGCCGTCGGTGAGGACTTCGTGGACTACCGCTCCTGGCTGATCCGGCACAACGTCGACTGCGAGTCGGTCCACGTCTCCGAGACCAAGCACACGGCCCGGTTCGTCTGCACCAACGACTCGACGATGGCCCAGATCGCGTCCTTCTACGCCGGCGCGATGAGCGAGGCCCGCGAGATCGAGCTGGCCCCGATCGTGGACCGGGTCGGCGGGGCGACGTACGTCCTGGTGGGCCCGAACGACCCCGAGGGCATGCTGCGGCACACCAACGAGTGCCGCAAGCGGGGCTACCCCTTCATCGCCGACCCGAGCCAGCAGCTGGCCTTCGGTGACGGCGACATGATCAAGGAGCTCATCGACGGCGCCGCGATCCTGTTCAGCAACGAGTACGAGTCCGCCCTGATCCAGCAGAAGACCGGCTGGACCGCCCCCGAGGTGCTCTCCAAGGTCGGCACCCAGGTCGTCACCCTCGGCGCCGAGGGCGTCCGCGTGGAGCGCCAGGGCGAGGAGCCGATCTTCGTGGCCGCCGTGCCCGAGATCGCCAAGGTCGAGCCGACCGGCGTGGGCGACGCGTTCCGGGCCGGCTTCCTGGCCGCGCTGGAGTGGGACCTCTCCCTGGAGCGGGCCGCCCAGCTCGGCTGCCTGCTCGCGGTCTTCGTCGTGGAGAAGGTCGGCACCCAGGAGTACACGCTGCACCAGCAGCAGTTCGTGCAGCGCTTCGCCGACGCGTACGGCGACGAGGCCGCCGCCGAGATCGCCGCGCACGTCAAGACTCCCCGCCCCTGAGCAGACCAGCCCTGGGGCGACCGCCTCAGAGCAGGCCGAGACGCTCCAGCACCCGGTCGGTGGCGTGCCCGTCCTCGAGCGCGCCGTACGTCGAACGGAACGCCGCGTAGCGGTCCGCGTACGGCGCCGGGTCGAGGTGCAGCAGCGCGTCCACGAGCTCGTCCTCGGTCCGCACGACCGGTCCGGGGGCCTGGGGGAGCAGGTCGAAGTAGAACCCGCGGATCTCGTCGCGGAACCGGTCCAGGTCGTAGGCGTAGAACACGATCGGCCGACCAGTCAGAGCGAAGTCGAACATCACCGACGAGTAGTCCGTGACCAGCACGTCCGCGGCGAGGTAGAGCTCGTTGACGTCCCGGTAGAGCGACACGTCCACGACGCCGGGCGCCGCCTCCGCGTGCGACCGGTCGGTCATCAGGTTGTGCACCCGCGCCAGCACCCGGTGGCGCCGGCCGGACGCGCCCAGCTGCGCGGCGAGCGCCCCCAGGTGCAGGTGCATCGGGACGTCGTCGACCGCGGCGTACTTCTCGTCGTCGCGCCACGTCGGGGCGTAGAGCACGACCGTCTCGTCGTCGGCCAGCCCCAGCTCCCGTCGTACGACGGACCGGGTGACGGCGGCGTCGGGACCGACCAGCAGGTCGTTGCGCGGCAGCCCGGTCTCCCAGATCGGGCCGTCGTAGCCGAAGGCCTTGCTCAGCCGCGGGGTGCTGACCGGGTTGGGGGAGAGCAGCACGTCCCAGCGGGCGATGTCGAGGTCCAGCTCGGCCAGCCGGCCCGGCGGGACGAGCAGGACGTCGTGGTGGATCCGCTTGAGCGGGGTGCCGTGCCAGGTCTGGAGGTACGTCGTCCCGGCCGGCTTGGTCCACTCCACCTCGGTGTGGGTGCCCGCGACGACCAGGTCGGCCGACTCGAGGGCCGCACGCGCCTCGGGGCCGTCGATCGGTACGGTGGCGACGTCGTCGGGGAAGGCGGCCGTGTGGGCCGGGTCGAGCAGCCAGAGGTGCTCGGTCCCCGGGCGGTCGCGCAGCCGCGCGTGGATCGCCCGCGGGCTGTCGGAGAACCGACCTTGGAAGGACTGGTAGACGACCTTCATCAGCGCAGTCGTCGGACCACGAAGCGGGGCACGGCGTCGTCGGCGAGGTCCTCGCCGACGAACTCCTGGCTGCGCATCCGGCACCAGGCCGCGATGTCCGGCCGGGCCGCGGCGTCGTCGGCCACGACGGCCATCGTCTGACCGACGGCGATGTCCCCGAGGTTGTTGGCCAACCGGATGATCGGCAGCGGGCAGAGCATCCCCCGGCAGTCCAGCTCGACGTCAACGTCCACGGGTCAACCCTACGGACGCAAGGCAGTCAGCACACCCGGGAGCACCCCCAGGAGGGCCTCGACGTCCTCGGACCGGGTCTCGCGGGTCAGCGACACCCGCACGTTGCCATGGGTCAGCGCCCCCATGGCGGCCAGCACGTGCGACGGCTCGAGGCTGCTCGCCGTGCAGGCCGAACCCGACGCGACCGCGAACCCGCGCCGGTCGAGCTCGGTCACCAGCGACTCGCCGTCGACGTAGAGGCAGGAGAACGTCAGGACGTGGGGGAGGCGCGCGACCGGATCGCCGACGACGTCGACGTCCTCCAGGTCCGCGAGCCCAGCCCGGAGCCGGTCCACGAGGCCTCGCTGGCGGGTGCCGACGTCTTCCCGCTCCGCCACCACGGCCTGCAGCGCCGCGGCCGCGGCCAGCGCCGCCGGGACGTTCTCGAACCCTGCGACGCGGGCGTCGGTCCGGTCGTCGGTCGGGAAGGGCGCCCGCCACCGCGCGCCCTTGCGGACCAGCAGCACCCCTACGCCGGCCGGGCCGCCCCACTTGTGTGCGGACGCGGCGGCCGCTGCCCAGCCCGGAGGGAGGTCGATCCGGCCGGCGGAGGCCGCCGCGTCCGCGAAGACGGGCACGTCGTGCCGGTCCGCCGCCGCGACCACCGCCTCGAACGGCTGCAGCGTGCCCACCTCGGGGTTCGCGACCTGGCAGGCCACGACACCGGCCGGCCGGTCGGCCAGGTTCGCCTCCAGGGCGTCGACGTCGAGGTGTCCCTCGGCATCGACGGGCACGCTGTCCGACGTACCGTCGAAATGGCGGAGCCACCAGGCCCCGGCGGACAGCACGGCCGAGTGCTCCACCGCGGTGTGCACCAGCCGCCCGCTGGTCCGGCGGCGGCCGAGGAGCAGCCCCAGCAGGCCGAGGTGCACCGCCTGCGTGCCGGACCCGGTGAAGCTCACCTCGTCGGGTCGGGCCCCGAGCAGCGAGGCGACCACATCGCGCGCGTTGTCCAGCAGCAACCGGGCCTCGCGGCCCGCCCCGTGCAGCCGGAGGGGGTCGGCGAAGCCACGGTCGAGGGCCGCGAGCAGGGTCTCGCGAGCGGCCGGGTGGAGGGGTTCGGTGGACACCGCGTCGAGGTAGGCCGGACTCCCGGAGCGGGTCGGGCCCGTCGCATATGTCACATCGCGAAACTACCGCCCACCCGCACCCTCGATCCCCGACACCTCAGTAGTAACGTTCTGCTTGTCCGTCGTGTTGAGAGAGAGGCTCTTTCGTGGGTCCGCAACTCCCCAAGCGCGTGCGCAGGTTCGCCCCCATGGCGATGGTGTCCTCCGCGACCCTGCTGCTGGCTTCCTGCTCCACCGCAGAGCAGGACTCCATCAAGCGGCTGGCTCAGCCCGAGGGCGTGACCGACCGCACCGACGGGATCCACAGCCTCTGGATGGGCTCGTGGCTCGCGGCGATGATCGTCGGCGTCCTGGTGTGGGGCCTGATCGGCTACGCGTGCGTGAAGTTCCGCCGCCGCCGGGACGACGAGATCCCCGTGCAGAC
>JBDSMW010000067.1:0-16315 GCA_039915665.1 Nocardioidaceae bacterium
GACGCGCGCGGACGACCTGCTGGAGGGGCACGAGCACCTGCGGCTCGACAACTCGTCCCTGAGCGCCGCCGAGGCCGCCAAGCGGATCGTGGCCGACCTGGGGCTGTGAGGTCAGAGCCGGGAGTGCAGCACGTCGGCGCCCGGACCGTCGAGGTCCCCGCGCGGCACGACGCGGCCGGCCAGCACCAGCACCGCCACCTCCGGTGAGGCGAGCACGTCCGACCCTTCCCCGAAGGACCAGTCGTCGGTCACCAGCCGGACCCCGGACAGTCGCCGCCTTGCGCTGCCGCCGAGAGGGAGCGTTATCGGCCACCGGGCTCCGGTGAAGAAGGCCGCCACCGGCTCGAACACCGACCGTGCCAACGACCGGTGGGCGCCGAGCGGGTGCCGGACGTCCAACGGGTGCACCACGGCGTCCACCAAGGCGGTGACGTCCGGCATGCCGGTCGGCTTGGCGCCCCGCTCGGCGGTCTCGCGCAGCTGGGCCACGATCGCGTCGGGTCCCCGTCGGCCCCAGCGCACGGCGTCCTGCGCGATCATCCGATTGACCCGGAACCCGCTGCGGAGCGCCGAGACGCCCGAGGCCAGCACCGGCTGCACCGGCTGGAAGGACAGGTGGGCGGCGACCTGCTGCACGGTCCACTCGTCGCACAGCGAGGGCGTGTCCCACTGAGCGGCGGTCAGCGTCTCGAGGAAGTCGGCCAGGGCGAGCCGCTCGGACCGGATCAGCGGTGCCAGCTCGCCCACGTCAGCGGGCCTGGAGCGCGTCCATCGCCACGGCGGTCGCGAGCAGCAGGCGCCGGTCGAGGACGTGGCCGGTGTCGGGTGTGGCGTCGATCGTGTAGTGGTCGTTGAGCTTCCAGGCGCGACGCGTGTGGTTGGCCAACACCTGCTCGCCCCGCTTGAACACGAAGTGGTAGGGGATCGGCAGCCAGTCGGCGTAGTTGCCGATGTAGGGCACGAACCCGACGAGCCGGCGGAACAGCGCCACGCCGAGGCTGCGCTCGGTGGCCTCGCAGACCTGCTGGCCGTGGGCGTCGAAAAGCAGGTACGTCGAGCGGAGCAGGCTCTTGGCGAACGCCTTCTGGACCTCGCCGATCTTCTCGCCGTTGGGACCGGTGATGTCGTAGCGCGCCGCCGGGTCGAACCGCTGCCGGGCCTTGATGGCCATCAGCTGGGTCGTCTTGGTCTCGTCGCTGAAGAACCGGATATCCTCCTTGAACTTGAACCGCTTCTGCTCGACGAACGCGAACCGCAGGCCCTCCTCGCCCTGGGCGTCCGGCAGCGAGAAGAAGTAGCGGTTGATCACCATCGTCCACTTCTGCCGGAGCAGGAAGACGTCGTGGGCGTTGGGGTCGAAGGGCTCAGTCATGCGGCGATGATGCCACGCGCGCCCCACGCAGAGGCGTCGAGCGTGAACGGTCCGGACGGCAGCCGGCGGGCGCAGGCGTCGCGCACCTCGGCCCGCCGTACGTCGTCCAGGGATGCGACGTACGCCCCGGCCGGACCGACGCCGAAGGTGAACGGCTCCCACCAGTCCTCGAAGGAGGCGAAGTCGACCCGGACGGTCAACGTGAACGCCTCGACGTCGGCCAGGCCGCCCGCCGAGAACCGCTCGACCAGATCGCCCTCGCGCGCACCGGCCAGCCCGGACTCGTTCGGGGCTCTCGGGTGCACGTCGGCGACACCGGACCAGAACGGCGTCAGCGGGCCGCGGCCGCCGGCGTGGTCCCACACGGTCGCCGCCAGCAGGCCGCCGGGCCGGGTCACCCGCGCCATCTCGCGCAGGCCGGCGGCAGGGTCGCGCATGAAGTGCACGACGAGCTGGGCCAGGGCGAGGTCGAAGGTGTCGTCGTCGAAGGGCAGGTCCTCAGCGCTGCCCAGGCGTACGTCGATCTCCGGCAGCCGCTCGCGCAGGGAGGCGACGAACGGTTCCGACGGGTCCAGGGCCGCCACGTCCGCCGCGCCGAGCCGGTCGACGAGCACCGAGGTGAGGGCGCCCGGGCCGCACCCCACGTCGAGGGCGCGGTCGCCGCGCCGCGGTCCCAGCAGGTCGAGGAGCTCCACCGCGAGGGGCGAGGAGAACCGGCCCATGAACCGGCCGTAGGCGTCGGGACTGACGTCGAAGCTCACCCCGGAGACGATAGACCCGGGCGCCCGGAGGTCGCCAGGTTCAGGGCTGACCGCGGTGGGGCCCTAGGCTGTGCGGCACCAGCCTCACCGCGATCCCCGGTTGGTCTGTCGGCAGGGCCCGCCGCACTTTGAATGCGGATAAAGCGACGTAGGTTCGACTCCTACCCGGGGAGCCAGTGCTCTGTGCAACACCCTCACCGGTAGGAGAGAACGTGACCCGACCAGCAGCCGTGGTGGTGCTCGCCGCCGGCAGCGGCACCCGCATGAAGTCCAAGCTGATGAAGGTGCTGCACCCGGTCGGCGGGCGCAGCATGATCGGCCACGTGCTCACCGCCGCCCTCCACGTCGAGCCGGTGCACCTGGTGGCCGTCGTCGGCACCAGCCGTGAGCAGGTCGGCCCGCACATCCTCGAGCAGGTGCCGAGCGCGCTGCTGGCGGTGCAGGAGACCCAGGACGGCACCGGTTCCGCCGTACGCCTCGCGCTCGATGCCCTCCGTGCCGCCGCTGGTACGACGGACGGCGTGGTCGTCGTGATGGCCGGCGACACCCCGCTCATGAAGGGCGAGACGCTGACGGGTCTGGTCGAGGCGCACACCGCGGCGTCCCGCGCGATCACGGTTCTGACCGCCGAGGTGCCCGACCCGTTCGGCTACGGCCGCATCCTGCGCGACGCCGCGGGTGAGGTGACCGCGATCGTCGAGCAGAAGGAGGCCACCCCCGAGCAGGCCGCCGTGCGCGAGATCAACAGCGGCATCTTCGCCTTCGACGGTGCCTTCCTGGCCGACGCGCTGAGCCGGATCACCAACGACAACGCCAAGGGGGAGTACTACCTGACCGACGTCGTCGCGGTCGCGCACCTCGACGGCCGCGGGGTCGGGGCACACCGGATCGACGACGTGATGCAGACCGAGGGCGCCAACGACCGGGCCCAGCTGGCCGGTCTCGCCGCGGAGCTGAACCGCCGGGTGCTGGACCGCTGGATGCGCGACGGCGTGACGATCGTCGACCCCTCCTCGACCTGGATCGACTCGGACGTGGTCCTCGAGCGGGACGTCACGATCCTGCCGGGGGTGCAGCTGCTCGGCGCGACCGTGGTCGCCGAGGACGCGGTCGTCGGGCCGGACTGCACCCTGAAGGACGTCGAGGTCGGCCCCGGCGCCAAGGTCGTCCGGACCCACGGTGAGCTGGCCGTGATCGGGGCGGGCGCGACCGTCGGCCCGTTCTCCTTCCTGCGGCCCGGCACCGAGCTGGGGGCCCGCGGGAAGATCGGCGGCTTCGTGGAGACCAAGAACGCCGTCATCGGAGAGGGCGCAAAGGTGCCGCACCTGTCCTACGTCGGCGACGCCGAGATCGGCGAGGGGTCCAACATCGGGGCGGGCACGATCTTCGCCAACTACGACGGCGTGACCAAGAGCCGCACCACGATCGGCAAGCAGGCCCGGACCGCCTCGAACAACACCTTCGTGGCGCCCGTGACCGTCGGCGACGGCGCCGCGACCGGTGCCGGCACCGTCGTACGCCGTGACGTGCCGGCCGGCGCCCTGGCCGTGTCGGCCGGTCCGCAGCGCACCATCCCGGACTGGACCCTCCGCAAGCGGGCGGGGACGCCGATGGCCGCGGCGGCCGCGGCGGCGCTGGAGGCGAGTGGCACGTCTCACGCGGACCCGTCCGGGTTGGCTCACGGGAGCGGGTCCGAGGCACAATCCGACTAGCACCCCATTCCTCCATCTCCAGGAGAGCCCCGTCGTGAGCGGACTGAAGCGCACCACCGAGAAGAACCTGATGGTGTTCAGCGGCCGGGCCCACCCGGAGCTGTCCGAGGAGGTCGCTGAGATGCTCGGCATCGGGCTGGTGCCGACCGCGGCCTACGAGTTCGCGAACAGCGAGATCTACGTCCGCTTCGAGGAGTCCGTGCGCGGCTCGGACGCCTTCGTGATCCAGAGTCACACCGCTCCGGTCAACGAGTGGATCATGGAGCACCTGATCATGGTCGACGCGCTCAAGCGGGCGTCGGCCAAGCGGATCACCGTGGTCATGCCGTTCTACGGCTACGCCCGCCAGGACAAGAAGCACCGCGGCCGCGAGCCGATCTCGGCCCGGCTGATGGCCGACCTGTTCAAGACCGCGGGCGCCGACCGGCTGATCGCCGTCGACCTGCACACCGCGCAGATCCAGGGCTTCTTCGACGGCCCGGTCGACCACCTGATGGCGATCCCGATCCTCTCGACGCACGTGCGCGAGAAGTACGGTCACGAGAAGCTCTCCGTGGTCTCGCCGGACGCCGGCCGGATCAAGGTCGCCGAGCAGTGGTCCAGCCGCCTGGGCGGTGCGCCGCTGGCGTTCATCCACAAGACCCGCGACGTGAACCGGCCCAACGAGTCGGTCGCGAACCGTGTCGTGGGTGACGTCAGGGACCGCATCTGTGTGCTGGTCGACGACATGATCGACACCGGCGGCACCATCGTGAAGGCCACCGAGGCGCTGATGAACGACGGCGCGGCCGGGGTGGTCATCGCCGCGACCCACGCGATCCTCTCCGACCCGGCCGTCGACCGGCTCAAGAACTGCTCGGCCACGGAGATCGTGGTCACCAACACGCTGCCGATCCCGGCCGACCGGCAGTTCGACAAGCTGACCGTGCTGTCGATCGCCCCGCTGATCAGCCGGGCCATCCGCGAGGTGTTCGAGGACGGCTCGGTCACCAGCCTCTTCGACGGACACGCCCAGTAGTCCAGCCCAGCGGTAGTCCAGCGCCGGACGGATTCGCCTCATCCCGGCGCCGTCGCTAGACTCGTGCAGTTGCCCCGGCGAGGGAGATTTTCGCTCCGTGATCGACGCGGTGGCTCGGCCCGGTCCTGATGGACCGCGTGGTCGCGCCCGCGTCTCGCGGCGCCACCCTCTCATCGTCGAAGCAGCACCGGACGTGCACGCTCGTGCAGAAGACGACGCAGTCGAGATCAGCTGAGGAGCAAGACCGTGGCCCAGAGTGCCGAGAGCAAGATCACCGCAGAGTCCCGCACCGAGTTCGGCAAGGGTGCGGCCCGCCGCATCCGCCGCGACAGCAAGGTGCCCGCCGTCCTCTACGGCCACGGCGGCGACCCCGTCCACATCACCCTGCCGGGCCACGACACGATGCTGGCGCTGAAGCACGGGGGCGCGAACGCCCTGCTGACCATCAGCGTGGACGGCAAGGAGCAGATGGCCCTGCCCAAGCAGATCCAGCGCGACCCGATCAAGGGCTTCCTGGAGCATCTCGACCTGATCATCGTCCGCAAGGGCGAGAAGGTCACCGTCGAGATCCCTGTGCACCTCACGGGCGAGCCCGAGCCCGACGCCCTGGTGGTCACCGAGATCTCGACGATCACCGTCGAGGCCGAGGCGACGCACATCCCCGAGTACGTCGAGGTCTCGATCGAGGGCGCCAAGGTGGGCGACCAGATCCTGGCCAAGGACCTGTCCGTGCCGAGCGGCTCCACGATCCTGCTCGACGAGGACGCGCTGGTCATCAACGTGACCCACGCCCCGACCGCCGCGGAGGTGGAGGCCGAGCTCGAGGAGGCCGAGGCCGAGGTCGGCATCGAGCGCGACGAGTCCGACGAGGAGATCGCCGAGGCCGAGGCCGTTGCCGGCGGGGACGCCGAGGGCGAGTCCACGGAGGGCGAGTCCAAGTCCTCCGACGACGAGTGACCTGCTCGTCTGAATAGTTGATCTTCTCGAAGGGCCGGGGTTCCCGTGATGCGCCGATGACCGAACCAGTCTGGTTGGTCGTCGGGCTCGGGAACCCCGGTCCGTCGTACGCCGGGAACCGCCACAACATCGGCTACCTGGTCGACGAGGAGCTCGCGTCGCGGGTCGGCGGGACGTTCCGGTCGCACAAGACCGGTCGCGCCGACGTCGTCGAGGGCCGTCTCGGCGGCCCGGGCGGCACCCGCGTCGTGCTAGCCCGCCCGCGCTGCTACATGAACGAGACCGGGGGACCGGTCTCGGCGCTGGCCAAGTTCTACAAGGTGCCGGTCGAGCGGATCGTCGCCGTGCACGACGAGCTCGACATCGACTTCGACACCCTGCGGGTCAAGGTCGGCGGTGGCGACAACGGCCACAACGGGCTGCGCTCGATGCGGCGCTCGCTGGACTCCGGCGAGTTCTACCGGGTCCGCGTCGGTATCGGCCGGCCGCCGGGGCGGATGGCCCCGGCCGACTTCGTTCTCCAGGACTACTCCTCGGTGGAGAAGAAGATCCTGCCGTTCCAGGTCGACCGGGCCGCGGACGCCGTCGAGTCGCTGCTCACCGAGGGCCTCGACAAGACCCAGAACGTCTTCAACCGATAGATTCGCGCGGGTGACCGACGCTTCCAGCCTCCCCGTCCCGCCCGCCGCTGCCGCGACCGACGACCACGCCTTCGCGGCCTGGGCTGCCACCGTCGCCGGCGACCTGCTCACCGAGGTCCGCCGCCAGGGGCTCGAGGGCAACGAGCTCAAGGACGCCGGCGACCTCGCCGCGCACGACCTGCTGATGGCGATCTGCGCCGAGCACCGGCCCGGCGACTCGGTCATGTCCGAGGAGAGCACGGCCTCCATCGCCGACCAGGACCGGCTCAGCGCCTCGCGGGTCTGGATCATCGACCCGCTCGACGGCACCCGGGAGTTCTCCGAGCCGCCGCGCGAGGACTGGGCGGTGCACGTCGCCCTGTGGCAGGATGGCGAGCTGACGGCCGGGGCCGTCGCCCAGCCGGGGATCGGCCAGACCTTCGACACCGGCCACCCGCCGCTGGTGCCGCCGCGCACCGCGGAGCGGCCGCGCATCGTGGTCTCGCGGTCGCGTCCGCCGGCCTTCGTCGAGCGGATGGCCGCGGAGATCGGGGCCGACCTCGTGCCGATGGGCTCCGCCGGCGCCAAGGTCATCTCGGTGGTGCGCGACGTGAGCGACGCCTACGTGCACGCCGGGGGCATGTACGAGTGGGACTCGGCCGCGCCCGTGGCCGTTGCCCGGGCAGCCGGCCTGCACACCAGCCGGATCGACGGCTCGCCGCTCGTCTACAACCAGGCCGAGGTCTGGCTCCCCGACCTGGTGGTCTGCCGGCCGGAGCTGGCCGACACGATCCTGTCCTACATCGACCGCCACGGCGTCGAGTGACCGTCTCCATCCTGCTCCTCGATGCCGACGGTGTGCTCCAGCGCGTGCCCGGTGGGTGGGAGGAGTCGATGCGGCCCGCGGTCGAGGGGCGGGTCGAGGACGTCGAGAGGTTCATGACCGAGGCGTACGCCGCCGAGCGGCCGGCGCTGCTCGGGAAGGTCCGCTGGCTCGACGTGCTGCCGGTGCTGCTCGAGCGCTGGGGCATCCCCCAGGCGTACGACGACCTGCTGCGGATCTGGCTCAGCATCGAGGCGGTCCCGGGGGTGCGCGAGATCGTGGGAACCCTGCGTGGCCAGGGGATCCGCTGCTGCCTGGCCACCAACCAGGACGTGACCCGGGGCGAGCTCATGCACGAGTTGCTGGGCTACGGCGCCCTGCTCGACGCGTCGTTCTACTCCTACGAGCTGGGCGTGGCCAAGCCCGACCCGGCGTACTTCACGGCGATCCTCGGACGTCTCGGCGCCGACGCCCAGGACGTCCTGTTCGTCGACGACAACGCGCGAAACGTCGAGGCCGCGCGGTCCGTCGGTCTGGCGGCCGAGCACTGGGTGCACACCGACGGTCTCGACGCACTCCGCGAGCACCTCGCCCGGCACGACCTGCCCGTCTGAGGGGCTAGTCCGCCGGGAGGTCGGGCGTCTCGTGACCGTCGCGCTCGTCGCGCTCCGCCCAGTCCAGCAAGGGAGTCAGGTCGAAGACGGCGTCGTCGATGCCGGCGTGCAGGTCCCCGATCTCGGCGTAGCGCGCGGGCACGGTGGCGATGGTGCAGTCCCGGGGCTGGACGTCGTCGACCTCGTCCCAGCGGATCGGTGTGGAGACGGTGGCCTCGGGGTTGCCGCGCACCGAGTAGGCCGCCGCGATCGTGTGGTCGCGGGCGTTCTGGTTGTAGTCCACGAACAGCTTGGTGGGGTCGCGGTCCTTTCGCCACCAGGTCGTCGTCACGTCGTCCGTCCGGCGCTCGACCTCGCGTGCGAACGCCAGCGCCGCCCGTCGTACGTCCTTGAAGCCGTGGTCCGGCCGGATCCGGACGTAGACGTGCAGACCCGAGCCGCCCGACGTCTTGGGGAAGCCGGTCGCACCCAGCTCGTCGAGCACCTCGTGGGTCACGTGCGCGACCCGGCGCACGGCGTCGAAGTCGCAGTCGTCGCCGGGGTCGAGGTCGATCCGCCACTCGTCGGGCTTCTCGACGTCGGCCCGCCGGCTGTTCCACGGGTGGAACTCCACCGTGGACATCTGCACGGCCCAGACGACCTGGGCCAGCTCGGTGACGCAGAGCTCGTCGGCGGTCCGGTTCCAGCGCGGGAAGTGCACCTGGACCGTCTCCATCCACGGCGGCGCCCCGCCCGGGAGCCGCTTCTGGTGCACCTTCTCGCCGCTCACGCCGGTGGGGAAGCGGTGCAGCATGCACGGCCGCTCGCGCAGGGCGTTGACGATCCCGTCGCCGACAGAGAGGTAGTACCGGACGAGGTCGAGCTTGGTCTCGCCGCGCGCCGGGAAGTACACCCGGTCGGGGTTGCTGACCCGCACGACCCGGTCGTCCACCTCGAGCTCGATCGCGGGACTCTTCGACGCCATGATCGAAAACCTAGTAGATGCGGGCGATCCGGGACGGCCACAATGCCCGCATGACCTCCCTCATCTCGCACACGTCCGTCGACTGCGCCGATGCCTACGCGCTCTCCGAGTGGTGGAAGCAGGTGCTCGGGTACGTCGACCTGGACGACGACCCGAACGAGCCGGGCCACCAGGAGTGCCTGATCCGCTCGGCCGAGACCGGCCACCGGGTCCTGTTCATCGAGGTGCCCGACCAGCGAAAGGTGAAGAACCGGCTGCACTTCGACCTGCGCCCGGTCGACGGCACCCGTGACGACGAGGTGGCGCGCCTCGTCGGGATCGGGGCGACCCAGCTCGACGACCAGCGCGAGGTCCGTGGTGACGGCACCGGCTGGGTGGTGCTGGCCGACCCCGAGGGCAACGAGTTCTGCGTGCTGCGCAGCGACGCCGAGCGGGGTGTCGGCGGCACCTCGTAGACTAGGACACAAACCCCCCGACACCCCCTCCAGGCGTGTGAGGGGCCGCTCGTGCTGCCTCAACCGACCTAGGAGCAACACCCGTGGGCATCGCCGCTCTGGCCGATCTCGTCCTCTCCGACGAGACCCTCGCGACGGCGATGCGTGACGCCCGCAACGGCCTCGTGCCCGCGCTGGACCTGACCGCGCCCGGGGCGTTGCGGCCGTTCGTGGTCAAGGGCCTCGTCGACGCCGGCCGCACCGTGCTCGCGGTCGCCGCCACCGCCCGCGAGGCCGAGGACCTGGTCACCGCGCTGGGCGGCCTGATGGACCCCGCGACGGTCGCCTACTACCCCGCGTGGGAGACCCTGCCGCACGAGCGGCTGTCCCCGCGCAGCGACACCGTCGGCCGCCGGCTCGCGGTGCTCCGCCGGTTGCGGCACCCCGGCACCGACGTCTCCAACGGTCCGGTCAAGGTCGTCGTGGCTCCGGTCCGGTCCCTGCTGCAGCCCCAGGTGCGGGGCCTCGCCGACCTCGAGCCGGTCGAGCTGTCCGTCGGGGTCGAGGTCGAGCTCGACGACGTCGTGCGCCGGCTCGCGGGCGCGGCGTACTCCCGGGTGGACCTGGTCGAGAAGCGTGGCGAGTTCGCGGTCCGCGGCGGCATCATCGACGTCTTCCCGCCCACCGAGGAGCACCCGCTGCGGGTGGAGTTCTGGGGCGACGAGGTGGAGGAGATCCGGTCCTTCGCGGTCGCCGACCAGCGCACCCTCGAGCCCGTCCAGCGCCTGTGGGCGCCGCCCTGCCGTGAGCTGCTGCTCACCGACGAGGTCCGGGCCCGGGCCAAGGACCTCGGCGAGCGGCACCCCCAGCTCGCCGAGATCTTCGAGAAGATCTCCGACGGGCACGCCGTCGAGGGCATGGAGTCGCTGTCCCCGGTGCTCGTCGACGACATGGAGATGCTCGTCGACCTGCTGCCCACCGAGACCCACGTGCTGGTGCTCGACCCTGAACGGGCCCGCAGCCGCGCCCACGACCTGGTCGCCACCAGCGAGGAGTTCCTGGAGGCTTCCTGGGCCGCGGCGGCCGGCGGCGGACAGGCGCCCATCGACCTCACGCGCCAGATGGACAAGGCGTCCTACCACTCGTTGGGCGACGTCCGGTCGATGAGCCTGGCCCAGGGCAAGGCGTGGTGGAGCGTCTCCCCGTTCGGCCTCGACCCCGACGCCGGACCGGCGGGACCGCTGCGCGACTCGATGGGCGAGCTCGTGTCCTCCGGCGTGGACGCCGAGACCGGGGCCGTCGAGTCCCGGGTGCTGCCGTTCCAGACGGTCGCGGCCTACCGCGGCGACCTCGAGGCGGCGATCGCCGACATGTTGACCTGGCTGGGCAACGAGAGCCGGGTCGTGCTGCTCCACGAGGGCCACGGGCCGGCCCAACGGATGGTCGAGGTGCTCAAGGAGCACGACGTCCCGGTGCGCTACAGCGAGTCGCTGGACGTCGAGCCCGAGCGCGGGCTGGTGCACGTCACCACTGCCACCCTGGAGCACGGCTTCCTCGACGAGGGCCTGTGCCTGGCGGTGCTGACCGGCGACGACCTGACCGGGCAGCGCTCGTCCACCAAGGACATGCGCAAGATGCCGACCCGGCGCAAGAAGCAGATCGACCCGCTCGAGCTCAAGGCCGGCGACTACGTCGTCCACGAGCAGCACGGTGTCGGGCGCTACCTGGAGATGAAGCAGCGCGAGGTGCAGGGCGCGACGCGGGAGTACCTCGTCCTGGAGTACGGCTCCTCCAAGCGAGGCCAGCCCGCCGACCGGCTCTACGTCCCGACCGACCAGCTCGACCAGGTCACCCGCTACGTCGGCGGCGAGCAGCCCTCGCTCGACCGGCTCGGCGGGGCCGACTGGGCCAAGCGCAAGGGCCGCGCCCGCAAGGCGGTCAAGCAGATCGCCGCCGAGCTCATCAAGCTGTACGCCGCGCGGCAGGCCACCCGTGGCCACGCCTTCGGGCCGGACAGCCCCTGGCAGCGTGAGCTGGAGGACGCCTTCCCGTTCGTGGAGACGCCCGACCAGCTCTCGACGGTCGACGAGGTCAAGCGCGACATGGAGCTGCAGGTCCCGATGGACCGGCTGGTCTGCGGCGACGTGGGCTACGGCAAGACCGAGATCGCGGTCCGCGCGGCGTTCAAGGCGGTCCAGGACGGCAAGCAGGTCGCCGTACTCGTGCCCACGACGCTGCTCGTGCAGCAGCACTTCTCGACGTTCAGCGAGCGGATGGCCGGGTTCCCGGTGATCCTCAAGGGCCTGTCGCGGTTCCAGACCGACAAGGAGGCCGCGGAGGTCATCGAGCAGCTCCGCGAGGGCACCGTCGACATCGTGATCGGCACTCATCGCCTGCTCAACCCCGACATCCGGATGAAGAACCTCGGCCTGATCATCGTCGACGAGGAGCAGCGGTTCGGGGTCGAGCACAAGGAGCAGATGAAGCGGATGCGCACGTCGGTCGACGTGCTCTCGATGTCCGCGACCCCGATCCCGCGCACCCTGGAGATGGCGATCACCGGCATCCGGGAGATGTCTACGATCACCACCCCGCCGGAGGAGCGGCACCCGGTGCTGACCTACGTCGGGGCCTACGAGGACCGGCAGGTGATCGCGGCGATCCGGCGGGAGCTGCTGCGCGAGGGGCAGGTGTTCTTCATCCACAACCGGGTGCAGTCCATCGACAAGGCTGCCGCCAGGATCCGCCAGCTGGTCCCCGAGGCCCGCGTCGGCGTCGCGCACGGTCAGATGGGGGAGCACCAGCTCGAGCAGGTGATGCTGGGCTTCTGGGAGAAGGAGTTCGACGTCTTGGTCTGCACGACCATCGTCGAGTCCGGCCTCGACGTCTCCAACGCCAACACCATGGTCATCGAGCGCTCGGACACCCTCGGCCTCTCACAGCTGCACCAGCTCCGCGGCCGGGTCGGCCGGGGACGGGAGCGGGCCTACGCCTACTTCCTCTACCCCCCGGACAAGCCGATGACCGAGACCGCGCACGAGCGTCTCGCCACGCTGGCCCAGCACTCCGACCTCGGCGGCGGCATGGCCATCGCCATGAAGGACCTCGAGATCCGCGGCGCGGGCAACCTGCTGGGCGGTGAGCAGTCCGGGCACATCGCCGACGTGGGCTTCGACCTCTACGTCCGGCTGGTCGGCGAGGCGGTTTCCGAGTTCCGCGGCGACGGCGCACCCGAACCGGTCGAGACCAAGATCGAGCTGCCGATCGACGCGCACCTGCCACACGACTACATCCAGAGCGAACGGCTGCGCCTCGAGATGTACAAGCGGCTGGCCGAGGTCCGCGCCGACGAGGACGTCGACCTGATCCGCGAGGAGCTGGTGGACCGCTACGGCGAGCCGCCCGAGGCGGTCGCCAGCCTGCTCCAGGTCGCCCGTTTCCGGGGCCGCGCGCGCCAGGCCGGGCTGACCGACGTGACGCTCCAGGGCAAGTACGTCCGGTTCTCCCCGGTCGAGCTGCCCGACTCCGCCACGGTCCGGCTCAACCGGCTCTACCCGAGAAGCCTGGTCAAGCCCGCGGTGCGTACGATGCTGGTGCCCCGTCCGTCGACGGCCCCCGTGGGTGGCCAGCCGATCCGCGACGAGGCGCTGCTCACCTGGGCGCGGGAAGTGATCGACACGGTCGTCGACCGCGCCCCCGCGCCAGCCCCGAGCTGAACCCGACCGAGGAGAAAGAGTCGTCGTGAGCCGTTCGCGCACCGTCAAGGGATCCTTGCTGGCCCTCGCCGCGGCGTTCGTGATGTCGTCGTGCGCCACGCACCCGGGCTCGGCCGCCGTGGTGGGTTCGGAGAACATCAGCGACAACCACGTCGACGAGGTCGCGCACGCGCTGTGCGCCGCCCAGGGCGCCTCGCAGGACGGCCAGTCCGCGGCAAACCTCGCCAGCCGGTCCGCCCGCCAGGGTGCGCTCGGCGTGCTGCTGAACAGCTCGCTCTCCCGTCAGTTCGGCGACTCCGAAGGCGTGAAGCCCGACCAGCAGCAGGTCTCCGCGGCCCTGCAGGGCAACGAGCAGAACATCAGCACCCTGCCGGCCGACCGCCGCGAGGTGTTCCGGGACACCGTCCGGGAGTACGCCGAGGGGCAGCTGATGCTGATCGACATCGGGAAGCGCGAGCTCACCTCGTCCGGCAAGAAGAACGTCACCGACCAGCAGGCGATCTCCGAGGGCACCAAGCTGCGCAACGCGTGGGCCAAGAAGAACGCCGACGTCTCGGTCGACCCCCGCTTCGGTGAGTACAGGAACAACGCGCTGCTCCCCGTGAGCGGCTCGCTGTCGGTCGCGCAGTCCAAGAACGCCACCGACGGCGGCAGCCCCGACCCCTCCCAGGGCTGGGTCGCCGCGCTACCGGCCAGCCAGAAGTGCAGCTGACCTCCCGCCTGACCCTGCTGGTCACCAGTCCGCGGGTCGCACCCGGGCTGCTGTCCTGGTCGGCGTGGTCGGCGATCTCCACCGCCCCGCGACGGCTGGCCTCGTCCCTCGACGTGCCGCTGGCCCGGGCCGTCGTCGCCTCCGGTCATCCGGTCGACCTCCTTCCCGAGGGGTCGGTGGCCGCCCTGCTGGCCACGGCCACTGACGGGGACGTGGTCTGGCTGGCCGACGACGCCGAGGCCGAGGCCTTCCCCACGGCGCTCGCCACCGCCCTCGTCGACGGCGGTCTCGGGGTCGAGGTCGAGATCCTGCACGCGTCGTACGACGTCCCGGGTGCGCGCCTGCTCGACCTGGTGACGGTGATGGACCGGCTACGCCAGGAGTGCCCGTGGGACCGGGAGCAGACGCACCGATCGCTCGCGAAGTACCTCCTCGAGGAGACCCACGAGACGCTCGAGGCGATCGACGGGCTGGACGACGGGCTGGACGACGTTGGGAGCTATGCGCACCTCCAGGAGGAGCTCGGCGACCTGCTGCTGCAGGTGTACTTCCACGCCCGGATCGCCTCCGAGGCCGAGGACGGCTTCACGATCGACGACGTGGCCGGCGGGATCGTCGACAAGCTGGTGCACCGCCACCCGCACGTCTTCGCCGGGCTCGAGGTCGCCGACGCCGCCGAGGTCGAGCGCAACTGGGACGCGCTCAAGGCCCAGGAGAAGGGGCGCGCCTCCGTGCTCGACGGCCTGCCGCCGGGTCTGCCCGCCCTCGCGCTCGCCGACAAGGTGCTCGGCCGGGCCGCCAAGGTCGGCGTCACGCCGGCCGGACCGGAGGGGGCGGTCGCGGACCTGGGGGAGCGGCTGCTCGGGCTCGTCGTGGAGGCCCGCGCCACCGGGCGTGACGCCGAGCAGGAGCTCCGGTCCGCCGTGCGTCACCTCAGCACGATGGTCCGCTCCACCGAACCCGGCTAGCCGACCCCGGCGAGGGTGTGCCGCACCTCCTGGTGCAAAACGATCCGGTCCCCGGCGCGGGCCTGCTCCAACAGGGCGGCGGCCTGCTCGAACAGCGGCTCGCGCTCGCCCTCGGGCACGAAGCCCCACATCATGCGCTGGCCGGTGCTCATCGTCCACGCGCGCCAGCGCTCGGCGTCGTCGAAGACCACCGCGAGGTGCTGCCCCACGGTGCGGACGTCCTGCCCGCCGGCCGTGGCCACCAGTGCCTCGACGCCCTCGTCGCTGCCGAAGGGGGTGTCGGTCGTCCGGGTGCGCGGGTCGACCATCGACGCGGGGAGGTGCGGCAGGAACAGGGCGTCGACCGCGCGCCACACGTCGTCCTGCTCGCCGAAGGTCGTGAACCCCATCCGTCCTCCGGGACGCACCCGCTGCACCCAGCCGGGCAGGGCCGCGGCCGCCTGGGGGAGGAAGAACAGCACGGGCGACGAGGCCACGACGTCGTACGACGCGAGGGGCAGGTCGAGCGCGGTCGCGTCGCCGACCTGCACGTCGACGTGAGCCAGGCCGGCGTCGTGGGCGGCGGCCCGGGTGCGCTCGACCATGGCGGAGGACACGTCGATCCCGGTCACCGACCCGGAGTCTCCGACGGCCGCCGCGGCCGGGAGGGTGACGGCACCCCGGCCGCACCCGACATCGAGAACCCGCTCGCCGGGCCGGAGGTCGAGCAGGTCCACGAGCCGGTCCGCGATGGGGCGAAGAACGCCACCCCGCTCTGGTCGTAGTCGTCGGCGACGGTGTCGAACGTCGTGGCCACCCGGGCCACCACCTGGGCGGGAGTCGGCGCATCCGTCATCCCGGGAGTCTTGCAGAGCATCCGGGGCCACCACGGCTCGAACGGGTCAGGCGTCCCGCTGGGGCGAGCCGCACCCGGATCGGACCGCTCGCGCCGTTAGGCTGGTCGGGCTTGCGTACGCGTCCTTTCCTTTCGACTTGCAGGAGCACCATCGTGGCGTCCATCGAGGCAGTCGGCGCGCGCGAGATCCTCGACTCGCGCGGCAACCCCACCATCGAGGTCGAGGTCGCCCTCGACGACGGCACCATCGGCCGTGCCGCGGTCCCGTCCGGTGCCTCCACCGGCGCCTTCGAGGCGGTCGAGCTCCGCGACGGCGGGAAGAGGTACAAAGGCTTGGGGGTCGGCAAGGCCGTCGACGCCGTCCTCGACGTGATCGGCCCCGAGCTCGTCGGCTTCGAGGCGTCCGAGCAGCGGCTCGTCGACGCCCGGCTGCTCGAGCTCGACGGCACGCCCAACAAGGCCCATCTCGGCGCGAACGCCATCCTCGGCGTCTCGCTCGCCGTGGCCCGGGCCGCCGCGGACTCGGCCGACCTGCCGCTGTTCCGCTACGTCGGCGGCCCGAACGCCCACCTGCTCCCGGTGCCGATGATGAACATCCTCAACGGCGGCTCTCACGCGGACACAGGTGTCGACGTCCAGGAGTTCATGATCGCGCCGATCGGCGCCGCGACCTTCCGCGAGGCGCTCGAGCAGGGCGCCAGCGTCTACCACGCCCTCAAGGCCGTGCTCAAGGAGAAGGGCCTCGCCACCGGGCTCGGCGACGAGGGCGGCTTCGCCCCCGACCTGCCGAACAACCGCGAGGCGCTCGA
>JBDSMW010000159.1:0-15289 GCA_039915665.1 Nocardioidaceae bacterium
GCGTCTACCCCGACATGGTGCCGTTCGCCAAGGAGACCCTCGGCTCGTCGGGGGTCAAGGTCGCCGCCGTCGCCACCGCCTTCCCCAGCGGCCGCGCCGCCCGTGACATCAAGCTGGCCGACGTCGAGGACGCCGTCGACGCCGGCGCCGACGAGATCGACATGGTGATCGACCGGGGCGCGTTCCTGTCGGGGCGCTACCTGGAGGTCTATGAGGAGATCGTCGCAGTCCGGGAAGCCTCGGGCGACGCGCACCTCAAGGTGATCTTCGAGACCGGCGAGCTGCAGACCTACGACAACGTACGCCGGGCCAGCTGGCTGGCGATGATGGCCGGCGCGCACTTCATCAAGACCTCCACCGGCAAGATCCAGCCGGCCGCCACGCTGCCGGTGTCCCTGGTGATGCTCGAGGCCGTCCGCGACTACCGCGAGGCCACCGGCCAGATGGTCGGCGTGAAGCCCGCGGGCGGCATCCGCACGGCCAAGGACGCGATCAAGTACCTCGTCGTGGTCAACGAGGTCGCCGGACCCGACTGGCTCGACCCGGACTGGTTCCGGTTCGGCGCCTCCACGCTGCTCAACGACCTGCTCATGCAGCGCACCAAGATGACCACCGGCCGCTACTCCGGCCCCGACTACTTCACGCTGGACTGATCGCGATGGCCAAGAAGGCAGGCTCCACCAACGGCGGGACAGACGTGTTCGAGTACGCCCCCGCCCCCGAGTCCCGGGCGATCGTCGACATCAAGTCCTCCTACGGGTTGTTCGTCAACGGCGAGTTCGTCGACCCCACCGGCGGGAAGTCGTTCAAGACGATCAACCCGGCGACCGAGGAGGTGCTGGCCGAGGTCGGTGACGCCTCCACCGAGGACGTCGACCTGGCCGTCAAGGCCGCCCGCCGCGCCTACACCCGCGTCTGGTCGCGGATGTCGGGCCGCGAGCGCTCGAAGTACCTGTTCCGCATCGCACGCCTCCTCCAGGAGCGCAGCCGCGAGTTCGCGGTGCTCGAGTCGATCGACAACGGCAAGCCGATCAAGGAGTCCCGCGACGTCGACGTACCCACGGCCGCCGCGCACTTCTTCTACTACGCCGGCTGGGCCGACAAGCTCGGGCACGCCGGCTTCGGGGCCGACCCGCAGCCGCTGGGTGTCGCGGGCCAGGTCATCCCCTGGAACTTCCCGCTGATGATGCTCGCGTGGAAGATCGCGCCCGCGCTGGCCTGCGGCAACACGGTGGTGCTCAAGCCTGCCGAGACCACGCCCCTGACCGCCCTGCTGTTCGCGGAGATCTGCCAGCAGGCCGACCTGCCCCCGGGCGTGGTCAACATCCTCACCGGCGCGGGCGAGACCGGCCGCGCGATCGTCGCGCACGACGACGTCGACAAGGTCGCGTTCACCGGTTCCACCGAGGTCGGCCGGCTGATCGCCAAGACCGTCGCGGGCACCGACAAGCGGGTCACCCTCGAGCTCGGCGGCAAGGCCGCGAACATCGTCTTCGACGACGCACCGGTCGACCAGGCCGTCGAGGGCATCGTCAACGGCATCTTCTTCAACCAGGGCCACGTGTGCTGCGCCGGCTCCCGGCTGCTGGTGCAGGAGTCGGTGGCCGACGAGGTGATGGAGCGGCTCAAGCGCCGGATGTCCTCGCTGCGCGTCGGCGACCCGCTCGACAAGAACACCGACGTCGGTGCGATCAACTCCGCCGAGCAGCTGGCCAAGATCCGCGAGCTCTCCGACATCGGGGAGGCCGAAGGAGCCGGGCGCTGGTCGCCCGCCTGCGACCTGCCCACCCACGGCTTCTGGTTCCCGCCGACGGTCTTCACCGGCGTCTCCCAGGCGCACCGCATCGCCCGCGAGGAGATCTTCGGCCCGGTGCTGTCCGTGCTGACCTTCCGCACCCCGGCCGAGGCGGTCGAGAAGGCCAACAACACGCCGTTCGGCCTGTCCGCCGGCATCTGGACCGACAAGGGCTCGCGCATCCTCTGGATGGCCAACCAGCTCCGCGCCGGTGTGGTGTGGGCCAACACGTTCAACAAGTTCGACCCGACCAGCCCCTTCGGTGGCTACAAGGAGTCCGGCTACGGCCGCGAGGGCGGCCGGCACGGCCTGGAGGGGTACATCCGATGAGCCCGACGAACGACGCGCGGATCGACGTGAAGAAGACCTACAAGCTGTACATCGGAGGCGCGTTCCCCCGGTCGGAGTCCGGCCGGACCTACCTCGTGCACGACAGCAGGGGGAAGTTCCTCGCGAACGCCTCGGCCGCCTCGCGCAAGGACGCGCGTGACGCCGTGCAGGCGGCCCGCAAGGCGTTCGGTGGCTGGTCCTCGCGCACGCCGTACAACCGCGGCCAGGTGGTCTACCGCATCGCCGAGGTCCTCGAGGGCCGGCGCGTGCAGTTCGTGGACGAGGTGCAGCGGTCCGAGGGGATCAGCAAGCGGCAAGCCGAGACCGCGGTGGACGCCTCCGTCGACCGGCTCGTCTGGTACGCCGGGTGGGCCGACAAGATCGCCCAGGTCGTCGGGGGCACCAACCCCGTCGCCGCGCCGTACTTCAACTTCTCGCTGCCCGAGCCCACCGGCGTCGTCGGCATCGTCGCGCCGCAGGGCTCGTCGCTGCTCGGCCTGGTCAGCGTGCTGGCCCCGGTCATCGTCACGGGCAACACCTGTGTGGTGGCCACCTCGCACGAGAGGCCGCTGCCCGCGATCACGCTGTCCGAGGTGCTGGCCACCTCCGACGTGCCGGGCGGCGTCGTCAACGTCCTCACCGGAGCGATCGGCGACACGGCCCCCACGCTGGCCTCGCACATGGACGTCAACGCGCTCGACCTCACCGGCCTGGCCGGTGACACCGACGACACACGTGGGCCGGCGCGAAACCTCGAGATCGACGCAGCCGAGAACCTCAAGCGCGTGCTGCGCGCCCCTGCGACCGAGCCCGACTGGACCGACGAGCCGGGTCTCGACCGGATGACCCGCTTCTTGGAGACCAAGACCGTCTGGCACCCGATCGGCATCTGAGGACGTGTCCGTCCGGGTGATCGTCGTCGCCGGGCCCTCGGGGTCGGGCAAGTCCCGGCTCTGCGACGGCCTCGTGGTCCTGCGAGGACGCGCTGGACGCCCTCGAGACGCTGTGCCGGGCCGGGGCCGCGGAGATCCCGGTCTACGACATCGCCCGTGACGGCCGGGTCGGTTCGCGGCGGCTGGCTGCTGATGCGGGCCGAGCCGAGCGTCGTCGCGCACGCCGTCGCCTGCGGGTGCCGAGCGATGACACCACACGAGGCGTACGACGCGCTGACGACGCTGGTTCAGGAGGGCGGGGCGAAGAACTCGAGCGCGATCCCGTCCGGGTCGCGGAACGAGACCCCCGAGCCGTAGGACGCGTCGACGATCCCGCCGTGGGAGACGCCGAGCTCGTCGAGCCTCGCGGCCCAGGTCTCGAGCGCGCCCCGGTCGGGGCAGCCGAACGAGACGTGGTCGAGCCCGGTTCGGTGCTCGTCGAAGCCGTCACCGGACGAGGTCGGGTGCGTGTGCAGACCGTACAGCTGGCCGCCCGGCAGGGCGAAGACGGTGTGGTGGAACCCGCCGGTGGTCTCGTCCTCGTCCAGCACGGGGTCGGTGCCGAACAGGGCGACGTACCACTGCGTGCTGCGGTCCAGGTCGGTCACGGTCACGGCTACGTGGCCGATGGACGGGAAGTCGGGCATGAGAACTCCTCGATGGGTGGTCAGTTCCACCATCGTGGCTGCGCTGCCCGCCCGGCAACACCACCCGATCGGGCGGTGCGGTCAGCGCAACGAATAGGTAGCGATCGAGACGCCCGCGTAGTGCGCGGCGAACGCGAACACCGTAAAGGTGTGAAACACCTCGTGGAAGCCGAACCACTGCGGCACCGGGTTGGGCCGACGCAGGCCGTAGACCACACCGCCGGCCGTGTAGAGCAGCCCGCCGAGCGCGAGCAGCACGACCACCGAGGTGACGCGGTACTGCGCGAAGTCGCCGGCGAAGAACACCGCCGCCCAGCCGAGCGCGATATAGATCGGGGTGTAGACCCAGCGCGGCGCCCCCGGGACGAACAGCCGGAAGGCGATGCCGAGCGTGGCGCCACCCCAGGCGACGCAGAGCAGCACGATCCGGTCCGAGCCGGTCAGCAGCAGCAGGCTGAACGGGGTGTAGCTGCCCGCGATCAACAAGAAGATGCTGGCGTGGTCCATCCGGGTCAGCACCTTCTCGACCCGCGGGGACCAGCCGCCGTGGTGCATCGTGGCCGACACCGTGAACAGGACCAGGGCGCAGGTGGCGAAAACGGCCGAGCCGACCTTGGGCGCACCGGCCGGTGAGAACAGGACCAGCAGCACGCCTCCGACGAGCGTGAGCGGGGCCGTGCCGGCGTGCAGCCAGCCCCGCATCCGGGGCTTGACCTCGGCGACGATCTCGGCGACGTGCTCCGCGACCTGCTCGCTCACGGAGTGCGCGGCGGCGAGGGGAGACGGGGTCACCAGGGTGAGATACCCCGTCTGCGTCGGTCCGAAGCGCATCGCGCCCTCCGGTCCAGACCCGTGGAACAGCCCGGGCGGCTGGGACTGGCACGTGGACATGGTGGCCTTCGCCTTCGCCGGGACCGGTCTTCGGCGACCAGTCGTCCCCTGTCGCATCGACCGGGTGGGCGGGTCTCTTGAGAGGTTCGGCCCAGAACCAGCCGAACGGTCAGGTGCTGGACTGGTCCTCCTCCCCCCGCCGCTGGTTGAGCCTGTCGCAACCACCGGCACGCGTCCGGGCGGGAGTCCGGTCGGAATTTTTTCCGAGATTCCCTTTGTGGATGACGCGATTCTCGACGTTCCCAGCCCGATTGTGTCGGTGGTCGCCTCGCTCGGTGGCGCGGGGACGCCTCTGGTCGCTGGTCCAGGACGGCCGGTTGCAGGCGTGGAAGGCTCGCCAGGTCGGCCAGCACACCACCCGCCTCTCGCCCGACGCGGTCGCGTTCGCCGACCGGCACCTCGCCGTCATCGCCGGCGGCAACCGCACCCTCCCGGTCGGGAGGCTGAAGGACCTTGTCCACGAGGCGATGCTGCGGTGCGACCCGGACCAGGCCGCCGGCGTCGAACAAGCGGCGATCGATGCGCGAGGGGTGTGGTTCGGCCGCCCTAGGGATGCTCGCTCACCCGCAGAAGGCCGTCGACCTGGTCGCCGGCGTTGAGCCCGGCACCACCTCGTCAGGGCTGGTGCCCGGCCTCGATCTCAACCGCGCGGACGCGGTCGACGTCCACGACCCACCACCGTGGATGCGGGAGGCGGTGATCCTCCGCGATGCGCACTGCGTCTTCCCGGGCTGCACCATTGACGCCCGGTGCTGCGACCTCGACCACATCGAGCCCTACGTCCCACCCGACGACGGCCGCCCTCCCGTTCAGACGAGCACGGCCAACCTCGCCTGTCTCTGCAGACGACACCACCGGCTGAAGACCTTCACCGCTTGGGGTTGCCAACGCCTCCCCGACGGCGACTACCGATGGACCGACCCCTACGGCCACGTCCACCGCGTAGCTCCCGCTGGGTGAGCTCGGCGCGTCCAGCAGAGGTCTCGAGCGGTCAGGCGCCCACGGCGCCGTCGACGCCTTCGCGGAGCAGGTCGGCGTGCCCGTTGTGTCGGGCGTACTCCGTGATCATGTGCACCATCACCAGCCGCAGCGAGACGTGCTCGCCCCACCGGGCCTGGTAGGCGGTGACGTCGAGCGACTCCGCCTCGCGCTCGATGCGCCGCGCGTGCTCGACCTCGTCCTGCCAGGCGTCGAACGCCTCGGCGCGGGTCGCGCCCGTCGCGTCGTACGCCGTCTGGAAGTCGTTCTCCACCTCGGACCAGACCATCCCGACGTCCTCACCGGCGATCACCCGGCGGAACCAGGTGCGCTCCACCTCGGCCAGGTGCCGGACGAGCCCGAGCAGGGACAGGGTCGAGGGCGGGCTGGACCTCGCCCGGAGCTCGTCGTCGCAGAGCCCGTCGCACTTCATCGCCAAGGTGGCGCGGTGGTAGTCCAGGAACGTGCGCAGCGTCTCGCGCTCGTCGCCTCGCAGGGGCGGTCCCACCCGGGTGTCGGTCACGGGGCCACCTTTCCACGCCCGCGTTAGGTTGGTTGGCATGGACACCTTCCACCTCGGTACGTCGACCGTCCACCGCATCGGCTTCGGCGCGATGCAGCTCCCCGGCCCGGGCGTCTTCGGGCCCCCGCGAGACCACGACGCCGCGATCGCCGTGCTCCGCCGGGCCGTCGAGCTCGGCGTGAACCACATCGACACCGCGCAGTACTACGGCCCCGACGTCTCCAACGCGCTGATCCGCGAGGCCCTGCACCCCTACGCCGACGACCTCGTGCTGGTCTCCAAGGTCGGCGCCCAGCGCGACGACGGGGGCGGCTGGGTCCCGACGCAGACTCCCGCCGACCTACGGGCCGGAGTCGAGGACAACCTGCGCTCCCTGGGCGTCGAGCAGCTCGGTGCGGTCAACCTGCGCCGGATGCCCGACGACCACCTGCCGGAGGGCATGGCGCCGGTGCCGTTCGAGGACCAGCTGGCCGAGATGGTGGCGCTGCGCGACGAGGGCAAGATCGCCGGAATCGGCGTCTCGACCGTCTCCCTGGCCCAGGTCGAGCAGGCCATCGAGCAGGCCGGCATCGTCTGCGTGCAGAACGCCTTCAGCCTCGTCGACCGGAGCGACAGCGAGGTCCTCGACCGCTGCCACGAAGCCGGGATCGCCTACGTGCCGTACTTCCCGCTCGGCTCCGCCTTCTCCGGCATGCCCAAGGTGACCGAGAACGACGTGGTCGTCGAGATCGCCGGCCGGATCGGCGCCACCCCGGCGCAGGTCGGGCTCGCGTGGTTGCTGGCGCACCGCGACAACGTGCTGCTCATCCCGGGGACGTCCAGCCTGGCCCACCTCGAGGAGAACCTCCAGGCGGGCCAGATCACCCTCTCCGAGGACGACCTCGCCGCCCTCGACAAGGTCAGCTGACCGCGCTCAGCACGGCGTACGACGGCTTGATCTGCTCGTCGATGATGCGGAGCCGTTCGTCGAAGGGCAGGAACGCCGACTTCATCGCGTTGATGGTGAACCAGCGCAGGTCGTCCATGCCGTAGCCGAACGCGTCGACCAGCTTGCCCATCTCGCCGCTCATCGAGGTTCCGCTCATCAGCCGGTTGTCGGTGTTGACCGTCACCCGGAACCGCAGCCTGGTCAGGGTGCCGATCGGGTGCTCGGCGATGGAGGCGGCGGCGCCGGTCTGGATGTTCGACGACGGGCACATCTCCAGCGGGATGCGCTTGTCGCGGACGTACGACGCCAGTCGGCCGAGCTGGGGCACACCGTCGGCGTCGACGTGCACGTCGTCGATGATCCGCACTCCGTGCCCGAGCCGGTCCGCTCCGCACCACTGGATGGCCTGCCAGATCGACGGCAGCCCGAACGCCTCACCGGCGTGGATGGTGAAGTGCGCGTTCTCGCGCTGGAGGTACTCGAACGCGTCGAGGTGCCGGGTGGGCGGGTAGCCCGCCTCCGCGCCCGCGATGTCGAAGCCCACGACGCCCTGGTCGCGGTAGGCGGTGGTCAGCTCGGCGATCTCCCGGCTCCGGGCCTGGTGCCGCATCGCCGTCAGCAGCTGGCGTACGACGATCGGGCGGCCGTCCAGGCGAGCCTCCTCCTGGCCCTCGACGAACCCGTCCCGGACGGCCTCGACGACCTGCTCGAGCGTGAGACCGTCGGCCAGGTGCTGCTCGGGTGCGTAGCGGATCTCGGCGTACACCACCCCGTCCGCGGCCAGGTCCAGCACCGCCTCGCAGGCGACCCGGCGCAGGTTGGCCTCGGTCTGCATCACCGCGACGGTGTGGTCGAACGTCTCGAGGTAGCGCTCCAGCGAGCCGGAGTCCGCGGAGTCGGTGAACCAGCGTCCAAGACCGTCGGCGTCCCCGCTCGGCAGCTCGTGCCCGGCACCGGCCGCCAGGTCGAGGATGGTCTGCGACCGCAGGCCCCCGTCGAGGTGGTCGTGGAGCAGGACCTTGGGGGCGCGGACGAGCAGCTCGCGCGAGACGGTACGTTCGGTGGTCTCAGGCATGGGCTCATCCAACCAGGCCCGTGGACGATCACCGAGAAGGGGCAACCATGCGGGTCTTCACGTCGTTCGACCAGCTCTCCGAGGCCGTGGGCGAGGACCTCGGCAGCACGGAGTGGCTGGAGGTGACCCAGGAGCGGGTTGACGCCTTCGCGGACGCGACCGGTGACCACCAGTGGATCCACGTGGACGTCGACAGGGCCAAGGACGGTCCGTTCGGGGGCACCATCGCGCACGGTTACCTCACCCTGTCGCTGATCCCGCAGTTCACCCCCGAGCTGTTCAGCCTCGATACGCCGGGGGCCAAGCTCAACTACGGCGTCAACAAGGTGCGCTTCCCGAACCCGGTCAAGGTCGGCTCGCGCATCCGGGCGACCGCCGAGATCGCCGACGTGAGCGACGTACCCGCAGGCAAGCAGATGGTGACCCGCTACACCCTCGAGATCGAGGGCGAGAGCAAGCCCGCCTGCGTGGCCGAGACCGTGGTCCTGCTGCTCACCTGAGACACCTCTCAGACAGGCGGTCTACGCTGGGCGCCGACCACCGCTCGGATCGAAGGAGGACCGCGTCATGCCCCACGGGGACCGCGACGTCAGCCTCGAGGAGATCCAGGCGACCGCCGACCTGATCGACCGCACGGTCCGGCAGCTGCTGCAGGCCCAGAACGGCTCCGACGGCCCGTCGGCCGACCTGATGAACGGGGCCTGGCAGACGCCGGGCGCCTCGACCACCTTCCAGAACAAGTGGACCGAGTGGAACACCGCGATGAACAAGATGCTGCAGGTCGGCCCCGAGTTCTCGCAGTGGCTCCGCAACTACGCCCGCGACGCCCAAGGGCTCGACGAGGCCTACCGCACCTGACCGGAGGATGGGAAGACCGCATGGAACTCGACATCTCCACCACCGAGGAGGGCAGGACCCTCACACTGGCCGGCCACGGCGAGCTGGACTACGCCACCTTGGACGAGCTCACCACCGAGCTCGACAAGGCCTCGCGCGAGGACGTCGACGACGTGATCGTCGATCTCCGCAAGGTGACCTACATCGACTCCTCGGGCCTCGGGGTGCTCGTCGGCGCCCACCGCCGCCTCAAGGGCGAGGGTCGCTCGCTGGTGCTCCGGGTCGCCGACCCCGAGATGATCAAGCTGCTGGCGATCACCGGGCTCGACCAGTTCTTCGCCATCGAGACGCCCTACGCGGCGCCCGAGGGCAGCGCGTCCCCGGACGTCTAGTCCCGCCGGCCGTTCCCACCGGCGATGCGAGCGCGCAGGTCCTCGGCGAAGGCGGCGGGGTCCCGCACGGTCATCGTCGCGCCCGGGTGCAGGATCCGGCGGGTCGGGTCGATGCCGGCGACCGGCCGGCCGAACTCCACGCACACCCCGGCCGCCCCGTTCGTGGCGAACGTGACGCCCCGGTCGGACAGGGAGAGGTGGGCCGGCCCGGCGGTCTTCAGGTAGCCGTAGCCACCGCTCTGCGACACGCTCGTCACGTTGACCAGCGCAGACCGTAACCGCCACGGGCCGAACCGAACCGTGAGCTCGCTCGGCCCCAGCTCAACCCACGCGGTCGCCGGCGTGATCGCGAAGACGAGCGCAGGCAGCCGGTAGGCCGGGGCGAAGGCGAACGGGTAGCGGGTGGTGGTCATCGCCCCAGGGTAGGCAGACGCGCTAGGCGGAGACCCGGTCCATGACCAGCGGCACGGGCTCGTAGGCGGTGCCCTCGGGCGACACCACGACCCCGTCGTCGAGGGCGGCCAGGGCCCGCTCGAAGCGCTCGGGCTCGTCGGTGTGAAGCACCAGCAGGTCCTGGCCCTCGGTGACGGTGTCGCCGGGCTTGGCCAGCATCTCGACCCCGGCCGCGGCCTGCACCGGGTCTTCCTTGCGGGCCCGGCCGGCGCCGAGCCGCCAGGCGGCGATGCCGACGGCCATCGCGTCCAGGCTGGTCAGCACACCGCTCCCGGTTGCCTTCACGACGTGGGTCGCCTTGGCGGTCGGCATCGGCGCGTCGGGGTCCCCGCCCTGCGCGGAGATCATCCGGCGCCAGGCGTCCATCGCGGAGCCGTCCCGGAGCCGGTCGGCCGGGTCGACGTCGCGCACGCCGGCGGCCTGGAGCATCTCCCGGGCCAGAGCCACGGTGAGCTCCACGACGTCGGCGGGGCCGCCGCCCGCGAGCACCTCGACGGACTCGGCGACCTCGAGCCCGTTGCCCGCCGTACGCCCGAGCGGGGTGGACATGTCGGTCAGCAGGGCGACCGTGGTGACCCCCGCGTCCGTGCCGAGCGCGACCATCGTCTCGGCGAGCTCGCGGGCCTGGTCGACGTGCTTCATGAACGCGCCGGACCCGACCTTGACGTCGAGCACCAGGGCACCGGTGCCCTCGGCGATCTTCTTGCTCATGATCGACGACGCGATCAGCGGGATCGCCTCGACCGTGCCGGTGACGTCGCGCAGCGCATAGAGCTTCTTGTCCGCCGGCGCGAGCCCCGTCCCGGCCGCGCAGATCACGGCGCCGACATCCTCGAGCTGGCGCATCATGTCGTCGTTGGACAGGTCCGCCCGCCAGCCGGGGATGGCCTCGAGCTTGTCCAGCGTCCCCCCGGTGTGGCCGAGACCGCGCCCGGACAGCTGGGGTACGGCGACCCCGCACGCCGCGACGAGCGGGGCCAGGGGCAGCGTGATCTTGTCGCCGACCCCGCCGGTCGAGTGCTTGTCGGCGGTGCGCCGCGACAGGGACGAGAAGTCCATCCGCTCCCCGGAGGCGATCATCGCGTGGGTCCAGCGGGAGATCTCACGACGGTTCATGCCGTTGAGCAGGATCGCCATGGCCAGCGCCGACATCTGCTCGTCGGCGACCATGCCGCGCGTGTAGGCGTCGACGACCCAGTCGATCTGCGAGTCGGTCAGCTCGCCGCGGTCCCGCTTGGCCGAGATCACCTCGACGGCGTCGTGCGATTCGGCCATGGTGCTCCTTCTCATGCGTGGGTCAGCTGCCCACTGTGACAGACGTGTAGCCGCGCAGCACGAACGTGCCGCGCGACCTCGGTGGCTCGGTGATGCGCAGGCCGGGGTGCTCGCGCAGCAGCAGGCCGAGCGACTCGACGAGCTCCATCCGGGCCAGCGGTGCGCCGACGCAGAAGTGCACTCCGGCGCCGAAGGCGAGGTGCGGGTTGGGGTCCCGCCCCGGGACAAAGGTCTCCGCGTCGGCGAAGACCGCGGGGTCGCGGTTGGCCGCCCCGAGCAGGGCGGCGATCTTCTGGCCGGGCTCGACGGTGACGTCGCCGACGGTGACCGGCTCGGTCGCGGTGCGCTCGAAGAGCTGGAGCGCGGAGTCGAAGCGCAGCATCTCCTCCACGCAGGTCGGCACCTGGTCGGGCGTCGGGGTGACTCCGGCCTCCAGCATCGCGACCAGCCCGTTGCCGAACACGTTGACCGACGCCTCGTGGCCCGCGTTGAGCAGCAGCACCGCCGAGGCCACGACCTCGTCCTCGGTCAGCCGGGCCTCGCCGTCCTGGGCCGCGACGAGGTCGGAGACCAGGTCGCCCCGCGGGTCGGCCGCCCGAGCCCGGGCCAGCTCCCGGATGGTGCCGGCGAACTCCTCGGCGGCGGTCACGGCGGCGTCCACGACGGCGTCGCTGGGTGCCACCTCGTACATCCGCACGATCGCCTGCGACCAGGCGCGCAGCCGCGGCGCCAGCTCGGCGGGGACACCCAACAGCTCGGCGATGACCAGTACCGGCAGCGGCTCGGCGTACTCCCCCACGACGTCGAAGCCGCCCGGGTCCACCTCGGCCAGCAGCCCCGCAGCGAGCCCACGCACCCGCGGGCGCAGCCGCTCGACGTGGCCGCGGTTGAACGCGCCGACGACGAGCCGCCGCAGCCGGGTGTGCACTGGCGGCTCGTGCTCCATCATCTGGTTGCGGTGCAGCAGGTTGAACGGCTCGAGCCGGTCGGCCGGCCGCCGGTCGCTCCAGATCCGGCCGAGACGACGGTCCCGCAGCACCACGTTCGCACTGGCGTGGTCAAAGGTGAGGTACGACGACGTGGGCTCGTGCCACGCCACCGCACCGAGCCGTCGCTCGTCGGCGAAGAACGGGTAGGGGTCGGCCACCACCTCGGCGGCCGTCGGGTCAAACAGAGTCGAGCGCATCGGGACCGAACGCGTCGGGCAGCACCTCGCTCATCGGGCGCACCCCCGAGACCGTCAGCACCTGCAGCGTCGGGCCGCCCGCCTCGAACAGCAGCTGGCGGCAGCGGCCGCACGGCATGATCAGCTCGGCGTGCTTGTTGACGCAGGCGAAGTGCGTGAGCCGTCCGCCACCGGTGGCGTGCATCGAGGAGACCATCCCGCACTCGGCGCAGAGCCCGACGCCGTAGGCCGCGTTCTCGACGTTGCAGCCGACGACGAGCCGGCCGTCGTCGACGAGACCGGCGCAGCCGACCTGGTAGTCGGAGTACGGCGCGTAGGCCCGCCCCATCAGCGTCGTGGCCTCCGCGACGAGCCGCGGCCAGGGGGCGTCCTGCGGGACGCCTGGAGTCGGTCCCGGCACGTCAGCCGGCCTCGCCGCGTCGGTATCTCAGCCCGTCGGCCGCGGGCATTCGCAGCCGTTGGGCGGAGAAGGCGAGCACGAAGAGCGTCGCGACGTAGGGCGTCATGCGGGTGAAGTCGCCGGGCACCTCGTCGGTGCTGAAGAACCAGATCGCGAACAGCACGGCGGCCGCCACGGTGACGATGCCGGCCCGACGCACGCCCTTGCGCAGCTGGTAGATCCCGTAGGCGAGCAGCACGATGGCGATCACGATCAGCAGCGCGTGCACCGCGCCGCCGCCGGCCCGCAGCTGCAGCGCGTCGGTGTAGCCGAACAGGACCGAGCCGAGAATCAGCCCGCCCGGGCGCCAGTTGCCGAAGATCATCGCGGCCAGGCCGATGTAGCCGCGGCCGTTGGTGATGCCGTTCTGGTAGAGCCCCGCCCCGACGAGGACGATGAAGCCACCCGCGAGACCCGCGATCGCGCCGGAGATCAGCACCGCGATGAACTTGTAGCGGTAGACGTTCACACCGAGCGTCTCGGCCGCGCTGGGGCTCTCGCCGCACGAGCGCAGCCGCAGGCCGAACGCCGTGCGCCACAGGATGAAGTAGGTCGCGACCACCAGCAGCAGCGCCAGCACGGTGAGCAGCGACAGGTTGCGGGTGAGCGCACCGAGCACCGAGGCGACGTCGGAGACGAAGAACCAGTGCTTGTCCTCCACAGCCTTGGCCCAGTCGGACACCGCCGGCAGGTTGAGCTGCGCGGGGCCCTCGACCGGCGGCGACTGGGTCGGGCCACCGCCCTGGAGGCCGGAGAACCACAGGTCGGCCAAGAAGGCCGCGACGCCAGCGGCCATGATGTTGATGGCCACGCCGGACACGATGTGGTCGACGCCGAAGACGACGGTGGCGAGCGCGTGCAGCGCCCCGCCGATCGCCCCGAAGACCATCGCCGCGATCACGGCCTGCCACGGACCGTAGAACGTGCCGAAGTAGCCCGCCCCGATCGTGCCGAGGATCATCATGCCCTCGAGGCCGATGTTGACCACGCCGGCGCGTTCGGACCACAGGCCGGCGAGACCGGCGAGCGCGATCGGGATGAACGCGGTGATCGCCTCGCGCAGGGTGCCGGCCGAGTCGAGCTCGTTGCTGCCGGTGATCACGCGGGCGAACGAGATCAGCGTGAACGCAACCAGGAGCCAGGCCCACAACGGGATCCGGCGCCGGGAGCGCTGGACGGGGGCCGACAGTGCGGGGATCAGGGCGTCGCTGGCGATGCTCATCTCGGGGTCCCCTCGGAGGCGTGACCGGAGTGAGCAAGCGAGCGTAGGGAGCGGCTTCGTGGGGTGTGTGTCATGCCGCAACCTCCGTCGTGGCCGGGGCGAGCTGTTCGGCCACGGCGCGCTGCTCCTGGGCCTTGGTGTAGCGCCGGACGATCTCGTAGGCGACCACGACGCTGAGCACCAGGACGCCCTGGGTGATCGAGACGATGTCGTTGGAGACCCCGGCGTTGATCTCCAGGAGGCTGCTCTGCTCGACGAGGAACGCGAACAGCAGCGAACCGAACGCGATGCCGACCGGGTGGTTGCGGCCCAGCAGCGCGACCGCGATGCCGGCGAACCCGAGCCCGGACTGGAACGTGGTGCCGTAGGAGTGCGTGTCCCCGAAGAGCAGCGGCATGCCCACCAGGGCGGCGATCCCGCCGGAGATCAACATCGAGATCACCACCATCCGGCGTACGTCGATGCCGCTGGCCACCGCGGCCGTTGCGGACGCGCCGGTGGCCCGGAGCTCGAAGCCGAAGCGGGACCGGCCGAGCAGGACGGAGTAGCCGATGCCGGCCAGCAGGGCGAGCAGGGCGAGGCCCAGCACCTCGTTGGGGGCTCCGGGGATCAGTGGCATGCCCGGGACCCAGGAGTCCTTGGGCAGCTGCTTGGTCTGGATGCTGTTGCCGACGATGCCGCCCCACTTGCGGAGCAGGTAGGCCGTCAGGGACACCGCGATGGCGTTCAGCATGATCGTGGAGATCACCTCCGAGACGCCCCGGGTGACCTTGAGGATGCCCGCGATCGCGGCCCACCCGGCGCCGCAGACGATCGCGATGAGGATCGCGACGATCACGTTGAGCGGACCGGGGAGCCAGCCCTGGCCGGCGAACGCGGCCGCGCCGAAGACGGCGACGCGGTACTGCCCCTCGACCCCGATGTTGAACAGGTTCATCCGGAACCCGATCGCCGCGGCCAGCGCTGAGAGGTAGAGCACGGAGGAGTTGTTGATGATGTTCACAAGGTTGCGCGGCGCGGGGGCCGAGAAGATCGTGGTCATGAAGCCGGACACGGAGTTCCCGGAGAGCAGCAGGATGCCGACCGTGATGAGCATGGCCATCACGATCGCGAGCACGGGGGCGGCCGCCCCCACGACGATGCGTCTGAGCATCAGCGCTCCTCCTTCACCGCTGCTTCGGCTCCGGTCATCGCGGAGCCGAGCTCCTCGGGCGTGACGCTCTGCGGGTCGAAGTCGCCGACGAAGCGGCCGCGCAGGATCACCTTGACGGAGTCGGACAGGCCGATGAGCTCGTCGAGGTCGGCGGAGATCAGCAGCACCGCAAGACCCCGGCGACGGGCGTCGCGGATGTGGTCCCAGATCGCCGCCTGGGCGCCGACGTCGAC
>JBDSMW010000023.1:0-11523 GCA_039915665.1 Nocardioidaceae bacterium
TTGCGGCGCTTCTCGTCGGTCTCCCGTTGGGCGAGGTACGTCGACCAGCCCATGTTGTAGAGGTCGATCTCGGCCCGGTTCGCGTCCAGGTGCAGCACCTTGTTGACGCACGCCTCCAGCAGCCCGACGTCGTGGCTGATCACGATCAGCCCGCCCTTGTGGGACTTGAGGAAGTCGCGCAGCCAGCCGATGGAGTCCGCGTCGAGGTGGTTGGTGGGCTCGTCGAGCAGCAGCGTCTCGGCCCCGGAGAACAGGATCCGGGCCAGCTCGACGCGACGGCGCTGACCGCCCGAGAGCGTGCGCAGCGGCTGCTCGAGGATCCGGTCCTCGATGTTCAGGCTGGAGCAGATCTGCCGGGCCTCCGCCTCGGCGGAGTAGCCACCGCCGGCGTGCAGAGCGGCATCGGCGTTCTCGTAGCGACGCATGCCGCGGTCGCGGACGTCCGGGTCGTCGGAGCCCATCTCCACCTCGGACTCCCGGAGCCGTCGTACGACGTCGTCCAGGCCACGGGCAGCCAGGATGCGGGACAGCGCCAGGACCTCGGGGTCACCGGTGCGGGGGTCCTGGGGCAGGTAGCCGACGCTCCCGCCGTGGGTGATCGAGCCGGAGGCCGGCATCGCCTCGCCGGCCAGGATCTTGGTCAGCGTGGTCTTGCCGGCGCCGTTGCGGCCGACCAGACCGATCTTGTCGCCGGCGGCGACGCGGAACGACACGTCGTCCATGAGCAGGCGTGCGCCCGCGCGGACCTCGAGATGATGAGCGGTGATCATGAAGGAAGACCTCGGCGAGCTGGGGACGGCTAGAAACGGACTGGGGACGTGGAGCGGCAGTCCGGAGCTCAGTCGTCGGTAGCGCACCTCATGGTCCCAGTCTACGCGGGTACAGTGCCGCCACCGAACGGAAGGCACGTGGATGCGCTACAACCCCAAGGCCCGGCTCGACCGGAGCCAGGTGGAGAACCGTCGTAGCAGCAGCGGCGGAGGCGGGGGCGGCTTCCCCATGGGTGGCGGTGGCGGCGGCCTGAAGGTGGGCGGCGGCATCGGTGGCCTGGTGATCCTGGTCATCATCTTCCTGGTGCAGAGCCAGCTCGGCGGTGGTGGAGGCGGCGGCTCGAACGGCTCCACCGACCCGGGCGCCACCGGCAGCACCTCGCTGGACCAGTGCAAGACCGGCACCGACGCCAACCAGGACTCCGACTGCGCGCTGGTCGCGGACGTGAACTCGATCCAGGCGTTCTGGGCCACGGCGCTGCCGAAGCAGGGCGGCCCGAAGTACACCGACGCGACCACCACGATCTTCAGCCGCGCCCTGAACACGGGCTGCGGCAACGCCACGGCCGACGTCGGGCCCTTCTACTGCCCGACCGACAAGCACGTCTACCTCGACACCACGTTCTTCCAGGACATGCTCGAGGGACAGCTCGGGGCCAAGGGCGGGCCGTTCTCCCAGGCCTACGTGCTGGCCCACGAGTACGGCCACCACGTCCAGGACCTGCTCGGCACGATGAGCAAGGTGCGCACCCAGCAGGGGCAGAACAGCGACGCCGTCCGCCTCGAGCTCCAGGCGGACTGCTACGCGGGCATCTGGACGAAGTTCGCCACCACTGCGGACGACTCGGGCGGCGAGCCCTACATCCTCGACCTGACCCAGGACGACATCAACCGGGGACTCGACGCGGCGGCGGCGGTCGGCGACGACCGGATCCAGCGCAAGACCTCGGGCCGCGTCGACCCGGACCGCTGGACGCACGGCTCGGCCGAGTCCCGGATGCGCTGGTTCAGCACCGGGCTCAAGAAGGGCACCCTGCAGGCCTGCGACACGTTCTCGGCCAGCAGTCTCTAGTCTGGGCCTGTGCCCGTCCCCCGCTCCACCTCCCGTGACCTCGCGCTGGTCGCGACCTTCGCCGGGGTCGTCGCGGCGCTGGGCCTCGTGCCCGCGTTCGTCCCGCCGGGCTTCACCGTCCCGGTGACCGCCCAGTCACTGGGCGTGATGCTGGCCGGCGCCGTGCTCGGTGCGCGGCGCGGGTTCCTCTCCGTGGCCCTGCTCCTGGTCCTGGTCGCCGTCGGGCTGCCCTTGCTGGCCGGCCCCCGGGGCGGGCTCGGCGTCTTCGCCACCCCCTCGGTCGGCTTCCTGCTCTGCTGGCCGTTCGCGGCGTTCGTCGTGGGCTGGCTGACCGAGCGCGGTGGCGCGCCGTACAAGCTGGTGTGGGGGCTGGTCGCGAACGTCGTCGGCGGCATCGTGGTGCTGTACGCCGCCGGCATCGTCGGCATCGCGCTGGTCGCCGGCATCTCGATCCAGGCCGCCACCGTCTCCACGTGGATCTTCATCCCCGGCGACCTGGTCAAGGCCGTGCTGTGCGCCCTCGTGGCGCGTGGCGTCCACGCGGCGTACCCGGGTCTGCTGGGTCGCACCCGCAGCCGCGCCACGGAGCCGACGACTGTCTGAGGACCCGGTCGCGGAGTTCCTCGCGGCGCACGCGGCCGGCGAGCCCGTGGTCCTGGGCACGTCGGGGACCTCCGGAGCGCCCCGGTCGGTGGTGCGGACCACCGACTCGTGGGTGGACTCCTTCGCGGACGTCGCGTCGCTGGCCGGCCTGTCGTCCTCCTCGCGGTTGTGGGTGCCCGGGCCCAAGACCGCGACGATGAACCTGTTCGCCGCGGTGCACGCCGCCGTCCTCGGCGCCCACCTCGTGGACGACGTGGACGACGCCACGCACGCTTTCCTGACCCCGCACCTGCTGGCCCGTCACCTGGCGAACCTCTCCGGCAGGACCGTCGTGGTGGCGGGCGACCGGCTGACCCCGGCCCTCCACGACCGGGCCCGCTCCGCCGGGGCGACGGTGCACCACTACTACGGAGCGGCCGAGCTGTCGTTCGTCGCCTGGGGCGCGCACGCCGACGACCTGCGGCCGTTCCCGGGCGTCGAGGTGTCGGTCCGATCGGGCGAGGTGTGGGCCCGCTCGCCCTACCTCTGCCTCGGGTACGACGGACCGCCCGGCCCGCTGCGCCGGGACGCCGACGGCTTCGCGACGGTCGGGGACCGCGGCGAGCTGAGGGAGGGACGGCTCGTCGTGCGGGGTCGCGACGACGCCGTGACCACCGGCGGCGCGACGGTCGCGGTGGCCGATGTCGAGGCGGTGCTGCTCCCCCGGGCCACCGGCGACGTGGTCGTGCTGGGCGTGGCGCACGGTGACCTCGGAGCCGTGCTCGCCGTGGTCCTCACCGTCCGCGCCGACCACGCTCCGCTGCTCGAGACGGCGCGGGCCGGGTTGCGCGGGGCGCAGCGGCCGCGGCTGTGGTTCCACGTCCCGGACCTCCCAGTCACGCCCGCGGGCAAGGTCGACCGGACGGCGCTGGTCTCACTCGTGTCCGGCGACCGACGCCGGTTCGATCCGTTGCTCTAGCGTTCCCTCCGTGACCCTCTCGCCCGACCTCGACGCCCTGCCCGTCGTCGTGGCGGCCCTGCGGACCCCGATCGGCACGGCGGGCGGCTCGTTGGCCTCCGTCGAGGCGGCTGACCTCGCCGCCCCCGTGCTGGCCGCGCTGGCCGCGTGCGTCGACGAGCCGGTCCACGACGTGGTGCTGGGCAACTGCTCCGGCCCCGGTGGGAACGTTGCCCGGGTCGCCTCCCTGACAGCGGGCCTCGGCGCCGGCGTCCCGGCGCTGACGGTCGACCGGCAGTGCGGGTCCGGGCTGTCCGCCATCGAGGTGGCCTCGGCCCTGGTCCGGGTCTCGACCGGCCTGGTGATCGCCGGTGGGGTCGAGTCGGCGTCCACGTCACCCACCGCGGGCCGGCGCGCCCGCTTCGCCCCGGACTCCTTCGGGGATCCGGACATGGGCTACGCCGCCGACGTGCTCGCGCAGGAGCACGGCGTGTCCCGGGAGCGGCAGGACGCCTACGCCGCCCGGTCGCACGCGCTGGCCGCGGCCACCAGGGACGCCGCCGGTTTCGACGCCGAGGTCGTGCCCGTGGGCGACGTACGCCGGGACGAGCGACCGCGCGCGGGGCTGACCGTCGAGCGCCTGGCCCGGCTGCGCCCCGCGTTCCGACCCGCCTCCGAGGGCGGCACCGTCACGGCCGGCAGCTCCTGCGGCATCAACGACGGGGCCGCGGCCGTCGCGATCGTGGACGGCGCGACCTTCCGGCGCCTGAACCTGCCCGGCCTGCGGATCCTGGCCACCGCCTCGGCCGGGGTCGACCCGAGGCTGCCCGGCCTGGGGCTGGTGCCCGCGGCCGCTGCCGCCATGTCCCGGGCACAGCTGCTGTTCGCCGACCTCGACGTCATCGAGCTCAACGAGGCGTTCGCCGGCCAGGTGCTGGCCTGCTGCGACGCCGTCGACCTGGACCCCGACCGGGTGTGCGTCGAGGGCGGGGCGCTCGCCCTCGGACACCCGTGGGGAGCATCGGGGGCGGTGCTCGTCGTGCGCCTGTTCTCCCAGCTGGTCCGGGCCCGACGAGGCCGCTACGGACTCGCCGCCGTCTCCGTCGGTGGCGGCCAGGGCGTCGCGGTGGTGGTCGAGAGGTGCCCGTGATAGAGGCGTCCGGCGTCACGCACCGCTACGGCGACCACCCCGGGGCCCGCACCGTGCTCGCCGACGTCGACGTGCGGCTGGACGAGCAGCGCATCGGCATCGTCGGCGCGAACGGCTCCGGCAAGTCGACGTTCGCGCGGATGCTCAACGGCCTGGTGCTGCCGACCGCCGGCCGGGTCAGCGTCGACGGACTCGACACCCGGCGTGAGGGCCGAGAGGTGCGGCGGCGGGTCGGCTTCTGCTTCACCGACCCGGACGCCCAGATCGTGATGCCGACGGTCGCCGAGGACGTCGCCTTCGGGCTGCGTCGCCGGGGACTGTCCAAGGACGACGTCCGGGCGCGGGTCGAGGCGGCGCTGGCGGCCTACGGTCTCGCGGGTCACGCCGACCATCCCGCGCACCTGCTGTCCGGCGGTCAGAAGCAGCTGCTGGCGCTCGCGTCCGTGCTCGTCACCGAGCCGACACTCCTCGTGATGGACGAACCCACCACGCTGCTCGACCTGCGCAACGCCCAGATGATCGGTCGCGCGGTCGCCGAGCTGCCGCAGCAGGTCGTGCTGGTGACCCACCACCTCGAGCTGCTCGACGGCTTCGACCGGGTGCTGGTGTTCGACGAGGGCCGACTGGTCGAGGACGACGTGCCCCGGTCCGCGGTCACGTCGTACCAGAGGCTGATGGCGTGAGCCCGCTCGGTCTGTACGTCCCCGGCACGTCCCCCATGCACCGGGCGCCGGCCGGCCTGAAGCTCGCGGCGATGGTCGCGGGCGGCGTCGGGTCGGTGTTCCTGGACCACCTCTGGCAGGTGCCCGTGGCGCTGGCCGTGGTGGTGGCTCTCTACGCCATCGCCGGGTTGTCCTGGCGCGTGGTCGTCGGCCAGGTCCGTCCGCTGCTGTGGATCGGGCTGGCCACCGGGGTGTTCCACCTCCTGGTCAACGGCTGGGAGCGCGCGGTGGTCGTGGTCGGCGTGCTGGCGGTACTGCTGCTCCTCGCCGCGCTGGTCACCCTGACCACGCGCACGACGGACCTCGTTGACGCCGTGGTCCGCGCCTGCCGGCCGTTGAAGGTGCTGCACGTCGACCCCGAGCGGGTCGGCCTGGTGATCGCGCTGGGCATCCGCTGCGTCCCGGTCGTCATCGGCCTGGCCGAGGGCGTGCGGGACGCCCAGCGGGCTCGCGGGCTGACCGCCAGCCCGCGAGCCTTCGCCGTCCCGCTGATCGTCCGGTCACTGCGGCACGCGGACGCCCTGGGCGAGGCCCTCTCCGCGCGCGGACTCGACGACTAGGCCGGCTCGCTGACGTCGATCGAGACCGACGCCCCGTCGAGGACGGCCTGGTCCAGGACGGCGCGGCGTGGGTCGGGCACGGGCAGCCACGGATCCACGCGTACGTCGCTCAGGTGCCTGAGCCGCGGGTCGGACAGCACGATGCCCACCGCCGGACGGTCGCCGCCGCAGACCAGGGCTGCTGGACGACCGACGAGGATCCGGTGAGCGTGCTCGGTCGCGGCCTCGAACGCCTGACGGGCCTGGTTGTCGCGTCGCCGGGCGAACCGCTGCTGGCTCTGCCCCCCGGCCTTGGTGCGGCCCTGGACGTGGCGCTGGCCGACCTTGGACTCCTGCACCTCCAGCCCGGAGACGGTCGCCACGGCGAAACCGCCCCGGCGGACCAGGAGGATGCCCCAGAGCGGCGGCGGTGCGACCGCGGCCGCGAACGCGACCGGGTCAGGAGCGCCGTAGTAGGCCGCGCCGAACGGCAGCCGAGCGGTGGCGGCGGCCCCGTCCGCGGCGGTCGCGACCAGGTGGCCGGACGGCACCGTCAGGGCGACGACGCCGTGCCGGGCCACGAAGTTCTCGAACCAGCGGACGACGCGGCCGGACGGCACGAGCACGGTCCGCTGGTTCGTCACGCGACGAACCTAGCGGCCGGAGAGCCTCAGACGTTGAAGCCGAGCGCGCGAAGCATCTCGCGCCCGTCGTCGGTGATCTTGTCCGGGCCCCACGGCGGCATCCAGACCCAGTTGATCGTCACGTCGTTGACCAGGCCCTCGAGCGCCTGGTTGGTCTGGTCCTGGATCACGTCGGTCAACGGGCAGGCCGCGGACGTCAGCGTCATGTCCAGCACCACGTTGGTGCCCTCGTCGAGGTGCACGTCGTAGACCAGGCCGAGGTCGACCACGTTGATCCCGAGCTCGGGGTCGACGACGTCCTTCATCGCCTCGGTGACGTCGTCCTTGGTCACCGTCATCGTCGAGCCGGAGGTGTCCACCTCGGGCAGGTCGCTGTGGTCGGGCGTGTGGGCGGTGTCGGTCATGAGGTCTCCTTGGTTTCGACAGGCTCGGCCTGGCTCGCGACGATCTGGGACGTGGCGTCCTTCCAGGCCATCCAGGACAGCAGGGCGCACTTGATGCGGGCGGGGAACTTGGCGACACCGGCGAAAGCGATGCCGTCCTCCAGCACCTCCTCGTCGGGCTCGACGGTGCCGCGGCCCTGCATCAGCGCCAGGAAGCTCTCGTGCACGGCCAGCGCCTCGGGCAGCGGCTTGCCGATGACGAGATCGGTCATCACCGACGTGGCGGCCTGGCTGATGGAGCAGCCCTCGGCGTCGTAGGACACGTCCGCGATCACCGCGTCGTCGCCGGTGCCGGACAGGTGCACCCGCATGGTGATCTCGTCACCGCACGTCGGGTTCACGTGGTGCACCTCGGCCTCGTAGGGCTCGCGGAGTCCTACGTGGTGCGGGTTCTTGTAGTGGTCCAGGATGATCTCCTGGTAGAGCGCGTCGAGATCCATGTCAGTCCACCTTGAAGTACTTCTTGGTGTACTCCAACCCCTCGACGAGCGCGTCAATCTCGGCCGGCGTCGTGTAGAGGTACGACGACATCCGGGTCGAGCTCTGCACGCCGTACCTCTTGTGTGCGGGCTTCGCGCAGTGGTGCCCGGCGCGGACGGCGATCCCGCGGCTGTCGAGCACCTGGCTCACGTCGTGCGGGTGGACGCCGTCGATCTCGAAGGAGATCGCGCCGCCGCGCAGCGCCGCGTGCTGCGGACCCAGCACCGTCAGGCCCTTCACGGTGGCCAGCCCCTCGAGGGCGTAGCCGGTGATCGCCTCCTCGTGCGCACGGACGTTGTCCATGCCCACGGCGGCGAGGTAGTCCACTGCCGCGCCGAGACCGACGGCCTCGACGATCGGCGGCGTGCCGGCCTCGAACCGGTGCGGGATGCCGGCGTACGTCGACCGCTCCATCGCCACGGTCGCGATCATCTCGCCACCGCCGAGGAACGGCGGCAGCTGCTCCAGCACGGAGCGGCGGCCCCACAGCACGCCGATGCCCGTCGGGCCGGTGACCTTGTGACCGGTGAAGACCAGGAAGTCCACGTCGACCGCCTGCACGTCGACCGGCATCTGCGGCACGGCCTGCGCGGCGTCGACGAGCACGAGCGCGCCGACCTCGTGCGCACGGCGGGTGATCTCGGCGACCGGGTTGACGGTGCCGAGCATGTTGGACACCCAGGTGAGCGAGACGATCTTGGTGCGCTCGGTGATCAGCTCATCGATGTTCGAGAGGTCGAGCTGACCGTCGTCGGTCAGCCCGAACCAGCGCAGCGTGGCGCCCTTGCGCTCGGTGAGCAGCTGCCACGGCACGATGTTGGAGTGGTGCTCCATCTCGGTGATCAGCACCTCGTCACCCGGGCCGACCGCCAGCGGACCGGTGGCCCAGGCGAGGGTGTTCGCGACCAGGTTGACCGCCTCGGAGGCGTTCTTGGTGAAGATCACCTCGTCGCGTGAGGGCGCGTTGATGAAGGCCGCGACCTTGTCCCGGCCGCCCTCGAAGCCAGCGGTCGACTCCGCGCCGAGCTGGTGCATGGCGCGCGCGACGTTGGCGTTGTGCCGTTCGAGGTGGTCGACCATCGCGTCGATGACGACCTGCGGCTTCTGCGAGGTGTTGGCACTGTCGAGGTAGACCAGCGGGTGCCCGTCGGCCATCGTGCGCGCCAGGATCGGGAAGTCGGCCCGGATCAGGTCCAGACCGTCCAGCAGTCCGGGCAGAGGGGCGATGTCGATGGTCATGGCGCTCAGGCGCTCGCGGTGGCGTACTTGTCGTAGCCCTCGGCCTCGAGGCGGTCGGCCAGCTCGGGGCCGCCTTCCTCGGCGATCCTGCCGTCCACGAACACGTGCACGAAGTCCGGCTTGATGTAGCGCAGGATCCGCGTGTAGTGCGTGATCAGCAGGACGCCCTTGTCGCCCTTGGCCTTGAAGCGGTTGACGCCCTCGGAGACGATCTTCAGCGCGTCGATGTCCAGGCCGGAGTCGGTCTCGTCCAGCACGGCGACGTGCGGGTCGAGCAGCTCGAGCTGGAGGATCTCGTGGCGCTTCTTCTCGCCGCCGGAGAAGCCCTCGTTGACCGAGCGGGTCGCGAAGGCCGGGTCCATCTTCATGGCGCCCATCGCGGTGTTGACGTCCTTGACCCAGGTGCGGAGCTTCGGGGCCTCGCCGTCGATCGCGGTCTTCGCGGTGCGCAGGAAGTTCGACACCGAGACGCCCGGCACCTCGACGGGGTACTGCATGGCCAGGAACATCCCGGCGCGCGCCCGCTCGTCGACCTTCATGGCCAGCACGTCGGCGCCGTCGAGGGTCACCGAGCCGCCGGTGACGGTGTACTTCGGGTGGCCGGCGATCGAGTAGGCCAGCGTGGACTTGCCCGAGCCGTTGGGGCCCATGATCGCGTGGGTCTCACCCTCGCGGATCACCAGGTCGACACCTTTGAGGATCTCCTTGGGGCCGTCCTCGGTCTCGACGGTGACGTGCAGGTCGCGGATCTCCAGCGTTGCCATCAGTTCTCTTCCTCAGTTCTGTTGCTTCGAAGTCAGTGGTTGGCCGAAGTCAGTGGTTGGTCGGGGTGGTGACGTCGACGAGCACGTCGTCCCCGTCGACCTGGCAGGCGTACACGGCGATCGGCTCGGTGGCCGGGGGGCCGCTCGGCTTGCCGGTGCGGAGGTCGAAGCGCGAGCCGTGCAGCCAGCACTCGATCTCGCAGCCCTCGACCTCGCCCTCGGAGAGCGGGATCGCGGCGTGCGAGCACTCGTCGGCGACGGCGTACCAGTCGGCACCGTCGTGCACGACCGCCACGTCGGTGCCGTCGACGTCCACGGCGAGGGCCGACCCGGAGGCCACGTCGGAGACGGCGCAGGCGCGGGTGTACGTCATGCGCCCGCTCCCGACACCTGCTTGGTGACGTTCTTCTCCAGCTCCGCCTCGACCGTGGCGAGCAGCTTCTCCTCGATCGCGGGCACGCCGATCTTGCGGATGATGTCCGCGAAGAAGCCGTGCACGACCAGGCGCCGAGCCTCCTCCTCGGGGATGCCCCGCGACTGCAGGTAGAACAGCTGCTGGTCGTCGAACCGGCCGGTCGTGGACGCGTGGCCAGCGCCCTCGATCTCGCCGGTCTCGATCTCGAGGTTCGGGACCGAGTCGGCCTGGCAGCCGTCGGTGAGCACCAGGTTGCGGTTGGACTCGTAGGTCTCGATGCCCTCGGCGACCTGGCGGATCAGCACGTCGCCGATCCACACCGCGTGCGCGCCCTGGCCCTGCAGCGCGCCCTTGTAGTCGACGTTGGACCGGGTCTTGGGCTGGTTGTGGTCGACGAACAGCCGGTGCTCGAGGTGCTGGCCCTCGTCGGCGAAGTACAGGCCGAGCATCTCGGCCTCGCCGCCGGGTCCGGCGTAGCGGACGTTGGAGTTCAGCCGCACGACGTTGCCGCCGAAGGAGATGCACACGTGTCGGTAGGTCGCCGCGCGACCGACGAGCGCCTCGTGCTGGCCGACGTGCACGGCGTCGTCGTCCCAGTCCTGGATGCTGATGACCGAGACGTTGGCGCCGTCGCCGACGATCACCTCGAGGTTGCCGGCGTGGACGCCGGAACCGCGGTGCTCGAGGACGAACGTGACGTTGGCGTGGGTGCCGACCTCGAGCACGTAGTGCGCGTTGCTGCGCCTGTCGGCCGCCCCGGTCACCACCACGTGCACGGGCTCGTCGACGACCGCGTCGGCGGGCACCTTGACGTGCAGTGCCTTCTCGGCGTTCCTCGACGCGACGGCGGCGGACCGGTCAGCCGGGACCAGCGCGGTGCCCCGCGGGGACTCCCCCGGCGCCAACGTCCCCACGTGCAGGGCGTCGGCACCGGTGACGGCGTAGTCGGCCGCACCGTCGTCGGACGGCAGGTCGTCCAGCACGCCCCGCAGCCGCTTGAGCGGCGTGAAGCGCCAGACCTCCTCGCGGCCGGTGGGCATCGGGTGGTCGTCGAGGTCGAAGGACGCGACGGGGTGCAGGTGGGACGCCAGCTGCGTGGTCGTCTCCAGTGCGCCCGCCACGGCAGGGCTCTCGGTAACAGTCACTACTTCGCTTTCGTGGTTCGAGCGGAAAGGGAGGCGCCCGACGGCGCGGGCGGCTCTCGGACGGCGAAGCCGGCCCTTAGCCGACCGCGCCCTCCATCTGCAGCTCGATGAGCCGGTTGAGCTCGAGGGCGTACTCCATCGGGAGCTCCTTGGCGATCGGCTCGACGAAGCCGCGCACGATCATCGCCATCGCCTCGTCCTCCTCCATGCCCCGGCTCATCAGGTAGAAGAGCTGGTCGTCGGAGACCTTCGAGACGGTCGCCTCGTGGGCCATCGACACCTCGTCGTCACGCACGTCGACGTAGGGGTAGGTGTCCGAGCGGCTGATCTGGTCGACCAGCAGCGCGTCGCACTTCACGATGCTCGCGGAGTGGTGCGCGCCCTCGTTGACCTGCACGAGGCCGCGGTACGACGTACGCCCACCGCCGCGCGCGACCGACTTGGAGATGATCGAGCTCGACGTGTGCGGCGCGGCGTGCACCATCTTGGCGCCGGCGTCCTGGTGCTGGCCCTCGCCGGCGAAGGCGATGGACAGCGTCTCGCCGCGGGCGTGCTCGCCCATCAGGTAGATGGCGGGGTACTTCATCGTCAGCTTGGAGC
>JBDSMW010000115.1:0-15613 GCA_039915665.1 Nocardioidaceae bacterium
ACATCCCTCGAACCCAGGAGCACCTCCTCGTGACCACGAACTGGACCGCCGACATCGACCGCCCGTTGTCGATGTCGCACATGGGCGACGACGTCGCGGCGCTCGTCGAGCACCTCGAGCTCGACCAGCCCGACCTGGTCGGCTACTCCCTCGGTGGGGGTGTCGGGCTGCACGCGGCGGCGCAGCACGCGGGCGTGTTCCGTCGGCTGGTGCTCACCTCGGCGCACTTCCGCAGCGACGCGATCTATCCTGACCTGCGCGCCCAGCAGGGGCAGGTCAGCGCGGCGGCGGAGCCGTTCATGCGCGAGACCCCGATGTACGAGCTCTACCAGCGCGTCGCCCCGCGCCCGCAGGACTTCGGCCGGCTGCTCGACAAGCTCGGCGCCTCGATGGCTGACGACTTCGACCACTCAGACCTGATCGGCTCGCTGACCCTGCCGACCCTGGTGATGGCCGGTGACGCCGACATGGCGCCACCCAGCCACTTCGCGGAGCTCTTCGCCCTGCTCGGCGGTGGCCAGCGGGACGGCGGCTGGATGCGTGAGGGCCTGGCCACGGGCGGCCACGCGCTGGCGATCGTGCCCGCAGCGACGCACTACGACGTGTTCGTGTCCCCGCTGTGGGCCGCCAACGTGCTGCACTTTCTCGACGCGTGACGGCGGCTGCGCCTGCGGCCGGCACCTGGACGCTCGGTGACCTGACGGTCAACCGGCTCGGCTCCGGGGCCGTGCGGCTGACCAGCAGCGCTGCCTTCCACCTCGGCACCCCGATCGACGACCTGGTGATCGCCGCCGAGGTCGGCCCGGCGCGGCGGCCGGCCTCCGACTCACCGACGACGACCTCGTCACTCTCGAGGGCTAGGGGCGCACCCGGTTGGCGCTGTAGGTCGTGGTCGGCGTCGGCGGCGTGCTGAACCGTGCGTTGGGGGCGTAGAGGAAGCCTCGGAATGAGGCCAGCGTCGTCGGCACGTCGAACCGCTTGGACGTGATCGTCCGGGTGACGGTGCCGCGGGTGCCGGCCTCGTTGAGTCGGACCACGGCGATCCGGTCGAGCTGGTTCTGGACGGCGTACAAGGTGCGGCCCTTGAGCAGCAGACCGTCGCCGTTGGTGAGCAGCCGACCGCCGAGCTTCACCCGACGGGCGTAGCCGGTCGACGGCTTGACCCGGAACAGGTAGCCGGTCGAGGACTGCACCACCAGCAGCGCCCTGCCGTCGGGAGTCCGGGAGATGCCGTTGGCGTTCAGGTCAGGCGTCTGCTTCCACGCGCCCTGCAGCGACACCGCGGTGACCTGCCTCTGCCGGGCGAGCCGGTCGCCGAGCGGCACGCGGTAGAGCTCGGCGTTGCTGGAGTCGGTGAAGAACGCGGCCCGCGGCGTCAGCACCACATCGTTGACGAAGCTCGGCCGGATGTCGGTGAACTGGTAGCTCCGCAGCACCTTGCCGGTCAACGTGTCGATCACGCGGCCGTCGCCGCCCGTGCCGCCGGCCACGAACAGGTGGCCGCGGCCGTCGAGCTTGAGCCCCAGCGACGGGCTGCCCACGCCCTTGCTGAAGATCCGGCCCTTCCCGGTGCGGAGGTTTGCCTTGTAGATGGCGCCGTTCTTGCGCGAGCCGAAGTAGGCGGTGTGCCCCTCGATCGCGATGCCCTCGGGCTGGAAGCCGTCGGGCAGGGGCACGTGACCCGGGGCGGTGCCGGCCTGGGCGGCGGGGGTCAGCAGTCCACCCGTCAACACTCCGGTCAGCAGCACGGGAAGCAGGGCGAGCAGCGGGCGGCGGCGCAGGAAGTGGGTCACGTCGTCACCGTAGGCACACGGACGGCGTCGGCGAAAGCCACGCGAAGCCGGTCGAGCGCAGCGCGCACCACCTCGGCGTCCAGCTTGAGCACCTCGCGGTCGTAGGTCAGCAGCCCGTTGAGCTCGTCCTCCACGTCGGACACCTGGGTGTAGACGGTGGCCGACAGGCCTCGTCGTACGTCGTCGGCGAGGGTGTCGTGCAGGCGCGTGAACGACACGGCCAGCTCCTGTGGCGTCGACTCCTGGCCGTAGCCGAAGTCGACCTCGTCGTCGTGGACGTGGCCCTCGACGCGCAGGCTGTGGCCGCCGTACTCCGAGAGCACCACGGGCCGGTGGTCACGGCGTCGGGGCAGCCGGAACCGCTTGCCGTAGACGTGCAGGCTGCGCAGGTCGCCGCCGCCCTGGTCGTGCCATCCGCTGGCGTGGTCCACCAGCCGCGTCGGGTCGAGCGCGTGCACCTCGTCGGCCACCGCGGCCGCGTCGAACTGGCCCCAGCCCTCGTTGAACGGCACCCAGCAGGAGAGTGACCCGACGTTGCGGAGGTGCCCGACGGTGCGGCGCAACTCCTCGCGGAACAGCGTGCGGCCGGCCTCGTCGCCCCGGCCCAGCCACGGCTTCCCGCCGGCGTCACCGAGCCGGATCGGGGAGCGGCCAGGCCACGTGACGGCCACCGTCCGGCTGCGACCGCCGCCGTTGACGACGTCCTGCCAGACCAGCATCCCGATCCGGTCGCAGTGGGCGTACCACCGCAGGGGCTCGACCTTGGCGTGCTTGCGCAGCAGGTCGAAACCGAGGTCCTTCATCGCCGAGATGTCGTGCACCAGCGCGGCGTCGGACGGCGCGGTGAGCAGCCCGTCGGGCCAGTAGCCCTGGTCGAGCACGCCGACCGGCAGGTGCGGGACGCCGTTGAGCAGCAGCCGCGGGACACCGGCGGGGTCCGGCCCGACCCCGAAGGACCGCATCGCGACGTACGACGTGACCCGGTCGGTGCCGAGCAGCACCTCGACGTCGTGGAGGTGCGGATCGTCCGGCGTCCAGGGGCGCGGGTCGTCGAGGTGGATCGAGACCGTCTCGCCGACGGGGACGCGGTGCTCCTGGTCCTCCACGAGGACGACAGCCACGCCGCGGGTCGCGTGAACAGTGATCTCGAACGAGCCGGCCGCGAGGTGCGGCACCAGGGTCAGCGCCTCGACGTGCTTGTCGGGCACGGCCTCGACCCAGACGGTCTGCCAGATGCCGGACTGGGCGGTGTACCAGATGCCACCGCGGTGCAGCCGCTGCTTGCCGGACGCGTGCTGGGCCCCGTCCGACCGGTCACGTACGTCGACCACGAGCTCGTGCTCACGCCCGTCGCCCGCGGCGGTCACGTCACACGTGAACGGCAGGTAGCCGCCCTCGTTGGCGCCGACGTCGACGCCGTCGAGGCGGACGGTGCACGTCTGGTCGACGGCCCCGAAGTGCAGCAGGGCCCGGCCGGTTGTGGGCACGAACCCGTCCGGCAGCCGCAGGGTGCGACGGTAGGTCAGCCGTTCGTCGGGCTGCAGCTGCCGGCCGACCTGCGACAGCGGCGCCTCCGGGCTGAAGGGAACGAGGATGCGGCCGTCGTACGCCGTGGGGGGAGGGGTGGTCGCGGGCGTGATCGCGTAGTCCCACCAGCCGTTGAGGTTGAGGTAGCTGTCGCGGACCAGCTGCGGACGCGGGTACTCCGGCAGCACGCGCTCCGGGTCGAGGTCGCGGCCCCACCGGGTCGTCAGGTCGCGTCGCACCCGCCGAGTATGGCCGAGTGGTCAGAACCTCAGGTGGCTCCGGCCACCCCAGGTTCCGACGGCTCAGGCGGCGACGAGGCCGTGCTCGTGTGCGAAGACCACGATCTGCACCCGGTCGCGCAGCGCGAGCTTGCGCAGGATCGCGCCGACGTGGTCTTCACCGTCGACTCGCTCGCGAGCACCTCCGCCGCGATCTCGGTGTTCGAGCGACCCCGGGCCACCGCGTCGAAGATCTCGCGCTCCTTGTCGGTCAGGCCGGGGTAGGCCGCCGGGACCGGACGGGGTGCCCGGAACTGCTGGTCCAGCAGGGCCTTCAGGTGGCCCGGCGCCAGCACGGCGTTGCCCGTGGGTCCGGATCGCGTCGTGCAGCGCTGACCCTCAGCGACTCGCACGCCACCGAGGAGCCTGCTTGAGGCCTGGCGGCTCGTCCGAAGAAACTTCTATGGTCGATGTCGAAGTGCCCGGCCGCCGTTCGACGTACGGGCGAGAAGCAACTCCCCGGCAACCACTAGGAGTGACGAAGATGCCGCGTTTCATGGGATTCGTGAGGATGGAAGAGGGCGTCGGTACGCCGCCACAGTCGCTGTTCGACGCGATGGACGCCCACATCGGCGAACGGGCGGCCAAGGGCGTCTTCCTCGACGGCGGCGGTCTGTACGGGACCGAGGACGCCGTGAACTTCGTGGTTCGCCAGGGTGAGGTCAGCCGGGTCGACGGGCCGTACGCCGAGGCCAAGGAGGTCGTCGGCGGCTGGGCCATCATGGAGTACGCCACCCGCGAGGAGGCCGTCGCGGATCAGGAGGAGTTCGCCGCTCTGCACGCGAAGCACTGGCCCGAGATCACCGTGATCGCGACCCTGCGCCAGATCTCCACCGGCCCGGAGGCGTCCGGCGACTGACCGCGACTCACTACGCTGGCAGCGTGCCGGCCCAGACCACTGCGGATGATCCGACCGAGGCCGTCTTCGCCGCGTGGCGGGCCGGCTCGGCCCGCCTCGTCGGCGCGCTCACCCGGATGACCCGGGACGTGGAGCTCGCCGAGGATCTGGCGCAGGACGCACTCGTCGCTGCGCTCGAGCAGTGGCCGACCTCCGGCGTCCCGGAGAACCCGGTCGCATGGTTGATGACCACCGCGAAGCGGCGCGGCATCGACCACTTCCGGCGCGCCGACAACCTGCGCCGCAAGGTCGCGGAGCTCGAACACGGGCTCGGTGGAGAGGAGGGGAAGATGCCCGATCTCGACGGCCAGGTCGACTACATCGAGGACGACGTCCTGCGGCTCATCTTCTTGTCCTGCCACCCCTCCCTGACGGCCGAGTCCCGCGCCGCACTCACGCTGCGTCTGGTCGGAGGACTGACGACCGCCGAGATCGCCCGAGGGTTCATGTCCACCGAGGCCACCATGGGCCAGCGCATCTCGCGAGCCAAGAAGTCCCTGTCCGCGGCTAACGCCGAGTTCGAGCTGCCCACGGGGCCTGAGCGGACGAGCCGTCTCGACGACGTGATGGCCGTGATCTACCTGATCTTCAACGAGGGCTACACGGCCACCGCCGGCGCCGACTGGATGCGTCCCGACTTGGCAAGCGAGGCCGTGAGGCTCGCGCGCATGCTCGCCGAAGTTGCCCCGGACGACGTCGAGGTGCTCGGCCTGCAGGCCCTGCTCGAGCTGCAGGGCTCGCGGACAGCGGCCCGGCTCGACGAGGACGGAGCCCCGGTCCTGCTGGAGGCGCAGGACCGGAAGCGATGGGACCAGCTGATGATCCGGCGCGGGATGGACGCCCTGCAGCGGGCCGAGGTGCTGGCCGCGCGAGGTACGCCGGTCGGGAAATACTTCCTGCAGGCCTCGATCGCCGCGCAGCACGCCCGCGCCGAGCGCGCCGAGGACACGAGCTGGCGTCGGATCGCGGCTCTGTACGACGTCTTGTCCCAGGCCGCACCGGGACCGGTCGTCGAGGTGAACCGCGCGGTCGCGCACGGGCGCGCGTTCGGCCCGGATGCGGGGCTGGCCGTGCTGGGGGAGCTGGACGCGGGTGCGCTCGGGGAGTCGCCGCTCGTGCCGAGTGTGCGTGGAGACCTGCTCGAACGAGCCGGGCTGCACGCGCAGGCGAGCGAGGCGTTCACCGAGGCGGCCGCACGCACCAGGAACGAGAGCGAGCGTGCGGTCCTGCACCGTCGAGCCCGACTGAACCTGCGGTGAGTGACGTGCCGGACGAAGGGCCGTTCTTCCACGGCACGAGAGCCGATCTTCGCGGGGCGAGTCCCTCACCGCAGGCTCCCGCTCGAACGACCGGACGGAGGTCGTGATGAACCACATCTACCTCAGCCGAGAACCACTCAGGGTCGTCAGCGAGGGGGCGACTGGACGCGCCGAGATCATCAACTGATCGCCGCACGAAGCCACGTTGATGCCGCCTCAGTCGCGGCTCATGGCCCGACGTTGGGTCGCAACCGGACGACGCCGCGACGGGGCAAGATTTTCCCGGCGAGGGCGACGGGGCGGCCGTCGGTGATGACGGACGGAGGGGCAGAGCGACGCTCGAGGGTCTTCAGGGCGATCCCGGACGACGTCCTCGGGGCCTCCTCCCAGAGCGCCTCGGTGAAGTGCAGGGCGAACAAGGAGGACTTGGCGCTCAGCGGCCAGGCTGAGCAGAGGGGGACCACATCGCGGCACGCTTCGCTGACCGTCCCGCCGACGAGGACGTCTGGGAGTCGCTCCGTGCGGCGTTCGCAGTGCTGGAGGAGATCGAGATCACCGCGGAGCGTCAGCTCGAGAGGGTGGACTGCTGTTCGGCAACGAGGGCCCTGTGCGCCGGCCATGCAGAGAAGCAGGCGCGGTGGAGAAGTGGCTGCGCGAGCGATCCTTGCTGGGCGACCGACGCCGAAATGCCGAAACCCTCACCGATGCCCTATCGTGAGTCCTGTTGAAGGGATGGCGCCGCAAGCCGTCCTGGCCGCGCAAGATGCCGCGGCCCGTATCTCGTACTCCTGGTCTTCGGTTCGCTGGACATCAGCACAGGTGGATGTCTTCAGCAGCTCGTGGGCACAGTGCCCCCGGCAAAGAACAAGGGAAAACATCATGGCTCAGGGAACTGTCAAGTGGTTCAACGCCGAAAAGGGTTTCGGCTTCATCGCGCAGGACGGCGGCGGCGAGGACGTATTCGTCCACTACTCCGCCATCCAGTCCAGCGGCTACAAGTCGCTCGATGAGAATCAGAAGGTCGAGTTCGACGTCACCGCTGGCCCCAAGGGTCCGCAGGCCGAGAACGTCCGCGTCGCCTGACTTCACCCTGACGAGCCCCGACCGCTGTGCGGTCGGGGCTCGTCGCGCGTCCGGACGCTTCTGCCGGCGCCCGCACCGTGGAGGTGCTGTCCAGCCCGCGGAAGGCGGACGGGCCGAGAGCCCGACCAGCCCGCCTGCGATCACTCCTCCGCCGTACGCCAGCACCAGAAGCCAGGTCACGTGCCAGCCGGCGAGCTGCTCCCCGCCGACCGTGACGCCCACGGCCAATCCGTAGAGGACCAGGGCGGTGCCGTCTTTGACCAGGCTCTCCCAGTACGGCAGGGGGGCAGGAACACGAGGAGCACCACCTCCGGCGGCAGCTGGGCCGCTGCAGGTGCGGCACGAACCCGACCAGCACCCCGACCAGCACGAGCAGGATGGCCGGCGCGATGCGTAGCGGTGCGCGACCGCGCCGAACGCGACCAGGGCGACCCCGAGCAGGACGACCATCTAGAGTCCAAGCACGCAGTCCTGACCAGACTCGTGCTCATCGACCACCTCGGACCGGCAGGTGGACCAGGGCGTGTCTGGGGCTGCCTCTCCGGCGTACCGAAATCCTCCGAACCGAGGCTGGAGGGGGTCGGCGTACTGTCGAAGGAGACGCGTCCACGTTGCCTGGGAAGGCCCCGCCATCGACTCGAACACCGTTCCTCGCACCCGCACACGGCGGCTGGCCGCGCCAGTGGCCTTGATCTTGGCGCTCGCCCCGGTGACGGTGCTGCTGGCGCCGACCGCTGCCTATGCTCGCGGCGGTGGTGGCGGCCACGGCTTCGGTGGTGGCGGCGGCTTCCGGGGCGGCGGGGGCAGGGGCTTCGGTGGTGGCGGCTTCTTCTTCCTCGGCGGTGGCGGCGGTGGCGGCAACGGCGTCGGGCTGCTCGTCCTCATCGTGGTGATCGTTGCCTATCTCTTGCTCAAGAACCGGTCGCAGCGGCAGCGGAACAAGCGGACGACGAACACCACGAGCGACCGCGTGGCCCACCGCTCCGACCGGGAGGCGGGGGACCGCGCCGCGGACGTCGAGGCCCAGGTCGACGTCCTGGCCGACAGCGACGTCACCTTCGATCCAGGCGCCCTGCGCAACCGCGCGGCCAACCTCTACGTCACGGCGCAGCAGGCCTGGACCGCCGGCGACGTGGCCACGCTCGACAAGATCTTGGCGCCGGTCGTCTACGGCAAGTGGACCGAGCAGCTCAGCGCGTACGTCGCACGCGGCGAGGTCAACGTCGTCGAGATCGTCGACGGCCCGCACGTCCAGATGGTCAACGTAGCCAACCGCCCCGGCGAGACCGACGACACGGTCACCTTCCGCATCGTAGCGACGCTCAACGACTTCGTCGTGAGCCGTCGCACCGGTGAACGAGCGAACCGCAAGGACCGCTCGACGCGTCCGATCGAGTACTGGACGCTGCGCAAGAACGGTGCCGGCGGGTGGATCGTCGCCGGCATCGAGCAGGCCGAGGACGGGCGTCACCACCTCACCGACGCCATCGAGACCGACGCATGGAACCAGAAATCGGTCGGCCGCGACGCCGTGCTCGGGGTTGCCGAGCGCGCGTCTGCGCCCGGTGTCACCGACGTTCTCTCCCTGACCACGATCTCGTGGGCCGACGCCGCCGATGAAGCGGCGGCCGACCTGAGCCTGGTCGACGCCCGCTTCGACAAGTCGGTGCTCGAGGTGGCCGTCACCGAGTTCCTCGAGGAGTGGGCGATGAACGACGGCAGCCTGGACTTCACCGACGTACGCACCCCGAACCGGACCGTCATGCGCACCGCGACGGTGCGCAGCATCGAGGTGCGCGACCTCGTCTCACGAGAACCCATCGAGTTCCGGATCGCCGTTGCGGCGGACGGGATCTACTACGAGGTCGACCGCCGCAGCGAGGAGGTCGTCGCGGGCGACCCACGCACGAGCCGAGCGGTGCCGTTCCTCTTCACGCTGCGCCTGGACGCCGCCTCGCGAGGGTGGACGGTCACTGGGGTCGAGCACGCAGGCTGAGCATGCGCGGAGGTGTGTCAGTGACGCCTACGCGGCGCAGAGACGCAGGTAGTCAACGCGCTGAGGACGAAGATCTATCGGTTCGCTCAGTCCCAGTAGCCGATCCTCGTACTGGCCCGCTCCGCGTGACCATCACCTTGCCCGGGGTGAACGGTGCTAGGGGGTCAGGCAGTAGATGTGCTCGACGACCTCACGTCCGAGACCGTCGGCGTAGGAGGCCTCCGAGCCGATCTGCGCGAAGCCGACACGGGCCAGTACCTTCGCCGAACCGATGTTGTGCTCGGCGACGCGGGCGAACAGCGGTCGCGTTGCCTCGATCTCCAAGAACGCCTGGAGCGCCCGAGTGGCGAGGCCGTGGCCCCATCGAGACGGGTCGATCCAGTAGGTCACCTCGCGCTTGCCGTCCATCGTGAAGCTCCCGACCGTCCCGACGAAGGCGCCGTCGTCGATCGCCCGCAGTACGCAATCGGGATTGCCTCGGATCCGCCGATAGTGACGATCGAACGCGGCGCGATCCGAAGGATCGGCGCGCGTGAAGGCCGCCATGGCTACGGCGTGTGGGTTGCGCTCCCACTCGAAGAGCAGACCGAGGTCGGCCTCACCAAGAGGCCGGAGCGCTACGGTCATGCCAGCCACGATAGTGCTACCAACCGACGTCAAGAGTCCGGAAATCCCGGGAAGTGGCCGACGATCCCGAAGGGACTGACTCCGGCTTCGGCACAGGGAGCGGACGCGAGGATTTGAACCTCGACTCCTTCCCTGGAAGGGAAGCGTGCTGCAACTACACCACGTCCGCGACGCCAGCCTCTGTCGAGCCTGACACGTTCGCAGTATGAACCACCTCCAGGACTATCCCGGCGCCAGGGTGAGACTCCCGGACCTCAGAACTTCGGCGTCACTCGAAGCGTCGCGATCGCGGTGGCACGATCTAGGCACATCCGACGTCGAAGGGCCGCGAACTACTCCTCTTGCGAGGAGCCTGATCACTCGTACCGCGGCAACGTCACGACCTGGCCCGCGAAGCTCAGGCCGGCGCCGAACGCGATCAGCAGCGCCAGGTCACCGGCCTTGGCCTGGCCGGAACCGAGCATCGCCTCCATCGCGAGGGGGACGGAGGCGGCTGAGGTGTTGCCGGCCTGCACGATGTCCGTGGCCACCGCCACCGACTCGGGGAGCTTGATGTTGCGGCACAGGGTCTGGGTGATGCGCAGGTTGGCCTGGTGGGGGATGAAGGCGTCGAGGTCGTCGACCGAGACACCGGCGCTGGCGAGTGCCTGGTGGATTACTTCGACCATCGCGAAGGGCGCCCAACGGAACACCGCCGTTCCCTCCATCTGCACGACCGGGTGGTCGGCATGAGCGCCGCCGAGACAGCTGGGCGTCTGGTTGATGACGTGGGCCTTGGAGCCGTCGGAGCCCCAGGCCGTCGGGCCGATCCCAGCGGCCTCCGCTGTCCCCACGACCACCGCCCCGGCGCCGTCGGCGAAGATGAACGCCGTGCCACGGTCGGTGGGATCCATGAAGCGGCTCAGCTGCTCGACGCCGATGACGAGCACGTGGTCCTCGGCCCCGGACCGCACGAGTGCGGAAGCCAGGTTGAGCGCGTGGCAGAAGCCGGCGCATCCGGCGGAGACGTCGAACGCCGCCGCGGTCGACCCGAGCCTGATGGCGACCTGTGGCGCCGAGGCCGGCGTGTGCTCAGGGTGCGTCGAGGTGGCCACGATGACGCAGCCGAGCTGTTCGGCCCTCACCCCGGAAACGGCTAGGGCCCGCTCGGCTGCGGTGGTCGCCATGGTGATGAGGTCCTCACCCGGCCCGGCGAAGCGCCGGGTCCTGATCCCCGAACGGCTCTGGATCCACTCGTCCGTGGAATCGAGCGTCTCGCAGATCTCATCGTTCGTGACGACCCGGTCGGGTCGGTAGACACCCAGCCCCAGCATCGCTGCGGGCATCAGGTCGCTCGCCTGCTGAATGGTCATTCTCGACTCCGTCCTGGTGGGTCGGAGCGGGACGTCGGGCTCCTGCGGTGAGCATAGGCGCGTCGATCTCAACCCGAGACGTGCCCGTGGAGCGCCGGGGCCGGGCGAGGTCGCGGGCCACCCTCGACCAGACGTAGAACAGCGGCCCCACGCATCTCTGCAGGCGGACCACGCAGGGACCACCCTCAGCGGGTCGGTGAGATGCGCGAGCGTCAGGGGTGGAGGAATCGGGCGGACTCCGCGATGTCGGTGACCTCTTGGATGTCGGCTTGGGGCACACGAGGCCCGAAGGCCACGGCGATGACCACGCGTTGGTCTTTGACGTCGATCATCCAGAGCCGGGTGACCTGGCCTCGCTGGTCCGTGTAGAAGCCACCGACGGGATCGCTGACCCAGTAGTCGTAGGTCTTGAGCTGGCATGTTCCGTAGTCAAGATCAGTGGGTGAGGTCACTTCCATGTAGAGACCGTCGTGTCCGCCGATGGTGACGGGCATCGGGTGGGTCGCCTTGGTGCGTCGCTGTGCGTTCAGGGCGACGGCAAGATCCTCTGCCGTGGGGCCTGGGTCGGCGGCATCGGACTCCTTGAGGCATGGGTCCGTGTACACGCCGGTGACGGTCCAGTACCCGATCGCGCGGCTGACGTCCGCGTGCTCGCCGCGGCCGTCTTCGTGCTGCGGGAAGACGAACGGGCCGTCGTTGAGGAAGCCTTCGGGAATGTCGACGATGGCCAGTGGCCCTGGGGACGGTCCGATCGGCGCGAGCGCGTACGTGCCGGCAGTCAATCTGGTGCGTTCGGAGTTCACGTCGATGACGGTGGGTGCGTCAGCCGTTCCTCTCGGCGGTTTCGTGTTGCTCGAAGCGGCACCGGGCAACGCAGATCCCGAGGACGAAGTTCCACCGGCGCCGTCTGCGCAGCCGGCAAGGGCAAGCAGACTCATCATGGCGACGACGGGTGCAAAGGCTCTCTGCACATAGGCCATGGCGCTGCCCTCCTTCGGTCGTGCGCGCGCACGTCGGCGGTGCGCTTAGATGCCTGGCGGTCGGTAGTCCTCAGGCAGGGTGATGTTGGGGACGATTCGCACGATGCGGGGGATTCGTGGAGCGCTCACGGCGAGGACGCAACGGCCGGAGGAGAGCCGACAGGTCAGGATGTCCCCGTAGTGGGGACCGCCTGGCCAGCGGCCGCCACCGACCATCAGCGCCACGGTGTCGTCGTCGAGCCACTGGAAGAGGGCGAGGTCGGCAGCGCCGCGGACGTCGTACCCACCGGGCAGCCGGAACTCCACCGGATGGCCTGTGGTGGTGTCGAAGATTCCGGGGGACTGCGACGGACCGTTCGCCGGCGCCCGCGCAACCAACCGCGAACCGTCCACGTGGAAAGCCAGTCCGATGCCGCTGGTGGGCTCGCCGGACTGCGCTGAGTCTCCGATCACCAGTCCGCGCGGGTGGCTCCGTACATCTTCGGCGTACGACTGGTGTGTTGCCGTGCTCGTGCGACCCGTCGTGACGTCGAACATCGCGTGGGCTGCGCTTCGAGTCGATCCCGATGAGAAGTAGATGTGATCGCCGATGACTGCGTCGAACAGGCACCAGCCGCCGACCAGGGAACAGGAGGGCATCGGCCTGCGCACTGTCTCGAGCTTCGACGCGGTGTCGAACACGACGAGCGATGGCCGGGCAGGTTGCGAGCAGTCGAACCACGCGACGAGCGAGCCGACGTTCGCCGAGACCGCCACGCGTGGGCCCACCCAGAGATGGGTGTCGTAGCTGCAGGGATGAGAGCCGATCGGCGTAGTCACGCCTCCGTCGGTGAACCACACGGAGTCGGCGCTCGTGTAAACGACGCCGTCGTCGGTCATGTCCATGTGGACGAAGCCGTTGCCGGTCCGAACCACACGGTCGCCGACCTGAACGGTCCGACCGCGAAGCCCGTTGCCGGTGTTGAGGCGAAGGACGTCGCTGTAGACGAGCGCCCGCACGGACTGGCCGGGGGAGGGATGGTCCACGGGCCCGGTGCCGTGCTCGGACGTGTTGGTGCGGGAGACCACGAGAGCGGCGACAAGAACGATCACGGCGCCCGCACTGCCCAGGGTGGCGGCAAGGCGGCGCCGGCGCAGCCGGCTCTCGCCGAGACCGACCAGCGCATCGGTGTCGAGGTCGTTGAGCTCGGCCTCGTCCATGCGCCGCGCGAACGTCTCGCGAAGCGGCTTGTTCATCGGGTCACCTCCTTGTCGTCAAGGAACTGCAGACCCGGGTGCGTGTCGATCTCGATGCGTAGCTTGCTCAGGGCCACGAACACCTGCCTCTTCACAGCTCCCACCGAGCAGCCCATGAGCTCGGCGGTCTCGGCTTCGGAGAGGTCCTCGTGATAACGCAAAAACAGCGCAGCGCGCTGCCGCGTGGGCAGGTTGCGCAGGTGCTCCCACAGCGCATCCGCGGTCGCGAGTCGCTCGGTGTCATCAGCTGTGCTGATGTCTGGCACACGGTCGACCGGGCGTTCGTGGAAAGAGCGGCGGCGGCGCCAGGAGATCGCCGTCGTCACGATGGTGCGGCGCACGTAGGCTTCCGCCTTGCTCTGGTCCCGCAGTCGGGGCCAGGCCACGTAGGCCTTGACCAGCGCCTCCTGGAGCAGGTCTTGGGCCAGCTGGTGGTCACCCACGAGGACGTAGGCCGCGCCGTACAACGCCCGTGACCTCACCGCGACGAGCTCCGAGAAGCCGGAGATGTCCTCCTGGCGTCGAATCGCCATGGCTTCTCCTCGGCCGTCACGAACCATCTTCTACCTATAGACGCATCGAAGGCCCTTCGAGGTTGAACACACGCGCCCGGCACCGCGAGTCACTCGGCAACTATCAGCACACACCCAACCTTTTCCGGCGACTTCCGGGTCTCCTGGTTCCTCCGGAGCCGAGGGCCTCACGCAAGCCGGAGGACGCGCTGCCCGGAGCGTAGGAACACCTGTCGCTCATCGAGCAGATCACGTGACAGCAGCGGTCGGAGGTTCGAGGACGCCAGGCATGACCATGGGCTCCGCCCCGGGCGGGTGCCGACGACCTCGAAGCCGGCCGCGTGGTGGAGGGCGAGGCTGGCCGTGTTCTCCGAGAACATGCCGGACTGGACAGTCCAGATGTCTTCGACCTGCGGCCAGTCGCCTGCAGCCAGTCGCCTGCAGCTGATATGACGTGACCTCCTGTCAATGGGCAGGGTGAGGCGCCCGTCCTGGTTGTCCGGGGCGGGCGCCTCGTGCCTCGTCGTCCTTGGTGGTGGCTGAGCGTGTCTCGCGACGCGCGGTCAGGCTGATATGCGCGGGTTGGTTACCGCAGGACGGGCTGTTCGGCTGGAGCGGACGCGTGTCTAGGAGCGAGCGTCGTCCTTCGATGAAGGGCTGCTCATAGCTGCATCGCGGGTCGCTCCTCGCGCTGCTGCCACCGGATGGGTCCACGAAGCAGACCGGGGACGGTCTACTCCTCGAGCACGGCCAGGGACCAGACCAGCCGGCCAGCTCGCGGGCGATGGCGATGTTGGTCACCGTGTGCTTCTTGTTACGTGCGCGCATGGTGTTCCACCGGTAGTGAAGGCGTCGGTTGCCCTCATCGCCGCGGGCCCTGGCGGCGGGACCGGCCAGCTCCCATCGGTCTCGCATGGTCTTCCCGACCCGGTAGGTCGAGCGGTGGTGCCAGGCGGCTTCGACCAGGAGTCGTCGCAGGTGGGTGTTGCCGGTCTTGGTGATCGCGCCCTGGACCCGGGACTGGCCTGAGGAGTACTCGCTGGGGACGAGACCGACGAAGGGGCCGATGGTCTTGCCGGTGAACCGGTCCCAGTCGCCGATCTCGACGGCCAGCGCGAACCCGGTCAGGATGCCGACACCACGCAGACAACCGAGCCGATGCACCACAGCGGTGAACTCGCACCCCGCGGCCATCTGCTCGATGAGCACGTCGAGCCGGTCGCGGCGGGCCTTGATGGTGAGCACGGCGTCGTAGTCGGACTCGAACGTGGCCCGGGTCGCCGCCGCGGACAGCTCCTCGCGCCCGACCCGGCGCAGCCACACGTCGTGCTTGCCCGTCCAGGCCTGGCCACCGGAGTAGACGAACCCTTGACGCAACAGCAGCTTGGACAACCGGTGCCGGGCCCGCATCAGGTCACCACGAGCGTCCTCACGTGCCCGCACCAGATCGCGTGAGGCTTCCTGCTCCACCGTGGGCACCGCTACCGCGGTGAACTCATCGAGCCGCAGGAGCCGGGCCAGGTGCACCGCGTCCCTCGCATCGGTCTTGACCCGATCCCCCGAGGGCCGCTGCAGCTTTGACGGCGCCACGACCTCACACCGGATCCCGGAGGTGTTCAACGACCGGGACAGGCCCAACCCGGTCGGACCGGCCTCGTAGGCCACCGCCACCGGACCTGTCAGGTCGGCGATCCAGGACCTGATGTGCTCATGAGACGGGGTCAGCTTCGCTTGGACGAGCTCGCCCGTGCCGCCATCCATCGCCGCGGCAGCGACCGACCTTGCGTGCACGTCGAGCCCCACACTCGTACGCTCGGTAGACACCGGGGCCTCCCACACATGTCGGATAGGCCGAGCAGGCGGCCCCTGCTCGGTAACCCACCAATGTTGTGAGTGAGGCCCCGGCCCGCAACCCCGTCAAGACGACCGGGTCACGTCATACCGTCTAGGGACCGGAGCATCGGGGTCCGATCAGCCACCGGCGCGCTGGGTGTCGAGCCTGACGATCAGCTCCTCGACGCGCCGCCGGATCTGGTCGCGGATCGGACGAACCGCGTCGAGTTCCTTCCCGG
>JBDSMW010000140.1:0-11851 GCA_039915665.1 Nocardioidaceae bacterium
CCGCGCCACGCGCCCTCGTCGTCGCGGGCGTCGAGCATCAGCCGCATCGTCCGGCCGAGCACGAACACCATGGTCCGTTCGTCGATCGTCGTGCCGCCACCCCACTGCTCGGGAGCCATGAACCGCGTCGAACCGGGGAGCCGGTCGGCGCCGGTCGCGAACGGACCGGGGCGGTAGTCGTCGAGGTCGATCAGGGTCAGGGTGTGCCGGTCGAAGTCGTACATCAACGACCCGTCGTAGAGGTCGACCTCGACGAACCCGGCCGCCGCCACCGCGCGGTGCGCCGAGAGCAGGGCGTCGACCGCCGCGAGCACCTCCGGCACGGGCCGGGCCCGCAGGCGGGACCACGCGCTCGAGGGGTGGGCACGGTCGGTCCTCCCGGCCGTCGTCGAGTGGTTGAGCAGCGACGCGTCGAGCCAGGGCAGCACCAGCACCGGGGCGTCGTCGAAGGCGACGACCTGGAGGACGGGGTTGATCGCCGAATGCCGGACGGCGGCGTGGAAGCGTACGGCGGACCGCAGGGAGGCGACGGCTGCGGGAGTGGTGGGCGTCTTCACGAACCACCGCTCGTCACCGACGCGCACGCCGTAGGAGACGCAGCCGGAGTCCTGCTGGTCGAAGACCGCGAACACCTCGCCGAGCCCGCGGACCCACCGCTCGGGCGTCGAGCCGGGCGACGGGAGGGGCAGGGGCACCGCGCGAGGCTACTCCCCGTCGGCCTCGCTCTCGGTGTCGAGCCAGGTGGTGATCGTGTCGCTCATCAGGGCACCTCGATCACCACCCCGCGGGCGGCCAGCTCGTCGACGGCCGGCTCGATCTCGGGCACCGGGAAGTTCAGGATCGTGTACGACGACGGCTGGTGGGTCGGTCACCGAGAAGCCGCTGAACGCCGGGCTGTCCTCCAACATGAGCTGTCCTTTCGTCGTCACTGCAGTAGAGGGCCGTGCGCCGGGAGAGTCATCGCGCCGGGCGCTCCGCAGCGGCACGATAGGGCCCGTGGACACCACCGGGGTCGTGCTGCACCCGCTGCCGGACGACGGCGAGCAGCGGTGGCGGGACTCGCACCGGTGCTCCACCGCCTGATGGCCGTGCCGTCGGCCGGCTGGTCCACGATCGTCACCCAGAACATGGAGGGCAACGACGCGATCCTGGCCAGCAAGCTCACGCTGGGGTTCGTGCCCGCGCTGAGCAAGCGCGACCTGGCCCTCGACTACATCTGACCCAGCACGTCGACCAGAGCCGTGATGTCGTCCGGTCCCACCTGGCAGCAGCCGCCGACGTACGCCGCTCCCTCGGCCACCCAGCCCGGCGCCAGCGTCACGTCGTAGGCCGAGGTGCCGCTCCACGCGTGGGTGCCGCTGTCCCAGCCCTGCCCGGAGTTCGGGTAGGCCACACCCGGCTTCCCGGTGACGTCGCGGGCGGCGGCGAGCGCGGTGCGTACGTCGTCGGGGGCGCAGCAGTTCACGCCGGTGGCCACGACCGCCGTGCTGCCGGCGACGACGGCGAACGCCTCGGCCAGCGGCTGGCCGGCCCGGGTCGACGGACCGTCGCAGGAGTAGGACAGCCAGGCGGGGACGCCGAGCTCGTCGAGGAGTCCCACCAGGACGGCGGCCTCCTCGAGGTCGGGGATGGTCTCGACCGCGAGCAGGTCCGGCCCCGCGTCGACGAGCAGCTCGAGGCGGGGCAGGTGGAAGTCGCGGAGCGCGGCCGCGCCCAGCCCGTAGCGGCCGTGGTACTCCGAGCCGTCCGCCAGCACCGCGCCGTAGGGCCCGACCGACGCGGCCACGAGCCGTCGCCGGCCGTCGCCGGACAGCTCGTCGCGGACGTCGCGGGCCAGGGTCACGCTGCGTCGGACCAGCCGCTCCGCCTCGTGCCTGGACATCCCCGCGCGCTCGAAGCCGGGCACGCTGGCCTGGTAGCTCGCGGTCGTCGCGACCTCGGCCCCGGCCGCGTAGTAGGCCCGGTGCACGGCCGCGACCTCTGCCGGCTCGTCCCGCAGCAGCCGTGCGGTCCACAGCTCGTCGGACAGGTCGTGCCCGCGCGCCGCCAGGGCGTTGGAGAGGCCGCCGTCGAGGATCATCCGGCGAGTCTGCCAGCCGGGCGTAGGGTCGCCGGCATGAGCGCGAACCGTGAGCAGCCCTGGTCCGACGAGACCTCCGAGCACGGCCAGGTCGTCGTGGTCACCGACAACCCGATCGGTCGCGCGGTCGCCACCATCGCCGAGATCACCGGGCGCCGAGTCACCCTCCTGGCCGACGAGGGCGTCGAGCAGACTCCCTTGGAGTGGCTCGCCGCCCACCCGCTCGGAGCGGACGACGCGTTCGTGATGTGCGACCACGACACCCCCGACATGGAGGCGCTGCTGCGCGCCGCGCTGGCCGGGGAGGCGGGGTACGTCGCGATGATGGGCAGCCGTCGTCGCGCCGAGAAGGTGTTCGACGCCCTGGACGCCGAGCTGCCCGCCGAGGCGCTCGCCCGGCTGCACGTCCCGGCCGGCCTGAACACCGGCGGCAAGGCCCCCGGCGAGATTGCGCTGTCGGTCGTGGCGGAGGTCGTCGCCGTCTCCTACGGCCGTCCCGGCGGCCCGATGAAGGATCGCTAGGACTGCGGCAGGTACGTCGCCTCGGTCGCGATCCGGGTGATCCGGTCCCAGTCCCCGTCGAGCACCGCGTCGGCCGGCGTGAGCCACGAGCCGCCGACGCAGCCGACGTTGGGCAGGGAGAGGTACGAGGCCGCGTTGGACGCCGTGATGCCACCCGTCGGGCAGAACCGGGCCTGCGGCACCGGCGAGGCGATCGACTTCAGGAAGTCGAGCCCGCCGGACGCCTCGGCCGGGAACAGCTTCATCTCGGAGTAGCCCAGCTCGATCAGCCGCAGCACCTCCGAGACGGTCGCGGCCCCGGGCAGGTGCGGCAGCCCGGTGTCGGTCATGGCGGCGGCGAGCGCGTCCGTCGTACCGGGGGAGACCAGGAACTGGGCTCCGGCGGACAGCGCGTCCTTGGCCTGCGCCGGCGCGACGATCGTGCCCGCGCCGACCAGGATCTCCGGCACGTGGGTGGCGATCGCCTCGATGGCGTCGAGGGCCACCGGGGTGCGCAGGGTCAGCTCGATCACCGGGATGCCGCCCTCGACGAGGGCGCGGGCGACCGGGACGGCGTGGTCGAGGTCGTGCAGCACGACCACGGGGACGACCGGCACGCGGTCGAGGAGGGAGTCAGTCATCGGCGTTCTCGATCTGGGGAGCAGGGACGGGGAACACGCTCGCGCCCTGGTCGGCGGGGCCGACGCTGGCGCGGAACGAGGAGAACAGCTCGCGGCCGGTGCCGAACACCTGCGAGTCGTCGGGTACGGCGGCGGCCCGTGCCTCCATCTCGTACGGCGCGACGTGCAGCTCGAGCACGCCGGCGTCGGCGTCGAGCGTCACGAGGTCACCGTCACGGACCCGGGCGAGGGGACCGCCGACGGCCGCCTCGGGGGTGAGGTGGATCGCGGAGGGCACCTTGCCCGAGGCGCCGGACATGCGGCCGTCGGTGACGAGCGCGACGCGCTGGCCGCGGTCCTGCATCACGCCGAGGGCGGGGGTCAGCTTGTGCAGCTCGGGCATGCCGTTGGCGGCCGGGCCCTGGAAGCGGATCACCGCGACGAAGTCGCCCTCGTCGAGCAGGCCGTCACCGAACGCCTGCAGGAAGTCGAGCTGGTCGTCGAACACGCGAGCCGGCGCCTTGACCTGACGGTGCTCGTCCTTGACGGCGGAGGTCTTGACGACCGCGCGGCCCAGGTTGCCGTCGAGCATCCGCAGGCCCCCGTCGGGGGCGAACGGGTCGTCGGCGCCGCGCAGCACGTCGGTGTCGAGGCTGTGCTTGGGCCCCTCCTCCCAGGTCAGCTGACCGTGATCGAGGCGGGCCTCGGTGGTGTAGCGCCAGAGGCCGTGGCCGGCGACGGTGTGCACGTCGTCGTGGAGCAGCCCGGCCTTGAGCAGCGAGTGCACGGTGAAGGCGAGCCCGCCGGCGGCGTGGAAGTGGTTCACGTCGGCCTTGCCGTTGGGGTAGACCTTGGCCATCGACGGCACCACGGCCGAGAGGTCGGACAGGTCGTCCCAGGTGAGCGTGATCCCGGCGGCGCGGGCGATCGCGACCAGGTGCAGCGTGTGGTTGGTCGACCCGCCGGTGGCGAGCAGAGCCACGCACCCGTTGACGATCGCGAACTCGTCGACGATCTTGCCGACCGGGGTGAACTCCTCGCCCCAGGCGGTCAGCGCGGTGGCGCGAGCGGCGGCCGCGTCGGTCAGCGCCTCGCGCAGCGGCGTCCCCGGGTTGACGAAGCTCGCGCCGGGCAGGTGCAGGCCCATGACCTCCATCAGCATCTGGTTGGAGTTCGCGGTGCCGTAGAACGTGCACGTGCCGGCCGAGTGGTAGGACGCCGACTCGGCCTCCAGCAGCTCCTCGCGGCCGATCTCGCCGGCGGCGTACCGCTGCCGGATCTGCGCCTTCTCGTCGTTGGGCAGCCCCGAGGTCATCGGGCCCGCGGGCACGAAGACGGCCGGCAGGTGGCCGAACGACAGCGCGCCGATCAGCATGCCGGGCACGATCTTGTCGCACACGCCGAGCATCAGCGTGGCGTCGAACATGTCGTGCGACAGGGCGATCGCCGTCGACATCGCGATGACGTCGCGGCTGAACAGCGACAGCTGCATGCCGTCGCGGCCCTGGGTGATGCCGTCGCACATGGCCGGCACACCGCCGGCGAACTGCGCGATGCCGCCGGAGCGCATCACGGCCTTCTTGAGCTGGGCGGGGAAGCCCTCGAAGGGCTGGTGCGCCGACAGCATGTCGTTGTAGGCGGAGACGATGGCGACGTTGGGCTTGACCGTGCCGCGCAACGCCTGCTTGTCGGCGGGGCCGGAGGCGGCGAAGCCGTGAGCCAGGTTGGCGCAGGCCAGCCGGCCGCGGGCGGGGCCGCGCTGGGCGGAGGCCTCGAGGCGTTGGAGGTACGCCGCGCGCTCGGCCCTGCTGCGCTCGACGATGCGGGCCGTGACCTCCGCGACGACGGGATGCATGTGGGTCATCAGTTGCTGCTCTCGTGCCAGGAGCGCGCGTCGCGCTCGAGAAGGGTGATCGCTGCGCTGGGACCACTGGTGCCTGCGGGGTAGGGGCGGGGGCTGTGCTCGGGCCCCGCCCACCGCTCGAGGATCGGCTCGACCCACGCCCACGCGGCCTCGACCTCGTCGCGGCGCATGAACAGGGTCGGGTTGCCGCGGACGACGTCCATCAGCAACCGCTCGTAGGCGTCCGGCGACCGGCGCTGGAACGTCTTGGCGTAGCTCAGGTCCAGGGAGACCGGCCGCAGGCGGATGCCGCCGGGGCCGGGCTCCTTGGCGGTCATGTGCAGCTTCATGCCCTCGTCGGGCTGGAGCTGGATCACCAGGCGGTTGGGCTCGTTGCTGCCCTCGCTGCCGGGGAACATCGCGTGCGGGACGGCCTTGAACTGGATGACGATCTCGGAGCAGCGGCGCTCCATCCGCTTGCCGGTGCGCAGGTAGAACGGCACGCCGGCCCAGCGCCAGTTCTGCACCTCGGCCCTGATGGCCACGAAGGTCTCGGTGGTCGAGTCGGGGCGCTCCGCGTCCTCGCGGTACGACGCGGCGGCGATCCCGTCGACGAGGCCGGGGGAGTACTGCCCCGCCACGACCGACCGGTCGACGTCGCCGCCCTCGAGCGGCTTGAGGGCCTGCAGCACCTTGAGCTTCTCGTCGCGGACGGTCTCGCGGTCGACGTACGTCGGAGGCTCCATGGCGACCAGGCAGAGCAGCTGGAGCAGGTGGTTCTGCACCATGTCGCGCAGGGCGCCCGAGCCGTCGTAGTAGCCGCCGCGGCTGCCGACGCCGAGCGACTCGGTGGCGGTGATCTGGACGTGGTCGATGCAGTTGGCGTTCCAGAGCGGCTCGAGGAAGGTGTTGGCGAACCGGGTCACCAGCAGGTTCTGCACGCTCTCCTTGCCGAGGTAGTGGTCGATACGGAAGATCTGGTGCTCCTCGAAGACGGCGCCGACGGCGTCGTTGACCTCACGGGCCGAGGCCAGGTCGTGGCCGAGGGGCTTCTCGAGGACCAGCCGCGAGGTCTCGGTGACCAGGCCGTGGTCAGCGAGGTTCTGGCTGACCCGGCCGAACAGGGCCGGACCGATGGCGAGGTAGAAGACCCGGACCCTGTCGCTGACCGGGAGCTGCTCGACGAGGCCGGGCCAGCTCGACGCGTCGTCGATGTCGAGGCTGACGTGGGTGAGCCGGGCGATGAAGCGGTCGACGGTGGCCCCGTCGTTCTCGGGGTCGAGCTCGGCCGCGCGGACGAAGCGCGGCAGCTCGCCGCGAATCTTGTCGCGGTAGCCCGCCTCGTCGAGGCCGGCCCGGGACACCGCGACGATGCGGGTCTCCTCGGTCAGCTGGCCGTCACGGTCACGGAGGTAGAGAGCGGGGAGGAGCTTGCGCACCGCGAGGTCGCCGGTGCCGCCGAAGACGACGAAGTCGCACGGGGCCACGGGCTGTGGGCCAGTGGTGGTGGGCGAAGGGGGCGGGGGCTGGAGCGTCATCAGGGGAGTTCTCTCGGGACGGGGCGAGGAGCACGTCAGTCACCCACGGTAGAGACAGATATGCGTGCTGGCAAGACAATGATATGTATTTGAGAAAGCATAAGTGTGGAAAACGTTCGGGTTTCCGTGGAGCGAAGGGTGGTTCAATGCCAGTCATGTCGACCGCGCCGGTGCCTCCCGGGTCAGGACCCGCGACCACCGGTGAGGTGTTCTCGCTGATCCGCGACGGCCGGGCGCTGACCCGCAGCGACGTCGGTCGGCTCACCGGCCTGTCGCGGACGGCGGTCGCGGCCCGGCTCACCGCCCTGCTGGGCTCCGGCCTGGTCGTCGAGGGTGCCGCTGACGACGACCGCGCACCGTCGACCGGCGGACGTCCCGCGGTCCACCTGCGCTTCAACCGGGACGCCGGTGTGGTGCTGGCCGGTGCCATCGGCCGCAGCCGCACCCAGCTCGGCGTCTGCGACCTCGACGGCAGCGTGCTCGTGTCGGTGAACCTCGACCAGGAGGTCGGACCGTCGGCGCCAGACCTGATGCCGCAGGTCGTCGCGGCGTTCCGGTCGCTGCTCGTCGACGCGGGGCGCACCCCGGGCGACGTACGCGCCGTGGGGCTGTCGATCCCCGGCACCGTCGACTTCGCACGCGGAGCCAGCCTGGACTCGCCGATCATGTCCGGCTGGGACGGCGTGGAGCTCGCGCCGTTCCTGCGCGACCTCACGGCCGCTCCCGTCTTCGTCGACAACGACGCCAACGTGATGGCGCTGTCCGAGCGGCGCGGCCACCTCGAGAGCTACCGCGACCTGCTGTTCGTCAAGGCCTCCACGGGCATCGGCGTCGGCATCGTCTCCGGCGGCCAGGTGCTCCGTGGCGCCAACGGTGCCGCCGGCGAGATCGGGCACACCAAGACCGCGTCCGCCGAGGGGCTGCCCTGCCGCTGCGGCGACACCGGCTGCGTCGAGGCGGTCGCCGCCGGCTGGGCCCTGGTGCAGTCCGCCCGGGAGCGCGGGCACGAGGTCGAGCACGTCCGCGACGTCGTGCGGCTGGCCGTCACCGGCGACCCCGACGCGCGGCACCTGGTCCGCGAGGCCGGACGCCGCATCGGTGAGGCCCTCGCCTCGGCGGTCAACCTGCTCAACCCCGAGGCGGTCGTCGTCGGGGGAGACCTGGCGCTGGCCTACGACACGTTCGTGGCCGGCCTGCGGGAGTCGGTCTACTCCCAGGCCTCCGCGCTGGCCACCCGCGAGCTCCGGATCGTGCCGGTGACGCACGGCGAGCAGTCCGGCGTGGTCGGCTGTGCCGCCATGGCGATCCGCGAGGTGCTGGACTCCACCGCGGTCGACCGCGCCCTCGCCACCTGACCCAGGTCAGGTCTCGGGGTAGAGGTTCTGCAGCCGGACCTGACCCCGTGCGGCGACCTTGCCCTCAGCGTCGACGGTCTCGACGACCCAGACCTGCTGGGAGCGGCCACGGTGCAGCGGGGTCGCGGTGGAGGTCAGGGTTCCCTCGCGGACCGCGCGGTAGAAGTCGGTGTTGTTGTTGACCCCGACGACCTTGCCCCTGTCGCCCATCCAGACGGCGGCGCCGACGCTGGCCAGCGTCTCGATGACCGAGCAGTGCGCCCCGCCGTGCACGATGCCGTAGGGCTGGTGCAGGTCCGGCTTCGCGGTCCAGGTGGCGGTGACCCGGTCGGCCGTCACCTCGCCGAACTCGACACCGAGGTGTCGGACGAAGTCGCCGGTGATGTCGCTGTCCAGGGGAGATTCGCTCACTGTCCCAGTATCCCGCGTCCGGACGCCGTACGCCCGGCGGGCCAGAAACAGTCGACAATTTCTTGTCCTATTCGCAAGAGAAGTGTAGAACTTAGGGGAGAAGCCAGCGACACGAGGAGCCCCCATGACCACGACAGACGACCGCACCGGCGCAGCCCCCACGCCGTCCGGGCCGCTCAGCAAGATCGACTACTCCGAGCGGATCCCCAACAACGTCAACCTCGCGGACGACCGGCGGCTCCAGCGGGCGCTCGAGGGTTGGCAGCCGAAGTTCATCGACTGGTGGAAGACGCTCGGTCCGTCGCTACCCACCAAGGACGTCTACCTGCGCACTGCGATCGCGGTCGGCCGGGACGGCTGGGCGCACTTCGACCACGTGCCGATGGAGGACTACCGCTGGGGCATCTTCTTGGCCGAGCAGAACCCCGACCGCACGGTCAGCTTCGGCAAGCATCTCGGTGAGCCGGCCTGGCAGGAGGTCCCGGGCGAGCACCGCGCCGACCTGATGCGGCTGATCGTCGTGCAGGGCGACACCGAGCCGGCCTCCGTGGAGCAGCAGCGGGTGCTGGGCAACACGGCCCCGAGCATCTACGACCTGCGCAACCTGTTCCAGGTCAACGTCGAGGAGGGCCGGCACCTCTGGGCGATGGTCTACCTGCTGCACGCCTACTTCGGTCGCGAGGGTCGTGAGGAGGCCGAGCAGCTGCTCAAGCGCAATAGTGGCGACCTCGACTCCCCGCGGATACTCGGCGCCTTCAACGAGGAGACCACCGACTGGCTGCAGTTCTTCATGTTCACCTACTTCACCGACCGCGACGGGAAGTACCAGCTCGGCACCCTCAAGGAGTCGGCCTTCGACCCGCTGGCACGCACCTGCGAGTTCATGCTCAAGGAGGAGGCGCACCACATGTTCGTCGGCACGACCGGCGTCCAGCGGGTGGTCGAGCGCACCGCCGAGCTGATCAAGGAGCACGGCACCGACGACATCTGGGAGCACGGCGGCATCCCGCTCTCGGTGATCCAGAAGTACCTCAACTTCCAGTTCTCCGTCTCCATGGACCTGTTCGGCTCCGAGCAGTCCACGAACGCCGGCAACTACTACTCCTCCGGGCTCAAGGGCCGCTGGCAGGAGACCCGGCGCAAGGACGACCACGTGCTGCTCGAGGACACCCGCACGATGCAGTACATCGAGGACGGCGAGATCGTGGAGAAGACCGTCCCGACCCTGTCCGCCCTCAACCTGGACCTGCGGGACGAGTACGTCGCGGACTGCGCCAACGGCGTACGCCGCTGGAACCAGGCGCTCGAGGACGCGGGTCTCGAGGAGCGGCTGATCCTGCCGCACGAGGGCTTCAACCGCCGGGTCGGGATCTACGCCGCTCACCACGTCAGCCCCGAAGGTGAGGTGCTCACCGACGAGCAGTGGGCGGACGTCGTCGACGGCCACCTGCCGTCCGACCTGGACCGCCAGGCCGTCGCCGACCTGATGGTGCCGGAGTACGAGCTCGGCAAGTTCGCCGGCTGGATCGCGCCGCCGCAGGCCGGCATCAACGACCAGCCCGTCGAGTTCGACTACGTGCACCTCGCCGAGGAAGGCGTGGCGTGAGCCGCCTCGGCAGCTCGAGCTCGTCGAGACCACTGCGATGACCGAGCTCACCTGGCACCACGAGTCGAGCCCGACCTGGGACGCGGACAAGCAGCGCGTGATCGGTTCGGCGCCACCGGGTGCGCTCGACCTGTCCTTCGCGGACGGCGCGTCCCTGCTCGGTGACTGGTGGGCCGCGCGTACGTCGGACGGGGCGACGGTCGGCTTCGGCTGGCTGGACGCGACCTGGGGCGGCGACGCCGAGATCCTGCTGGCCGTGGACGCCTCGCTCCAGAAGCAGGGCGTCGGGTCGTTCGTCATCGGGCACCTCGAGGACGAGGCGGCGCAGCGTGGTCTGAACTACGTCTACAACACCGTCCGCGAGACCCACCCGCAGCGCGACGACCTGCACGACTGGCTGGCCGTGCGCGGCTACCGCGGCTCGAGCTCGGACACCACCCTGCGCAAGCGGGTCGGCGCCGACCGACAGCGTGACGCGGCGACCGGTCCGTCCTCGAAGGCCGAGCCGGGCCCGTCGCGCGCCTACGACCCGCAGGCCGACGGTGAGCGCGCGCCGGGTCACGAGGAGTCCGGCGGCTACGTCGACGTCGACGACCACCAGTACTGAATCCCGTTGTAACGCGGGGTTATGGACGCTGCACCTGTGTCACACCGCGTGCGACCCGTCCACGGTGCTGGCAAAGCCTGCGCTCAGGTTCAGCAGGCGCCGGCGTAGGTCCGCTCGGTCGCCTGTGGAGCCTCGATCGACCGGGCGTTCGCGCGGTCCAGCGAGTAGTACCGCACCCAGTCCATCTGCATCCGTCCCGGGTTCATCTGCGCCCCAGGGGTGCCGACGAGCCGGAACCGGGCGGCGTACGTCGCTGCGGTGAACGCCGCCGGACGGCGCTCCGTCATCACCACGCGGGTGTCGACGAACCACGAGATGTGGTCGGGGGTGACCTCGACCGCGTAGGTGTGGAACGGCCCCGGCCCGAGGGCCAGGCCGTCCTTGGCGTAGGCGTACTCCGTGTCGGGCGCGTTGCGGAGGTACATGTTCGCGGTGCTGGTGCCCAGCGCGTAGTCGGCGAGCACGATGCTGCGGGCGCCGCAGCGGTAGCCGCTGGTCGGCACCAGCTCCCACACCACGTGGTACGGCGTGCCGCTCGACGTGTACTGCTCGGCCCGGACGCGCGCCTCCCACCGGCCGTAGCGGCGGCCGTGCCCGGTCAGCTTCGCCGCCACCGTGCCGCTCGTCGCGGTCGCGTTGATGGTGAGCATGCCGTGCTGGTCGCGGACCAGGCCCGGCTGGTTCACCGACCACATCGCCTTGACCGGGCTGATGAAGTCGTCGAACCACTGGGCGTTGCCCCAGCGGAAGATCTTCGCCGCGTTGGTCGGGTACGTCGTAGCGGCGGCCGACGTGCTCGCCGGCACGGTCAGCGCCGCGGCCAAGAAGGCGAGGGCGGTGAGCAGCGCGGCGGCGCGCGTGGTGCGAGGCATCCGTCCACGGTAGGTACCGATCCGGGCCGGCGCGGCGAAACCGGTCAGCCGGTGAAGTCCTGCACGGTGTAGCGCCGACCACCGGCGTAGGCCGCGCCGACCCCGAGGCGGGTGAAGGACCCGTCCAGCAGGTTCTTCCGGTGCCCGGGCGACCGCATCCACCGGGCGACCGTGGTCCGGGCCGAGGCGGTGCCCCAGGCCAGGTTCTCCCCGGCGACGCGGGCTCCGCAGCCGCCCAGGATCGGCCCGAGACGCTGGTGGTGGAAGGAGCGGGTGCCCGCCAGGTGGTGGACCCAGGACTCGGCGTACCGGTCGACGCAGGACCCGGCCCGCACCGGCAGGAGACCGTGGGAACGGCGCTGCACGTTGGTCCAGTGGACGATCTGGGACTCGAAGGAGGCCGAGGCGTCGCGGTAGC
>JBDSMW010000078.1:0-22845 GCA_039915665.1 Nocardioidaceae bacterium
ACTGTGCAAGCTCGAGCTTGAGTGTTCCAGAGACCTTCTTGATCGACTTCAACTGCGCGTCACCGCCGACACGGGAAACCGAGATGCCGACGTCGACTGCTGGGCGCTGGTTGGCGTTGAACAGGTCGGACTGCAGGTAGATCTGACCATCGGTGATCGAGATGACGTTGGTCGGGATGTACGCCGAGACGTCGCCCGCCTTGGTCTCGATGATCGGCAGGCCGGTCATCGAACCACCGCCCATCTCGTCCGACAGCTTGGCGCAACGCTCGAGCAGCCGGCTGTGCAGGTAGAAGACGTCTCCGGGGTAGGCCTCGCGGCCCGGCGGGCGCCGCAGCAGCAGCGACACGGCGCGGTAGGCCTCGGCCTGCTTGGTCAGGTCGTCGAACACGATCAGGACGTGCTTGCCGTCGTACATCCAGTGCTGGCCGATGGCCGAGCCGGTGTACGGCGCGAGGTACTTGAAGCCGGCGGAGTCCGACGCCGGGGAGGCCACGATGGTGGTGTACTCCAACGCGCCGGCCTCCTCGAGAGCACCGCGCACGGCGGCGATCGTGGAGCCCTTCTGGCCGATGGCGACGTAGATGCAGCGGACCTGCTTGTCCGGGTCGCCGGTCTCCCAGTTCTGCTTCTGGTTGATGATCGTGTCGATCGCGATCGTCGACTTGCCGGTCGCGCGGTCACCGATGATCAGCTGGCGCTGGCCCCGGCCGATCGGCGTGAGGGAGTCGATCGCCTTGATGCCGGTGGCGAGGGGCTCGTGCACGGACTTGCGGGCCATCACGCCGGGAGCCTGGAGCTCCAGCGCACGGCGGCCGTCGGTGCTGACCTCGCCGAGGCCGTCGATCGGCTGGCCGAGCGGGTCGACCACGCGGCCGAGGTAGCCGTCGCCCACCGGCACGGAGAGGATCTCGCCCGTACGACGGACGGTCTGACCCTCCTCGATGCCGCTGAACTCACCGAGGATGACGACACCGATCTCGCGGGTGTCGAGGTTCAGCGCGATGCCGAGCGTGCCGTCCTCGAACTCGAGGAGCTCGTTGGCCATCGCCGAGGGCAGTCCGGACACGCGGGCGATGCCGTCGCCGGCCTCCGCCACCGTGCCGACCTCTTCGCGGCTGGCGGTGTCGGGCTTGTAGTCCGACACGAACCGCTGAAGTGCGTCCCGGATCTCCTCCGGACGGATCGAAAGCTCCGTCATTTCGTCATCCCTGCTCTCTTGGTCTCTCGTGCTGTGTTGTCTGGTGGCGCCGGTCAGCCGGCGAGCTGTCGTCGGGCGTCGTCGAGGCGGCTGGCGACGGTGCCGTCGATGACGTCGTCACCGATGGCCACGCGCATCCCGCCGATGACGTCGGGGTCGACGACGACGTTGAGGTGCACCGGGCGGTCGTACTGCCGGGCCAGGGCGTCCTGCAGACGCTGTGCGTCCTCGGAGCCCAGTTCGCGGGCCACCCGGACGGTCGCCACGAGCCGCTTGCGCTGCTCGGCGGCGATCTTCTGGTAGCTCTCGAGCGCGACGACCACGGTGCGGTGCGTGCCCACGACCGCCTGCTCGGCGAGCCGGACGGTGGCCGAGGTGGCCTTGCCGTCCAGCAGGTCCTTGAGCAGCCGGCGCTTGTCGTCGTTGCTGCGGGTCGGGTCCGACAACGCGTCGCGCAGGTCGGGGCTCCCCGACACCATCCGCTCGAAGGCGAACAGCTCGCTCTCGAGGTCGTCGGCCTTGCCCGTCTGCTCGGCGCCCATCACGACCGCGACGACCCCGAGGTGCTCGAGAGCTCGCTCCAGGTCACGACTGGAGACCCAGCGACGACCCGCGGCCGTGGCCACGAGGTCGGCCGACGCGGGGTCGACCTGGTCGCCGAAGATGCCGCGCAGCAGGTCGGCCTTCGCCTCGGCCGGGACCGAGACGTCGGTCGCGACGCGACGCAGGCCGGGCTCGCGGCGCAGGACGTCGGCGACCCCGAACAGGTCGTCACCGACCTTCGACGCGTCGACGCCGCCCTCGACCGCCGTACCGAGGCTCTCGGTCAGCGCATGGAGCGAGTCGGACGAGGCGCCCTGCATCAGCTGGCCCCGTCCCTGGTGCCGGCCCCGTTGACCGCCGGCTGGTTCTCGAGATCGGCGAGGAAGCGCTCCACGACCCGGCTCTGACGAGCCTCGTCGTCCAGCGACTCCCCGACGATGCGACCGGCGAGGGACGTGGCCAGCGAACCGACCTCGGCCCGGAGCGAGGTGACCGCCTGCTGGCGCTCGGCCTCGATCTGGTTGTGCGCGTGCTCGACGATGCGCGACGCCTCGGTCTGCGCCTGCTCGCGCATCTCCGCGACGATCGTCGCACCTTGCTCGCGCGCTTCCTCGCGGATGCGTGCCGCCTCGTGGCGGGCGTCACCGAGCTGCTTCTCGAGCTCGGCCAGCTTGGCGTCGGCCTCGGCCTGCTTGGTCTCGGCCGCCTTCAGGCCGCCCTCGATGGCGGTCGTCCGGTCGGCGAACGTCTTCTCGAAGCTGGGGACGACCCACTTCTTGACGGCGAGGTACAGCAGTCCGAAGACGACCAGCGCCAGGATGACCTCAACCCATTCGACGGCGAGGGGGCTGGGCTCCTCCGCGGCGAGGATGCGGTTCATGGTGGTGGTCCTTCGTCAGTCGCTAGGGCGTGATCAGAGAACGAATGCGAGCGCGATACCGATGATCGCGAGCGCCTCGGCCAGGGCGAAGCCCAGGATGGCGATCGACTGCAGGCGGCTCTGCGCCTCCGGCTGACGCGCGACGCCGTTGATGTAGGCGGCGAAGATCAGGCCGATACCGATACCAGGACCGACAGCGGCGAGGCCGTAGCCGATCATGTTCAGGTTGCCGTTCACGGTGTTTCCTTCCGGTTGTTTCTCTGTGGTGACACTCGAGGGGTGCTGCGAGCTCTCAGTGCTCGTCTGCGAGAGCGCCTGAGATGTACATCGCGTTGAGCAGGGTGAAGACGTAGGCCTGCAGGAACTGCACCAGCAGCTCCAGGAAGGCGATCGCGATGGCGAGCACCCAGGCCAGCAGGCCGACCGGCTTGACGATGGTCGACGCGTGGAGGAGGAGGTACTCCCCGCCCGTCGCGAACAGCAGCGCCAGGATGTGGCCGGCGAACATGTTGGCGAACAGACGCAGGGCGAGCGTGACCGGCCGCACGATGAGGTTCGAGAAGAACTCGAGCGGGACGATCAGGAACAGGATCGCGCCGGAGACGCCCGCGGGGACGCACTGGAGCTTGAGGTAGCCGACCAGTCCGTGCTTGCGGACTCCGACGGAGTTGTAGATCAGCCAGCTCAGGCCGGCCAGGGCGTAGGCCATGCTGGCGCGGCTGAACGTCGGGAACTGGATGAACGGGATCGACCCGAACCAGTTGCTGATCAGGATGAAGAAGAAGATCGTGACGAGGTACGGCACGAAGGGCATGAAGTCCTTGGAGCCGATGATGTCGCGGCCCAGGCCGTTGCGCACCGAGCCGTACATGCTCTCGCCGACGAACTGGAGCTTGCCGGGCACCATCTGGCGCTGTCGGGCGGCGGCGAAGAAGAAGGCGAAGACCACGACCGCGGCGACGACCAGCAGCAGCATCGGCTTGGTGACGCCCACGCTGCCCACGCTGAAGACCGGCGGCAGGTCGAAGCTGCCCGGCCCCGGGGGGACGAAGCCCTCCTCGGCGGCGCTGACGAGACTTGCTGCGAAGGTCACCGGAGTACCCCTACTTCTCTTCTACCTGCCGGAACGGCAGTACGTCGGACTGGGCAACTGATTGGGCCGTGCTCGGGGCGAACGTCGTGGAGAGGGCGGAACAACCGTGGTGCAGCCACGGGTCCCGGGTGCGAGCCGACTGCTGCTGAGCCGCCGCACGCCGGACAATAGCAGTGAAGGAGTGTCATCGCGCACTCGCCTCCCAGCCGTCCGAGGAGGCCTGGGAGGGCTGCTCGGGCAGGTCGTAGAGGGGCAGTCGGGTGCGCGTCGCGGAGATGATGTGAGACACCAACCAACCCAGCGTCGCGGCGATGACAGCCGCTCCGGCCCAGGTGCGGTCGACGGCTCCGTCGAGGGCGCCGCTGCCGTCCAGGGCGGCGAAGACCAGGGCCACCAGCACCACCTCGAGGGTGTAGGTCAGCATCGCCACCATCAGCGAGGCGACCGGGCTGATGGTGGCCACCGCGTTGACGACCACGGCACCGGTGCCGAAGAAGACCAGCACCATGGCGAAGCCGACGGCGGCACCGGCGGCGGCCGGCGGACCCGAGAGCAGCAGACCGGCGACCACGGCGACCAGACCCAGGACGAGGGTCGCGAGCGCAGCGGAGCGCACCTGCCCAGCCACGGTCGCCGGCCGGTCAGGCCGGGTCGCGGACCCGTTGGTCGCTGGTGCGGTCGTCATGTCGGCGGCCGATCTCTGAAGCTGTCTTGGGGGCGGCGGTCAGGGGCTCTAAGACCCCGGGATTTACCTGGTATCGGCAACTTCCTGAAGATTTCCTGAACGCTTGTGAAAACTAGCACAAAGTCTGTGCGGGCGGAAAATCGAGAGGTTCGTCCCCACCCTCACGCAGCCGGAAAGCCCCCGTCAACGGGAGTCCTGCCCCTCAGACAGGAGAGCTCGGGCGCTGCACCCGCGGCAGCACGAACGTCAGCACCACCGTGAGCACCACCCAGGCGGCGAGCAGCACGGTCGTGACGCGTCCGGCGTACAGGCTGGCGAACACTCCCCCGAATGCGATCAGCCCCGCCCACAACCACATGATCAGGACCGCGCGCCGGTGCGAGTGGCCGATCTCCAGCAGCCGGTGGTGCAGGTGCTCCTTGTCGGCGGCGAACGGCGAGCGACCCGCCCGGGTCCGCCGGATCACCGCCAGCACCAGGTCGGCGAACGGCACGATCAGGATCGAGATCGGCAGCAGGATCGGGAGCAGGGTGGGCAGCAGGCTGGCCTGGGTGGATCCGGCGCCCTGCGTCATGTCGATGGTCGCGAACTGTCCGGTGAGCGTCAGCGCCGAGCCGGACAGCACCAGGCCGATCAACATCGACCCGGAGTCGCCCATGAAGATCCGGGCCGGGAAGAAGTTGTGCGGCAGGAAGCCCACGCAGGCGCCGCCGAGCGCGGCGCAGAGCAGGGCGGCGGTGATGGCCAACGTCTCGTCGTTGGCGTCAGCGAGCTTGTAGGCGAACACGAAGAACGCCACCGCTCCGATCGCCACCACGCCGGCGGCCAGCCCGTCGAGGCCGTCGACGAAGTTCACCGCGTTGACGGTGGCCACCACGACCATCACGCTCAGCAGCGCGGCCTGCGTCGGGTCGAGGCTGAACTGACCACGACCGGGGATCTGGAAGTTGTAGTAGCGCACCTGGTTGAGCACCAGGAAGCCAGCGGCGAGCACCTGTCCGCCGAGCTTGGTCAGCGCGTCGAGCTCGAACAGGTCGTCCAGGACGCCGAGCAGGCAGATCATCGCGCCGCCGAGGAGCACGATCGTCGCGTCGTGGAAGATCGGGTCCTCGCTCAGCGACAGGAACGGCAGCTTCCGGGCGACGAGGAAGGCCGCACCCAGACCGCCCAGCATCGCGACGCCGCCGAAGTACGGGATCGGCACGGCGTGCACGTCCCGGTCGCGCACCTTGGCGACCGCCCCCGTCCGCAGCGCGATCTCGCGGGCCACCACGCCGAGCAGGTAGGTGATGACCGCGGCCACGAGGAAGACGGTGAGGTACTCGCGCACGCGGGCTAGCCCTCGTCGAGGATCTCGACGCCGAGCGGCGCGACGATCTCGTTGAGCCGTTCGAGTGAGATCGCACCGAGCCGCAGCACCCGTCCCACCGGCCCGGTGACGTCGACGATCGTGGACGGCTGCGACCCGGGCGTCGGGCCGGCGTCGAGGATCACCTCGACCGAGGCGCCCAGCATCTCTGCAGCCGCGTCGGCGTCGGTGGCGGCCGGCAGGCCGGTCCGGTTGGCGCTGCTGACCGCAAGCGGCCCGGTCCGCGCGAGCAGCTCGAGAGCCACCTCGTGGTCGGGCATCCGCACCGCGACCGTGCCCCGGGTGTCCCCGAGGTCCCACTGCAGCGACGGCTGCTGGCGGCAGACCAGCGTCAGCGGGCCGGGCCACAGCTCGGTGATCAGCGCCCGGGCGTACGACGGGACGCCGACCGCCAGCGCGTCCAGTGTCGTCGGGGCCGACACCAGCACCGGCGGGGGCATGTCGCGACCGCGTCCCTTGGCCGCGAGGAGGCTCCGGACCGAGTCGGCGTCGAAGGCGTCGGCGCCGATGCCGTAGACGGTGTCGGTGGGGAGCACGACGAGCTGGCCACGCTGCACCGCGAGCGCCGCGATGGCGATGCCGGCCTCGCGCTCGGTCTCGTCGCTGGTCCGGTAGCGCTGGGCCTGCTTCCGGTCGTCGGGCTCACTCACGTCTGGCACCCCGTCATCGTGCCAGTCGCGCGGTCACGTAGCGGGACCGACCTGCCAGGTCCGCGTGGTCGCGTACGTCGGACCAGCGACCCGTGGTGACGAAGACGGCCGGAGCGGAGGTGCCCTGCACGTCGGCGTGCTCGGCGCCGGCCACGCCGGAGGGACGGAGCAGCCGGGCGGCGACCTCCTCGACGACCCGCAGGGCCACCAGACCGTCCTCCCCCGAGAACAGCGCGAGGTGGGGGTCGTGGTCCCGGGCCTCGGCGGCGACGGACTCGTAGGCCTCGAGCGGGATGTAGGGCGGGTTGCAGACCACCACGTCGACGCTGCCGTCCAGGTCCTCGAAGCTGTCGGCCATGTCGCCGTGCCGCAGGTCCACCCCGGAGCCGGCCAGGTTGCGGGTCGCCCACAGGTGGGCGGGGTCACCGAGCTCGACGGCGTGCACCTCGGCGGTCGGCACCTCGTTCGAGACAGCCAGGGCGATCGCGCCGGAGCCGGTGCAGAGGTCGACCACGACGGGCACGCGGCCCCCGTCCACCAGGGCCTGCGCCCGCTCGACCGCCCAGCCGGCGAGCAGCTCGGTCTCCGGCCGGGGCACGAACACCCCGGGCCCCACGGCCAGCTCGACGTAGCGGAAGGCGGCCGTCCCGGTGAGGTGCTGCAGCGGCTCGCGGGCGGCGCGACGGGCGACCAGGACGCCGTACGCCTCCGCCTGCTCCGGTGTCACGGCCGCGGCCAGGGCGAGCTGCGAGCGCGTGGTGCCCAGGACGTGCGCGAGGAGCTCGGCGGCGTCGAAGTCCGGGCTGGAGACCCCGGCTGCCGCCAGCCGAGCGGCGGCCTGCCGGACCAGCTCACGGCTCACGTCGCCTGCGCCTCGAGGGCGTCGAGGCGGGTGGCCAGGTCGGCCTGCACGCAGGACTCGATCACCGGCTCGAGGGCGCCGTCGAGCACGGCGTCGAGGTTGTAGGCCTTGTAGCCGGTGCGGTGGTCGGAGATCCGGTTCTCCGGGTAGTTGTAGGTCCGGATCCGCTCGGAGCGGTCGACCGTGCGCACCTGCGACTTGCGGGCGTCGGAGTCCTGGGCGTCCTGGGTGTCCTGGGCGGCCTGCAGGAGCCGGGCCCGGAGGATCCGCATGGCCTGCTCGCGGTTCTGGAGCTGGGACTTCTCGTTCTGGCAACTGGCCACGATGCCGGTCGGGACGTGGGTGATCCGCACCGCGGAGTCGGTGGTGTTGACCGACTGGCCGCCGGGGCCCGACGAGCGGTAGACGTCGATCCGCAGGTCCTTGTCCGCGATGGTGACGTCGACCTGCTCGGCCTCCGGCATCACCAGGACGCCGGCCGCGGACGTGTGCACGCGGCCCTGGCTCTCGGTGACCGGGACGCGCTGAACCCGGTGCACGCCGCCCTCGAACTTGAGCAGCGCGTAGGGCGCCTCCCCCGGCTCCGGGGTGCCCTTGGCCTTGACCGCGACGGTCACCGACTTGTAGCCACCGAGGTCGGACTCGTTGGCGTCGATCTGCTCGGTCCTCCAGCCACGCAGCTCGGCGTAGCGGGTGTACATCCGCAGCAGGTCGCCCGCGAACAGCGCCGACTCCTCGCCGCCCTCGCCGGACTTGATCTCGAGCAGGACGTCCTTGCTGTCGGCCTCGTCGCGAGGCACCAGCAGGTGGCGCAGCCGCTCCTCGGCGACCGTCCGCCGCTCAGCGAGCTGGTCGGCCTCCTCGGCGAAGGACGCGTCCTCCTGGGTCAGCTCGCGGGCGGCCTCGATGTCGTCACCGAGCCGCTGCCAGTCGTCGTACGTGCGGACGATCGCGGACAGCTCGGCGTAGCGCTGGTTGAGCCGCTTGGCCAGGCCCTGGTCGGCGTGGATGCTCGGGTCCGCGAGACGTTGCTCGAGGTCGCGGTGCTCGGCCACCAGTCCTTCGACTGCCTCGAACATGTTCGCCTCCGGTACGTCGAGCGGGACCACTCCGTGGTCCGGACACAGACAGAGCGCCGGTCCGAGCGCCTCGAAGGGCTGCGGGGACCGGCGCTCTGGTGGAGCTACTTGGTCGGCTCCTCGGCCTTGGCGGCCGGGGCCTTCTGGGCGTAGCGCTTCTCGAACCGGGCGACGCGACCGCCGGTGTCGAGGATCTTCTGCTTGCCCGTGTAGAACGGGTGGCACTGCGAGCAGACGTCGGAGCGGATGGTGCCGCTGGCGACCGTGCTCCGCGTCGCGAACGTGTTGCCGCAGGTGCAGGTGACCTGGGTCTCGGTGTAGTCCGGGTGGACGTTCTGCTTCATGGTTTTCCTTTCGAGGGTGTCGGTCGCCGGGTCGTCCCTACCTCGCCACGGGGCGAGCGGGAACGTGAACCGGAACCAGCCATCTAGTGTGCCAGTGAGCGGCGGCCGTGCGCCAATCGGACCCTGACGACGATCTCAACCAGTGGGGGTCGGGTTTTCTTCCCGCTCGCTGCCCGCCAGCGGGAGCACCATCCGCACCCGGGTGCCCTCCCCCTCGACCGACTCGACGTCCAGCCGGCCGCCGTGGTTCTCGACGATCGTGTGCACGATGCGCAGGCCGAGCCCGGTGCCGGTGATCTCCGCGTCGACGGCGTTGGAGGCCCGGAAGAACCGGGTCGCCAGGTTGTCGATGTCCACTGCGGGGATGCCGATCCCCCGGTCCACGACGTCGAGGTGCGCGTCGGCCCCGGACCGGGTCAGCCGGACCGTCACCTCCCCGCCGTCGTGGGAGAACTTCACGGCGTTCGAGACCAGGTTGACCAGGGCCCGGGACAGCTGGCTGGCGTCCCCGCTCATCACCATCGGCTCCTCGGGGTGCACCTCGCTGATCCGCACCCCGCGACCGGACGCCGCGGCGCCGAGGTCGTGGGCCGCCTCGGACACCAGCCGGGTGAGGTCGAGGACGTCGAAGCTGCTCCGGAAGGTCTGCGACTCGACCTGGGAGAGAGTCAGCAGGTCCTCGATCAGGGCCTGAAGCCGCTGCACGTTGCGGGTCACCACGGCGAGCATGCCGAGCTGCTCGGGCTCCAGACGGTCGAGGAAGCCGTCCTCGAACAGCTCGATGTAGCCCGCGATGCTGGTCAACGGGGTCCGCAGCTCGTGCGAGACGTTGGAGACGAAGTCCGACTTCGCCCGGTCCAGGCTCTCCAGCCGCTGCACGGCGTCGCGCTCCAGCACGAGGAGGCGGGCGTTCTGAGCGGCGAAGTTGTTCAGTGCCTCGCCGACGCGGCGCACCTCGCGCGGGCCGGCGACGGTCGTGCGCGCGTCGGTGTCCCCGGCCGCGAGACGGTCGACGGTGTGCTGCATGTCCACGAGCGGCTCGCTGACCCCGCCGGCGAACCGGCGGGCCAGCAGGAGGGCGATCGCACCGAGCACGGCGACGAGGGCCAGGATCACGACGGTCCACGGCAGCCGGCGTGACGCGGCCTTGTTGGCGTCCTCGATCGAGCCCGCGAGCTCAGCGGCCACCGTCTCGTTGGCCGACCGGATCCCGTCGAACTTCTCCGTCCCCTGCACGAACCGCTGGTGCGAGATGTTGCCGTCGCCGGCGGGCATGTCGAGGCGCGGCTCGGCGTACGTCGAGAACCAGTCGTCCACCGCGGCGTCCTGGCGGGCGGCCTCCTGGGCCAGCGACGGGTGCTGCTCGGCGTACTGCTGGAGCACGAGCTGCTCGCGGCCGACCTCCCTGCGAGCGGTGTAGTAGGGGTCGAGGAACTGCGGGTCGTCGGTGGCCACCCACGCCCGCAGCGCGGACTCGGCTTCGGTCATGTCGAGCAGGATCCGGGCGTTGGCGTCGGCCGCCGGCACCAGCGCGTCGGCCAGCCGGTCGACGGTCGCGGTCGCCACCTTGACGCCGATCAGCCCCGTGAAGCCGGCCACCACGACCAGCAGGACCATGCCGAAGACCAGCAGCCGGACCTGCGCGGTGATCCCGCCCAGCCAGTGCCTCATGTCTTCCCCAGTCCTCGTCGCTGCATGTCTCCCCAGTCGTGCTTCGTTCCCCGCCAGGCCTCGATCGAACCGCCGGCGCGCCACCACGCGTTCATCTGCCGGTAGCCGATGTTCTCCTCGAGGGCAGCCCACACGGCGATGGCCAGGTCACGCAACCCGCGGTAGCGACGGAACGACAGCTCCTCGATCAGAAGGGCGGCCAGGGTGAGGACCACGGCGTACAGCAGCGACGTCGACAGCAGGATCCAGACGACGTCCTGATTGACCAGCTGGAGGTCGGTGAGCCCGAGCGCGTCCGAGGACATCAGTACGAGAGCCACGGCGAGGAACGCCACGCCGAACACCTCGACGAACGGGGCCAGCAGCTCGAACGCGATGAACCAGGGCATGGACACCAGACCCACCATGCCGTAGCGCGGCCGGAACACCATGCCCCGGTGCTTGGAGAGGATCTCGGTCAGTCCGCGGTGCCAGCGACGACGCTGCTTGCGGAGGACGGCGCGGTCTTCCGGCGCCTCGGTCCAGGCGACCGGCTCGGCCACGAACACCACCCGCCCGTCGCGGCCGGTGTCGCCGAGCCACCGGTGCAGCCGGACCACCAGCTCGGCATCCTCGCCGATGCAGTCGGTCGCGAGACCTCCGAGCTCGAGCAGGACGTCCTTGCGGAACACCCCGAACGCGCCCGAGATGATCAGCAGTCCGCCGAGCCGCGACCAGCCGGTGCGGCCGACGAGGAAGGCGCGGAGGTACTCCACGACCTGGATGCGCGGCAGCCACCGGTTCGGCATCCGCACCCGGGTGACGCGTCCTCGCGAGATGTCCGAGCCGTTGGCGACCCGCACCACTCCCCCGGATGCGACCACCCGGTCGGGGTCGTCTGCGAAGGGGCGCGACACGTGCAGCAGGGCGTCCGGGTCCAGCAGCGAGTCGGCGTCGACCATGCAGACCAACGGCTTGCGGGCCGCGTTGATGCCGACGTTGAGCGCGTCGGCCTTGCCCCCGTTGGTCTTGCGCACCAGCAGGACGTTGTTGTTGCCGCGGCGGGAGAGGTACGTCGCGGTGACGTGTCCCGCGGTCTCGATCTCGACGGGCACCACGATCGGCACCTCGACCATGTCGAACGCGTCGATCAGCTGCTTCGAGGTGTCGTCCTTGGAGCCGTCGTCGATCACCACGACCTCGAAGTCGGGGTAGCGCAGCGCGGTCATCGCCGCGACCGACTCGACGATCCCGGCGCTCTCGTTGTAGGCCGGCATCAGGATCGAGATGCCGGGCGTGAGTGGCTCGGCGAACGTCTCGTCGTACGCCGCGAAGTCGACGCGTCGCAGGTAGGCCCAGAAGTCGGCCACCGCGAGCCCGGTCAGGACCAGGAAGCTGGTGTTGATCAGCACCGCGTAGGCGATGAAGAACCAGCCGAAGGCGTTCAACCCCCAGAACAGCATGTCCACGTCAGCCGCCGTGCCGCACGCGGTGCACCGCGAGTGCCTCGGCGGCGTACGGCGAGGGCGAGGCCCGCAGGGCCAGCAGACCCGGATCGCCCAGTCGGAGCAGGGCGCCGGCCACCGCCCGGGAGGTCAGGTGGTGCCGGTCGCGCAGCGAACCCGCGAGCCGTGGCGCGACCCGCACGTCGCCGACGCTGCCCAGCGCGCGGGCCGCGGCAACCCGCAGGTCGGGGTCGGCGTCGGCCATCGCGCGCAGCAGCGGCTCGACGGACTCCGGTGCCCCCAGCGAGCCGAGCGCCTCGGCGGAGGCCACCGCGAGCCCCGGCTGGTCGCGGTCCTCCAGGCTCACGGTCAGCAGGGGTGCCGCCGAGACGTCCCCGAGCACCCCGAGGCCGACGGCGGTCAGGGCGGCCCGCCTGTTGTCCACCGGTTCGCTCAGGGTCCGTAGCAGCTCGCGGCGGAGCATCGGCGCGGCCGCGGAACCGGTCCGGCCGATGGCGGCGAGCACGTCGCGCGACAGCCGGGGGTCGGCGGTCACCGCGTCGAGCATCGGGGGTACGGCGATCGGGTCACCGACCTGGCCGAGCGCCCGCACCGCGGTCCGACGTACGAGGAAGGCGTGGTCGTGCAGCAGTCCGAGCAGCAGGGAGACGGCATCGGACTGCGCCAGCGCCCCGAGCCGGTGGGCGCCCCTGGCCCGGCGGACCTGCGAGCGGGACCGCGCCAGCGTCGACGCGTGGGCGGCGGCACCCTTGCTCAGCAGCAGGGTGACGAGCGCGTCGTGCGAGTCGCCCTTGATCTTGGGGACCATCGCGAAGGCCTGGTCCTCGACCTCGTCCCAGCCGCGGCCGCTGCGGGTGCGCAGGTCGGCGCGGGCCCGGGCCGCCTCGTCCGGCTCGCCCATCAGGGCCGTCAGGATCACGTCGCGGACCTCGCCGTGCCGGGTCTCCCGGCGTCGGTCGGCCACCTCACGGCCCAGCCGCAGACCGAACAGCGCGACGACCAGGCAGACCGCCGCGACGAGGAGGGCGACGAGCAGGACCCAGACGAGAGTCCTCACGCACGGCTCCGGGCGAGCACCGCCGCGACGCGCGACGCCAGCTCCCGGGGGCTGAACGGCTTGACGACGTAGTCGTCGGCCCCGGCACCGAAACCCTGCTCGATGTCGGACTCCTGGGCGCGGGCGGTCAGCAGGATCACCGGGACCCGCGCCAGCTCCGGGTCGAGCCGCAGCGCACGCGTGGCGTCCAGCCCTCCCATCCCGGGCATCATCACGTCGAGGATCAACAGGTCCGGCCGGACCGCCTGGGCGGCGGCCACGGCGGCGGCACCGTCCTCGACGGTCTCCACGTCGTGACCGGCCTGGCGGAGCTTGAACCCGACGAGGTCGCGGATGTCCGCGTCGTCATCGGCGACCACGATCCTGGCCATGACTCGCCTCCCAGAGTTCTATCGAGCAGCGGGTGGGACGGACGTTGCCGGACGGTCAGTCGTTGTCGCGGCCGTTGCCGGCGGTCGGCGTGGTCTTCTGCACCTGCGTCAGGAACTCGTAGTTGCTCGACGACTTCTTCAGCCGTTCCAGCAGCAGCTCGAGCGCCTGCTGGCCGTCGAGGCCCGACAGCACGCGGCGGAGCTTCCAGACGATGGAGAGCTCCTCCTTGCTCATCAGGAGCTCCTCTCGTCGCGTCCCGGACTGCACGGCGTCGATGGCCGGGAAGATCCGCTTGTCGGCGAAGTCGCGGCGCAGCCGGATCTCCATGTTGCCGGTGCCCTTGAACTCCTCGAAGATCACCTCGTCCATCTTCGATCCGCTCTCGATGAGCGCCGTCGCCAAGATGGTGAGCGAGCCGCCGTCCTCGATGTTGCGGGCGGCGCCGAAGAAGCGCTTCGGCGGGTAGAGCGCCGCCGAGTCGACGCCACCGGACAGGATGCGCCCGCTGGGCGGCGCGGCCAGGTTGTAGGCGCGACCGAGGCGGGTGATGCCGTCGAGCAGCACGACGACGTCGTGACCGAGCTCGACGAGCCGCTTGGCCCGCTCGATCGCCAGCTCGGCGACCGCGGTGTGGTCGCTCGCCGGCCGGTCGAACGTCGAGGAGATGACCTCGCCCTTGACCGAGCGCTCGAAGTCGGTGACCTCCTCGGGACGCTCGTCGACGAGCACGACCATCAGGTGGCACTCGGGGTTGTTGGTCGTGATCGAGTTGGCGATCGACTGCATGATCATCGTCTTGCCGGCCTTGGACGGCGACACGATCAGACCGCGTTGGCCCTTGCCGATCGGGGCGGCGATGTCGATGACGCGGCCGATCAGGTTGGTCGACTCGGTCTCGAGACGCAGCCGCTCGGAGGCGTAGAGGGGGGTGAGCTTCCCGAACTCGACGCGGCCCTTGGCGGCCTCGGGGTCGGCACCGTTGATGGTGTCGATCCGGACCATCGGGTTGAACTTCTCCTTGCGGTCCCCCTCGCGGGGCTGGCGGACCTGGCCGGTCACCGCGTCGCCGCGACGCAGGCCGAAGCGGCGGACCATCGACAGCGAGACGTAGACGTCGTCGGCGCCGGGGAGGTAGCCGCTGGTGCGCACGAACGCATAGTTGTCGAGCACGTCGAGGATGCCGGCCGCGGGCACCAGGACGTCGTCCTCGAGGACCGTGGTGTCGGGCTCGCGGTTGCCGCGACCGCGATCGGGGCGTTCGTTGCGCTCCACGCGGTCGTTGCGCTCGGGCCGGTCGTTGCGCTCGGGCCGGTCGTTGCGCTCGGGCCGGTCGTTGCGGTCGTTGCGGTCGCGCCCGCGCCGGCGGCGGTTGCGGCGGCCGCCCTCGTCGTCGTTCTGCTGGGCGCCGCCGCGGTTGTCGTTCTGCTGGTTGTTGCGGTTGTCACCTGACTGCTGACCGCCGCGGTTGTCGTTGCGGTTGTCGTTCTGCTGGGCGGGCCGGTTGTCGTTGCCCTGCTGGCCGTTGCGGTTGTCGTTCTGCTGACCGCTGCGGCTCTCGTTGCGGTTGTCGGTGCGGTCGTTGGACCGGTTCGACCGGTCGGCCCGGGCAGTCGTGTCGCCGCCGTCGGCCTGCGGCTGCTCGGTGCGCTCGACCCGGGCCGGCGCCTCGGCGGCGGCCTTGTCGCCGTTGGAGTCCTGCTGCGAGCTGTCCTGCTTGGGGTCCTGCTTGCCGTCGCGCTGCTTGCCGTCCTGGGCCTTGGTGTCCTGGGACTTGCTGCTCTGGCTACCGGACTGGCTGCCGGATTGGGCGGCCTTGATGGCGTCGATCAGCTGGCTCTTGCGCATGCCGCCGACGCCCTTGATGCCGAGTCCCCCCGCCATCTGCTTGAGCTCGGGCAGCAGCATGCCGGCAAGCCCGGCCGCCCGGCGCTTGGCGCCGCCCGCCACCGGCGCAGAGCCGCTGTCGGTGGAGTCGGGGGTGGTGGTTGTTTCCGTCACGTGAGGTCCTTCCCACGTTCGGGCCGATCCGGGGTACCCGGCGGCCTCGTTCAGTGTGGTTCCGCAGCCCGACCTGGAGGTCCTCGGCGCGGGCACCGAGAGACGTCGCAGTCCAGGTCGTGCGGGGGAGAAATACGCAACCGCGTGAATCGCTGCTTCGGCGCGTGAAGACGCACCATGATCACCGGCGCATCGGCAGCGTAGCACTCCAGGAGGAGGCCGCTGGCGCCATTGGCGACAGTGGCGGACGCTGCTCTATCCCGGCAGGTCGACCCGGACCCCGTGCCGGTCGATGGGCACCGTGAGTGCCCTCCAGCCCTCCGGGCAGCGTCGCGCGACGGCCCGCTGCTGGCTCGCGTCGGTGAAGACCAGCACCGTCGGCCCGGCCCCGGACACCACGGCGGGCAGCCCGTCGGCACGCAGGGCGTGGACCAGGTCGAGCGTCGCGGGCATGGCGAGTGCGCGGTAGGACTGGTGCAGCCGGTCCTCGGTCGCCGGCAGCAGCAGCTCGGGTTCGCGACCCAGGGCGACCACGAGCAGCGCGGCCCGTCCGGCGTTCACGGCGGCGTCGGCGTGCGGCACCGTGGCCGGCAGCAGGCCACGAGCCACCGAGGTCTCGACGCCGTCCGGTGGCACGAACGCCACCACCTGCACCCGGGGGTCGACCGCGAGACTGGTGGCACGGAACCGGTCTCCGTCGCGGAACGCGACCGTGAACCCGCCGTAGAACGCCGACGCCACGTTGTCCGGATGGCCTTCGAGCTCGGCCGCCAGCGCGAACACCGCGTCGTCGTCCATCAGCAGCGACCCGCCGCCGACCAGGCCGCGGGCCGCACAGACCCCGGCGACGATCGCGGCCGACGACGAGCCGAGGCCGCGGGCGTGCGGGACCACGTTGACGCACCCCAGCCGGATGCCGGGCAGGGTCACGTCCATGTGCTCGAAGGCCGCGACCAGGGACCGGTAGACCAGGTGCCGCTCGTCGAGCGGGACGCTGCCCTCCCCCATGCCGGACACGGAGATCTCCACGCCGGGAGCGTCGACGACCTCCGCGGTGACGGTGTCGCGGTGGTCGAGCGCCAGGCCGAACGCGTCGAAGCCGGGGCCGAGGTTGGCACTGGTGGCCGGGACGCTCACCGTCACCGGACCGGTCAGCAGCGTGGTCAACGCAGCCCAGCGGCCTCGGCGGCCGCCTCGACGTCGGCGTCCACGACCGTGTCGACCAGCTCGGTGAACGTCGACAGCGCGGTGTCGATGTCCTTGAGGCCGTGACCGGTCACCGTGACCACCAGCTGCTGCCCGGCGTACGACGTGCCCTCGGCCAGCTCGGCGAGCAGGCCGGCGACCCCGGCGGCCGAGGCCGGCTCGACGAACACGCCGTCCTCGGACGCGAGCTGTCGTTGGGCTGCGAGGATCTGCTCGTCGGAGACCGCCCGGAAACGGCCACCGGACTTCTCGGCCGCCTCGACGGCGAGGTGCCACGAGGCGGGGTTGCCGATCCGGATCGCGGAGGCGACGGTCTCGGGGGCGGTGACCGGTGAGCCCGACACCAGCGGCGCCGCACCCTCGGCCTGCCAGCCCAGCATCCGCGGGAGGCGGGTGGAGCGACCGGCCCGCTCGTACTCCAGGTAGCCCTTCCAGTACGCCGAGATGTTGCCGGCGTTGCCGACCGGGAGGACGTGCACGTCGGGGGCGTCGCCGAGGAAGTCGACGATCTCGAACGACGCGGTCTTCTGGCCCTCGAGCCGCATCGGGTTGACGGAGTTCACCAGGGCGACCGGGTAGTGGTCGGCCAGGCCGCGCGACATGCGCAGGCAGTCGTCGAAGTTGCCGCGCACCATGATCACCTGCGCGCCGTGCACGATCGCCTGCGCGAGCTTGCCGGCAGCGATCTTGCCCTGGGGCACGAGGACGAGCGGCTTGATCCTCGCGCGAGCGGCGTAGGCCGCCATCGACGCGGAGGTGTTGCCGGTCGACGCGCAGACCACGGCTTCGGCGCCCTGGCCCACGGCGACCGACAGCGCGACGGTCATGCCGCGGTCCTTGAACGAGCCGGTGGGGTTGTCGCCCTCGACCTTGAGCCAGACCTCGGCGCCGGTCAGCTCGGAGAGCCAGCGGCTGTCGACGAGCGGGGTGCCGCCCTCGCGCAGGGTGATGGTCGGGGTGTCCTCGGGGATGTCGAGCCAGTCGCGGTACTCCTCGACGACGCCGCGCCACTGGTGCGCCCCGGGGGCGGATCGGCTCATGCGCTGTCCCCCTCGACGCGCATCACCGAGGAGACGTCGTGCACGAAGTCCATGCCCCGCAGGTCCTCGACGGTGGCGGCCAGCGCCGCGTCGGTCGCCCGGTGCGAGACCACGACGAGCTGGGCGTCGTGGCCGTGCCCCTCCTGGCGCACCGTCTGGATCGAGACGTCGTGCTCGGCGAAGGCCTGCGCGACCGCGGCCAGGACGCCGGCGCGGTCGTCCACGTCGAGCGCCACGTGGTAGCGGGTCAGGGTCTCCCCCATCGGCAGCACCTCGCACTGGGCGTAGGCCGACTCCCCCGACCCCCGTACGTTGCTGCGCCGGTTGCGGGCGACCGTGACGAGGTCGCCGAGCACCGCGCTGGCGGTGGGCGAGCCACCGGCACCGGGACCGTAGAACATCAGCTGCCCGGCGGCGTCGCTCTCGACGAACACCGCGTTGTAGGCCTCGCGGACGCTGGCCAGCGGGTGCGAGCGCGGGATCATCGCCGGGTGCACGCGGGCCGAGACGGCCGGTCCCGTGGAGGTGTCGCGCAGCTCGCAGATGGCGAGCAGCTTCACGACGCTGCCCATCTCGCGCGCCGAGGCGACGTCGGAGGCGCTGACCTCGGTGATGCCCTCGCGGTAGACGTCGGCGGCGGTGACGCGGGTGTGGAAGGCCAGGCTGGCCAGGATCGCGGCCTTGGCCGCCGCGTCGTACCCCTCGATGTCGGCGGTGGGGTCGGCCTCGGCGTAGCCCAGGGCCTGCGCCTCCTCCAGCACCTCGGCGAAGCCGCTGCCGTAGGTGTCCATCTTGTCGAGGATGAAGTTGGTGGTGCCGTTGACGATGCCGAGCACCCGGCGCACGCGGTCGCCGGCCAGCGACTCTCGCAGCGGCCGGATGATCGGGATCGCGCCCGCGACGGCGGCCTCGTAGTAGAGGTCGCGCTCGGCCTTCTCGGCCGCGGCGAACAGCGTGCCGCCGTCCTCCGCGAGCAGCGCCTTGTTGGCGGTGACCACCGAGGCACCGTTCTCCAGGGCGGCCAGGATCAGCGAGCGAGCGGGCTCGATGCCGCCGATGACCTCCACGACCAGGTCGACGTCGTCGCGCGTGACCAGGCCGTGCGCGTCGGTGGTGAGCAGCTCGCGCGGCACCTCGGCGTCGCGCTGCAGGTCCGGACGGCGTACGGCGACACCGACCAGCTCGATGGGGGCGCCGACCCGTGCGGTCAGGTCGTCGGCCTGCTCGCGGAGGAGGCGGACGACCTGGCTGCCGACCGACCCGCACCCGAGCAGGGCGAGCCTCAGCGGGGTGTTGGTGCTCGTGTTCACGAGTTCAGGCTCCCACGTCGGTGCGCAGCAGATCGTCCTCTGTCTCACGACGGACGACGACCGCGCTCGCCCCGTCGCGCACCGAGACCACCGGCGGACGCAGGGCGTGGTTGTAGTTGCTGGCCATCGAGCGGCAGTACGCCCCGGTCCCCGGCACGGCGAGCAGGTCGCCGGGCTCTAGGTCGCCGGGGACGAACTCGTCCTTGACCACGATGTCGCCGGCCTCGCAGTGCTTGCCCACGACGCGGCCCAGCACCGGGACCACGTCGGTCCGGCGCGACGCGAGGGTGCAGGAGTAGTCAGCGTCGTACAACGCGGTCCGGATGTTGTCGCTCATCCCGCCGTCGACGGACACGTAGGTGCGGGAGGCGCCGGCGTCGAGGCCGACGCGCTTGACCGTGCCGACCTCGTAGACGGTGCAGACCGCCGGTCCGACGATCGCGCGGCCCGGCTCGATCGACAGCGCCGGGACCTCGACGCCGAGAGCCCGGCACTCGTGCTCGACGATCTTGGTCAGCTCGGTGGCCAGCTGTGCCGGGTCGGAGGGGTCGTCCTGGGTCGTGTAGGCGATGCCGAAACCACCACCGAGGTCCAGCTCGGGCATCGTCACACCGAGCTCCTCGGAGACCCGGGCGTGCAGTGCGAGCACCCGGCGGGCGGCCACCTCGAAGCCGGACGTGTCGAAGATCTGCGACCCGATGTGCGAGTGCAGGCCGAGCAGCTCAAGACCCGGCGCCGCCTCCACCCGGCGCACGGCGTCCCACGCGTCGCCCGACGTGATCGAGAAGCCGAACTTCTGGTCCTCGTGAGCCGTGGCGATGTACTCGTGCGTGTGCGCTTCGACGCCCGGCGTGACCCGCACCATCACCCGCACGGTCGCCGACAGGTCGGCCGTGACGGAGCCGAGCCGCTCGATCTCGTGGAACGAGTCCACGACGATGCGCCCGACCCCCACCTCGACCGCCCGGCGCAGCTCGCCGCTCGTCTTGTTGTTGCCGTGGTAGCCGATCCGCGCCGGGTCGAAGCCGGCCCGCAGCGCCACGGTCAGCTCGCCGGCCGAGCACACGTCGAGGCAGAGGCCCTCTTCGGCGACCCAGCGCGCCACCGTCGTGCAGAGGAACGCCTTGCCCGCGTAGAAAACGGCGTAGTCGCTGAATGCGTCCCGGAACGCGCCGGCCCGGGAGCGGAAGTCGGCCTCGTCGAGGACGTAGGCCGGCGACCCGTGCTCGGCGACCAGGGCGCGCAGGTCCACGCCGCCGACCTCGAGCGCACCGTCGTCGTTCTTGCGCGCCGTCGACGACCACAGCAGCGGGACCAGGTCGTTGACGTCGCGGGGGGCCTGGAGCCAGGCGGGTCCGCGCAGGGCGCCGTCGGCGTGCGCCCAGCCGGCCTCGTGGGAGACGGGCATCCTCTACATCCGTTCCGGAGCCGAGACGCCGAGCAGCCGCAGGCCGTTGGCGAAGACCGTGCGCGTCGCGGCGACCAGCAGCAGTCGGGCGTCGTGGATCGGCCCGGGGTCCTCGTCGCCCATCGGCAGCACCCGGCAGGCGTCGTAGAACCGGTGGAACTTGCCGGCCGTCTCCTCCAGGTAGCGCGCCACGCGGTGCGGCTCCCGCAGCTGCGCGGCGGACGCGACCACCCGCGGGAACTCCGCGAGCGCCCGGAGCAGGTCGCCCTCCTTCTCGTGCGCGAGCAGCGACGGGTCGAACGCCCCGCCCCCGATGCCGAGGTCGGCGGCGTTGCGCAGGATCGCGGACAGCCGGGCGTGGGCGTACTGCACGTAGTAGACCGGGTTGTCGCTGCCCTGCTTGGTCCACAGCGCCAGGTCGATGTCGATGTTCGTGTCGTTGGTGTAGCGGGCGAGGGCGTAGCGCGCGGCGTCCACCCCGATCGCGTCGACCAGGTCCTCGAGCGTGATCACGGTCCCGTTGCGCTTGGACATCCGCAGCGGCTTGCCGTGGTCGAGCAGGTTGACCATCTGCCCGATCAGCACCTCGAGGTCCCTGCCCGGCTCGTCCCCAAAGGCCGCGCACAGGGCCATCAGCCGTCCGACGTACCCATGGTGGTCGGCGCCTAGCATGATCAGGCAGCGGTCGAAGCCGCGTTCCTTCTTGTCCAGGTAGTAGGCCGCGTCACCGGAGATGTAGGCGCCGTCCCCGTCGGACTTGATGATCACCCGGTCCTTGTCGTCGCCGTACTTCTCGGTGCGGATCCACAGCGCGCCGTCCTGCTCGTAGGTGTTGCCCATCTCCGTGAGCCGCTTGATCGCCCGCTCCACGGCACCCGACTCGTGCAGGTTGTTCTCGTGGAAGTAGACGTCGAAGTCCACGCCGAAGTCGTGCAGCGTGGCCTTGATCTCGTCGAACATCATGTTGACGCCGACCTCGCGGAACACCTCCTGCGCCTCGTCGTCGGGGAGGTCGCGAGCGTCCGGCCGCTCGGCCAGCACGGCTTCGGTGATCTCGCCGATGTAGGCGCCGCCGTAGCCGTCCTCCGGCGCCGGGCGACCCTGGGCGCTGGCCAGCAGGGACCGGGAGAACCGGTCGATCTGGGCCCCGTGGTCGTTGAAGTAGTACTCCCGGGTGACGTCCGCCCCCGACATCGTGAAGATCCGGCCCAGCGCGTCGCCGACCGCGGCCCACCGGGTGCCGCCGAGGTGCATCGGTCCGGTCGGGTTGGCCGAGACGAACTCCAGATTGACCTTCTCGCCCGCGAACAGGTCGCTCGAGCCGTACGACGCACCCGCCTCGACGACCTGCGCGGCGACCGCGCCCTGCGCCCCGGCCTCGACCCGGATGTTCAGGAACCCCGGGCCGGCGATCTCCGCGGCGGCGACACCGTCGGCCTCGCCGAGCTTGGCCGCCAGCAGGGTGGCGAGGTCGCGCGGCGCGACCCCGGCCTTCTTGGCCAGCTGGAGGGCGACGTTGGTCGCGTAGTCACCGTGCTCCTTGCTGCGCGGACGCTCGACCACCACCGTCGTGGGCACCCCGTCGGGCAGGCTCAGGGAGCCGTCCTCGACGAGCGCGTTGAGGGCGTGGACGATCGCGGTCGACAGCTGTTCGGGAGTCACCGGTCAAGGGTATCGGCGGTCCGGCGGACGGCTCACCCCGATATCGCCGGCCGACCCGCGGCCCCGATCGGGAGCACCCGGGGCGGCGTCCAGGGCCGGCTCATGTCATGTACGCTCGTGCCGCACCATGAGCCCCCGTAGCTCAGGGGATAGAGCACCGCCCTCCGGAGGCGGTGGCGTAGGTTCGAATCCTACCGGGGGCACCAGGTCAGCAGCCTCGATCCAGCGTCCCGTCCCTGCGGGCGTCGTTCCCCAGCCGTCGGGCCTGGGCCAGGTCCGCGAACACCACGCTGGCGCCGCCGACGTCACCCGTCGGGCCGCTCACTACGCACGCCGTGAGCTTCCCGGGCTCGATGTGGGTGACCGCCTGCGCCAGCCGGAAGAGCTCGGACGGCGCGAGATCGGTGTCCATGAACTTCACCGACGCCAGGAGTCCGCGTTCCATGAACCCCGGGTCCGACCGGTGCGCCCGGACCTTGCGCAGGATGCTGCGCAGCAGCTCCTGCTGGTTGGCGGACCGGTCGAAGTCACCGCGCGGGAGGGGGTGGCGCACCCGCCCGAAGATCAGCGCCTGGAACGGGTTCAGGTTGTTCTTCCCGCGGTGGTAGCCCTGCGGCCTGACGGGGTCGGAGAACGCGAACTTCGAGTTCACCGTCACCCCGTCGATCGCGCGGACCATGCCGCGGAAGCCGAGGAAGCCGGTGGTGAAGACGTAGTCGGGGCGTACGCCGACCATCCGGCCGACCGAGTCGGCCATCAGCTGCGGGCCGCCGAACTGCATCGAGGCGTTGATCTTGTTGCGCCCGTGGCCGCGGATGTCGACGTAGGAGTCCCGCGGGATGCCGATGATCGTGCCGTGGCCGGTGTCCAGGTTGAGCCCGACCATCTGGATCGCGTCGGCCCGGGTGCCGGTGAGCCGCTGGCCCGGCCGGGCGTCCGAGCCCAGGCACAGGATCCACACCACCGAGCG
>JBDSMW010000019.1:0-7954 GCA_039915665.1 Nocardioidaceae bacterium
GCGGCCCGCTTCGAGGAGGACCTGGCCGACGAGTCCTACCGCGAGGCCCGCTCGGTGCTCGCCGGGATGAAGATGTCTCGCGACGTGGCCCGGCTCTGGCGTCAGCTCGGCGACAGTCTGCGCCGCATCGGCGACCAGCCCGGCGCCCTGCACGCCTACGACGCGTCCCTCACCATGGCCGGCATGCCGCAGACGCCGCACACCAGTCGCATCCAGGTCGCAGCTGCGTGACGAGGTGAGCCCGGCTCGCCTCCGTCGCGCCCCGCTCCTGCTCTGGCACACTGCGCGACATGGCTGACACGCGGCACCCGGACGACCCCGAGCGCCCCGACGACGAGACCGCCAAGCTCGAGCTGCCGTCCCTCAGCCTGCCCCGTTTCGGTCGCTTGCGACGCCGCAAGGACGCGCCCGCCGAACCGGCCGCGGCATCCGAGCCGGTCACCGAGCCGGTCGCCGAGCCCGAGCCGGTCGCACCCGAACCTGTCGTCGCACCCGAACCTGTTGTCGCACCCGAACCCGTTCCCGCACCCCCGCCAGTGGTCGAGCCCGAGCCCGACCAGCCGGAGGCCGGTCAGCGTCGAGCCCCACGGGCGCGCCCGACCCTGCCCCAGCCGGCCGGTTGGGTGGCCGCCCTGGTCACCGGCGGCGTCGTCGGGCTGGCCGGCGTCGTGCTCACCTACCTGTCCCTCCAGGGCTGCGAAGCCGTGCGGGGCACCCAGACGTGCGGCGGCCCCGGCCTGTTCGTGCTGATCGTCATCCTGGTGCTGATGGTGTCGCTGGGCGGAGTCGTGCTCGCGCTGCTGGGTCTGCCGGACAGCCGGTCGACCAGCTTCCTGGCGGTCGGCGTGCTGGCCGTGATGATGTTGCTGGCGCCGACGGACGCGTTGTACTCGGCCTGGATGCTGCTGGTCGTCCCGGTGCTGGGCGCCGGGGCCTACGTCGTGGCGCACTGGGTCACGTCCGCCTTCGTGGAGTCCCGGCCCGAGAAGGGCCCCGGGCTCGACGTCCGCTAGGGATCGGATCTACGACAGCCGGGCGGCGAGAAGCTCGGCGATCTGGACGGTGTTGAGCGCTGCCCCCTTGCGGAGGTTGTCGCCGGTCACGAACAGCGCCAGGCCCCGCTCCCCGTCGACCCCGGGGTCCTGACGGATCCGGCCCACGAAGCTGGGGTCCTGTCCCGCGGCCTGCAGCGGCGTGGGCACGTCGGACAGCGCGACCCCGGCGGCGTCGGCGAGGATCTCGACGGCCCGCTTGGCCGGCAGGGCGGAGGCGAACTCGAGGTTCAGCGACAGCGAGTGCCCGGTGAAGACCGGCACCCGGACGCAGGTGCCGGAGACCCGGAGGTCGGGGATGGCGAGGATCTTGCGGCTCTCGTTGCGGAGCTTCTGCTCCTCGTCGGTCTCGTCGCTGCCGTCGTCGACCACGGAGCCGGCCATCGGCAGCACGTTGAACGCGATGGGGCGCACGTACTTCTGCGGCGACGGCATCTCGATGGCCGCACCGTCGTGGGTGAGCAGCGGACCGCGGTCACCGACCGCGACGACCTGCCCGGCGAGCTCGTCCACGCCGGCGAGGCCGCTGCCAGAGACGGCCTGGTAGGTGCTCGCGACCATCCGGACGAGCCCGGCCTCGTCGTGCAGTGGCTTGAGCACCGGCATCGCGGCCATCGTGGTGCAGTTCGGGTTGGCGATGATGCCCCTGCGCGCCAGCAGTACGGCGTCCGGGTTGACCTCGCTGACGACGAGTGGGACGTCGGGGTCCATCCGCCAGGCCGAGGAGTTGTCCACGACGAGAGCGCCGGCGGCCACGAAGGTCGAAGCCAGCGCCAGCGACGTGCCGCCGCCTGCGGAGAACAGCACGATGTCCAGGCCGGAGGGGTCGGCGGTCTCGGCGTCCTCGACCAGCACCTCGCGGTCGCCCCACGCCAGGGTCGTGCCGGCGGAGCGAGCCGAGGCGAAGAACCGGATGCTGTCGACCGGGAAGTCCCGCTCGAGCAGGATGCGCCGCATCACCTCACCGACCTGTCCGGTGGCCCCGACGATGCCGAGGTTGACGCCCCGGCTCATCGGCCGGTGCCTCCGTAGATCACGGCCTCGACCTCGTCGGAGTCCAGGTCGAACGCGGTGTGGGTCGCGGTGACGGCGTCGTCGACCTGCGCCTCGTCCACGATCACGGAGATCCGGATCTCGGAAGTGGAGATCATCTCGATGTTCACGCCCGCGGCGGCCAGGGCGGCGAAGAACCGCGCCGTCACGCCCGGGTGCGACCGCATGCCGGCCCCGATCAGCGAGATCTTTCCGATCCGGTCGTCGTACAGCAGGGAGTCGTAACCGACCGCGTCCTTGATCCGGGCCAGCGCGGACACCGCCGACTGGCCGTCGTCGCGGGGCAGGGTGAAGGAGATGTCGGTCAGGTTCGTGGAGGCCGCGGAGACGTTCTGCACGACCATGTCGAGGTTGATCTCGGCGTCGGCCAGTGCCTCGAAGATGCGGGCGGCCTCGCCGACCTTGTCCGGGACCCCGACGACGGTGATCTTGGCCTCGCTGCGGTCGTGCGCCACGCCCGCGATGATCGCCTGCTCCATCTGGTCATCTCCTTGTTCACTGATCCAGGTGCCGGTCTTCTGGCTGAACGACGACCGGACGTGGATCGGCATCTGGTAGCGGCGGGCGTACTCCACGCAGCGCAGGTGCAGGATCTTGGCGCCGCACGCCGCCATCTCAAGCATCTCCTCATAGGAGATCCAGTCGCGCTTGCGGGCGTTGGCCACGATGCGCGGGTCGGCAGTGAAGACACCGTCGACGTCGCTGTAGATCTCGCAGACGTCGGCCTTCAACGCGGCCGCCAGGGCCACCGCCGTCGTGTCCGAGCCGCCCCGGCCGAGGGTGGTGATGTCCTTGGTGTCCTGGCTGACGCCCTGAAAGCCGGCGACGATCGCGACCGCGCCCAGCTCGAGGGCCTGCTCGATGCGGCCCGGGGTGACGTCGATGATCTTGGCCTTGCCGTGCGTGCTGTCGGTGATCACACCGGCCTGACTGCCGGTGAACGAGCGAGCCTCCTGGCCGAGGTTGCCGATGGCCATCGCCAGCAGCGCCATCGAGATGCGCTCACCGGCGGTGAGCAGCATGTCGAGCTCGCGTCCGGCGGGCAGGGGGGAGACCTGCTGGGCGAGGTCGATCAGCTCGTCGGTCTGGTCGCCCATCGCGGAGACCACGACGACGACGTCGTGACCGGCGCGCTTGGCGTCCACGACCCGCTGGGCCACGCGCTTGATGCCGTCGGCGTCGGCGACCGACGAGCCGCCGTACTTCTGCACGACAATGCCCACGGGACCTCCTCGCTCGTCGGGACGCACTGACGCCCTGATCCTACCGGCGCGGGGAGGCCGGACCGGTCGGTGATCTACGGGGTGAGAAGGTCTTCGGCCGCAGCGACCTGGTCCTGCTCGCTCTCGAACTCCGCGTCCAGCCGGTCGTGCGCCACCACGGACTGCAGGGCGCGCAGCACGCCGCTCGCCTCGTTGCCCCAGCTGGAGACGTAGGAGAACTGCCACCACCACAGCGCCTCGCTGACGTGGCCGTCGCGGTAGTGCCGCAGGCCGTGGGCCAGGGCGGTGGCGATGCTGACCAGGTCGTCGGAGAGCAGCGAGGAGACCATCTCGGGCGGGTCGACGTAGGGGTCGAACACCTCGCTGTAGGCGTCGACGCTCTCCAGGAGCACCGCGAGTCGCAACCGCATGGCGTCGAGGTCGGGGTCCGGGCCGGCGTCGGGTTCGTACTCGTCGGCCGGGGTGAAGTCCGAGTGCACGCCCAGGCGACCTCCGGCGAGCAGCACCTGGCTGACCTCGAGAAGCAGCAGCGAGATGGCGGTGCCGCTCTCGCCGGCCTCACCGCGCGAGATCGCGCGGAGGGCGAGCAGGAAGCTGCCGACCTGGTCGGCGATCTGCTGCGCGAACTCCTCGAAGTCGTCGTGCCGTCCACCCTCGACAGCGTCGTACGTCGTCGTGTCGCTCATTCGACCGATCGTCTCCCTTCGAAGGCCCGCCCGAGGGTGACCTCGTCGGCGTACTCCAGGTCCCCGCCCACAGGAAGTCCACTCGCAAGTCGCGTCACGCGCAAGCCCATCGGCCTCAGCAGTCGCGTGAGATACGTCGCGGTGGCCTCGCCCTCGAGGTTCGGGTCGGTGGCCAAGATGACCTCGCTCACCGCGCCGTCGGCGAGCCGGGTCATCAGCTCGCGGATCCGCAGGTCGTCGGGACCGATGCCGTCGATGGGCGAGATCGCCCCGCCGAGGACGTGGTAGCGGCCGCGGTACTCCCGGGTGCGCTCGACGGCGACGACGTCCTTGGACTCCTCGACCACGCAGATGACCGTCGGGTCGCGGCGCAGGTCACGGCAGATGCGGCAGGTCTCCTCCTCGGCGACGTTCCCGCAGACCGCACAGAACTTGACCCGCTCCTTGACCTCGACCAGCACCTCCGCCAGCCGACGTACGTCGACCGGATCGGCCTGCAGCAGGTGGAAGGCGATCCGCTGGGCACTCTTCGGCCCCACACCGGGCAGTCGACCCAGCTCGTCGATCAGGTCCTGGACGACACCTTCGTACATCTTCTAGTAGCCGAGCGAGAGGCCGGGGCCGCCCTCGGGACCAGGCTCCCCACCCAGACCACCGGCCAGCGGCGCCATCTTCTCCGCCGCGAGGGCCTGCGCGCGGGTCGCGGCGTCGCGGTAGGCCGCGACGATCAGGTCCTCGAGGTCCTCGGTCTCGGCCGGGTCGAAGGAGTCCTTGCGGATCTTCACGCCGACCAGCTCGCCGGTCCCGTTGACCGTGACGGTCACCAGGCCGTCGCCGACCGTGCCGTCGACGGTCGCGGCCGCCAGCTCGTGCTGGGCCGCGGCCATCTGCTCCTGCATCTGCTGCGCCTGCTGCAGCAGGGCGTTGATGTCGAAACCACCGTCGCCGAAGGGGCTCTGGTTCTCAGTCATCGTTTCTCTCTCGTCGGGCCGGTCAGGCGCTCAGTCGTGCTTGATCTCTTCGATGATGCTCGCACCGAGCTCACGCTCCAGGAGCTGCGCACCGCCCAGGGAGCCGTCGTCGGCATCCGGGTCGTCGCGGTCGGCGTCCGCGTCGGACACCTCCGAGCCGCGCTGGCGCGACCCTCCGGCGGGCCGGGTGTCCTGGATGGCGCCGCGGGCGGCCGCCATCGACCCGGGGTCGACGGGTCGTCTGGCCACGGCATCCACCGGTGCCTCCGCAGGCGCCGTCACCGGCGCACGCGCAGCCGACGGGGTCGGCTCGGGCGCTGTGGCGCGGGGCTCCTGGGCCCCGGCGGACGACTCCGGGACGGCCGGACGAGTGACCACGATCGGCGCCTCGGAGCCGGGCTGCACCGAGGGGTCGACGATCGCCTCGACCCGCCAGTCGTGGCCGATGACGTCGATCGCGGCCTGGCGCAGCACCTCCTCGCTGCCGCCGCTGCTGAAGGAGTTGCGGGCCCCGGCGTTGACCAGGGCGACCGTCAGGGTCTTGTCGTCGACGGCGGCCACCTGGGCGTTCTGGCTGAGCAGGATCCAGGTGTAGCGGCGCTTGAGCTTGACCGCGTCGAGCAGGTCCGGCCAGAGCCGACGCACGTCGACGAGACCGAGCCCGGTCGACGTACCGGTTCCGGGCGCGGGCGCCGCTGCGGCCACCGGCTCGGGGGTCGGCTCGCGGGTCGGCTCCGGGGTTCGCTCGGCGGTCGGCTCCGGGGTTCGCTCGGCGGCAGGTTCAGGGGCGGGCGTGGGCTCGGGCGCCTGCTCGACCACGGGGGCGGGCGCGGGGGCGCGGATCGGCTCGGGAGCGGCGAGCGGAGCCTTGGCGACCGGGGCGGCCGCGCTCGGGGTGCCCTCGATCGACATCCGCTTCTCGATGCGGTCGAGGCGCGCGAAGATGCCTTCGGTGCCGTGGTCGGCCCCCGGGAGCAGCACCCGCGCACAGATCAGCTCGAGGAGCAGCCGCGGTGCCGTCGCACCCTTGAGCTCGGTGAGGCCGTCGGCCACCAGCTCGGCCGACCGGCTGAGGTCGGCCCGGCCGAAGCGGGCCGCCTGCGCGGTCAGTCGCTCCCCCTGGTCCTGGGGCACGTCGATCAGGCCGGTCGCCGGCGCGTCCGGGACCGCCGAGATGATCACCAGGTCGCGCAGTCGGCGGAGCAGGTCCTCGGTGAAGCGGCGCGGGTCCTGACCGGTCTCGATGACCTTGTCCACGACGCCGAACACCGTGCCGCCGTCACCTGCGGCGAACGCGTCGACGACCTCGTCGAGCAGGGTGTCGGGCGTAAACCCGAGCAGAGCGGTGGCGAGGTCGTAGGTGACACCCTCCGGACCGGCACCCCCCATCAGCTGGTCGAGCACCGAGAGCGTGTCCCGCGCGGAGCCGCCGCCGGCGCGGACCACGAGCGGCAGAACGGCGGCGTCGACCTCGACGCCCTCCTTGACGCACAGCTCGCGCAGGTAGTCCGAGAGCGTGCGCGGCGGGATCAGCCGGAACGGGTAGTGGTGGGTCCGAGATCGGATCGTGCCGATGACCTTCTCGGGCTCGGTTGTCGCGAACACGAACTTGAGGTGCTCGGGCGGCTCCTCCACCAGCTTGAGCAGGGCGTTGAAGCCCTGCGGCGTCACCATGTGTGCCTCGTCGATGATGTAGACCTTGTAGCGGCTGCTGACCGGGGCGAAGAAGGCCCGCTCCCGCAGGTCGCGGGCGTCGTCGACGCCGCCGTGGCTGGCCGCATCGATCTCGATCACGTCGATGGAGCCGGGGCCGCCGCGGGCGAGGTCGATGCACGAGCGGCACACGCCGCACGGGGCGTCGGTCGGGCCCTGCTCGCAGTTGAGGCAGCGGGCCAGGATCCGGGCGCTGGTGGTCTTGCCGCAGCCGCGCGGACCGGAGAAGAGATAGGCGTGGTTCACCCGGTTGTTGTTGAGCGCCGCCCGCAGCGGCGCGGTGACGTGGTCCTGGCCGATGACTTCGGCGAACGTCTCCGGCCGGTAGCGGCGGTAGAGGGCGAGCGGTGCTTCCACGCCTGAACCCTAACCAGCCGCTCCGACAGGCGGTAGGCCGCGGTCGCCGGGCAGCGAAAGGCCCCCCGCGCACCCGACAGAGCTCACTTGCCCTTGCTGCCTTCCGGCCCTGGGGGAGTTGGGCGAGATGCCGCCGCACGGGGGGTTGGCAGGAGTCTAGGTGAACCGTTCGACGGCGCCCACGTCGGGTGGATTTCATCTCCGCCGCGTGCGACCGGTAACCTCTCCGGCGGAGGATTCGCCTAGTGGCCTATGGCGCTCGCTTGGAAAGCGGGTTGGGTTAACGCCCTCAGGGGTTCGAATCCCCTATCCTCCGCCACCAGATGAGAACGCCGGTCCGGCTCTGCCTGGACCGGCGTTCCGCGTCTCGGGACGGCTCAGCCGGCGACGTCGGAGGCGTGCCGGCCCGACGTCGGGGTGGAGGCCGCCTCAAGCGCGCGGAGCACCGGCTCGACCTCGGCCATCGTCAATCTCTCGGTGCGATCGGAGGCGGTCATCTGCGTCAGCAGGGCCGGCCAGCCGGTCGGCAGGCTGGTGGGGATCAGGGGTGCCGCGTGCAGCCGGGCCAGGGCGGCCTCCATCGGCCCGCCGGGGTAGGCCCGGGTCCCGGTGAGCGCCTCCAGCAGGACCAGCCCGAGGGAGTAGACGTCGCTCGCGGCGGTCGCCGTCTCGCCGCGAACCTGCTCGGGCGCGATGTAGGCGGCGGTGCCGATCGTCGTACCCGTCACGGTGTGGCCGGTCGGGTCGGCCACCATGCGCGCGATGCCAAAGTCGGCGAGCCGGATGATCCCGTCACGACCGACCAGGATGTTGCTGGGCTTGACGTCGCGGTGGACGATGCCTTCGCCGTGCACGTAGGACAGCACCGCGGCCAGCTCGGCCCCGACGAAGGCGACCCG
>JBDSMW010000162.1:0-21962 GCA_039915665.1 Nocardioidaceae bacterium
GGCTCGCTGACCGCCGCGGCCGACGAGCTCGGCTACGCCCAGCCGTCCGTCTCCGAGCAGGTCCGGCTGCTCGAGCGGAGCATGGGGGTGAGCCTCTTCCGCCGGGTCGGGCGCGGGGTGATCCCGACCGAGTCGGCCGAAGCCCTGCGCCCGCACGCCGAACGCACTCTGGCGTCCGTCGAGGCCGGGCAGCAGGCCGTCACCGCGGTGGCCGGCCTGGTCACCGGCACGGTGCGGTTCGGCACCTTCGGCACCGCGCGGCTCTACTTCGGGGCCTCACTCGTCGCCGACGTGCTGGCCCGGGCCCCCGGCGTGCGCGTGGAGCTGGTCGGCCAGAACTCCGTGGCCGTCCAGGAGGACCTGCGGCGCGGCCGGCTGGAGGCGGCGTTGATCGCGATCCCTGTGGCGACCGAGCGGATGACGGTCACGCCGGTGGCCCGCGACGAGCTGGTCTACGTCAGCGCCGATCCCGCCCGGCTGGCGAGGCCGGTGTCGGTCGGCGCGCTGGCCCGCGCGGACCTGGTGATGGCCGAGACCAGCTGGCGTGAGGTGGACTCGGCGCGAGGCCTGCTGCGAGAGGCCCTGCAGAAGGCGGGGCACACCCTGCAGACGCGCATCGAGGTCGAGGACGTCGAGACCGCCGTCGAGATCGTGGGGCTGGGCCTGGCCGACTCCGTGCTGCCGCGCGGCGCCGTGGAGCAGGTGGCGCCCCGGCTCGCGCCCGCCGTCGGCTGGGTGTCCTTGCGGCCGCGGATGTACGAGACGATGGCCGTCGTGCACCGCCAGGATGCCGAGCTCTCGCCTGCCGCGCGGATGGTGATCGACCTGGCCACCCAACGGGTGCAGGCGATCTGCGAGCCGATCGCGCCGCCGCCTCAGCGCCGTAGCTAGCGACGGGCCTAGTGCCGGTCGTTCTTCTCGCTGCTCGCGGCCAGCATCCGCACGGCCAGGAACGCGCCGCCGGCCACCAGCACCAGGAAGATCATCAGGGTGACCAGCACCCAGGGCATGTGCATCATCATGGCTTGCTCCTCTGTCGTCTTCTTCGAGTGTGGGTCCACGGCGTCGTGGGAGACCTTGCGGAACCCTTACACGTCGCTACCGGCCGTCCGGCCCACGGTGTGGTGACATGTCATCGTGCAGGACATGGACCGCAGCCGCTTGCCGATCGACGTGCTCCGCGACCCGGTGCGGGCGGTCCGCCCACCGCACGGAGCCCCCAACGTGCTGGTGGTCGTCGTCGACGACATGGGCTTCGGGGCGTCGTCGGCGTTCGGCGGCCCGTGCCGGATGCCTACCGCCGAACGGCTCTCCGGGACCGGTCTGCGCTACAGCCGGTTCCACGTGACGGCACTGTGCTCACCGACCCGTCAGGCGCTGATGACCGGTCGCAACCACCACTCGGTGGGCATGGGGGTCACCTCGGAGATGGCGACGTCCGAGCCCGGCTACACCGGCTACCGGCCGTCGAGCGCGGCGACCCTCGCGCAGGTGCTGGGCGGCAACGGCTGGAGCACCGCGGCGTTCGGCAAGTGGCACCAGACCCCGCCCGTCGAGGTGAATGCCTCCGGGCCGTTCACCCGCTGGCCGACCGGTGAGGGCTTCGACCGGTTCTACGGGTTCATGGGCGCGGAGATGAACCACTGGTACCCCCAGCTGTACGACGGCACGACCCCCGTCGAGCCGGACCGCATGCCGGAGGACGGCTACCACCTGACCGAGGACCTGGTGGACCACGCCGTCGACTGGGTCACCGCCCAGCACGAGCTGACGCCGGACAAGCCGTTCCTCTGCTACCTCGCGCTCGGGGCGACGCACGCGCCGTTCCACGTCGCGCCGGAGTGGATCGACCGCTACGCAGGGGAGTTCGACGACGGCTGGGACGTGCAGCGGGAACGGACGCTCGCGCGGCAGAAGGAGCTCGGCCTGGTCCCCGCGGACGCCGAGCTCGCGCCCTGGGCCGACGGGGTGCCGCACTGGGACGAGCTGGACCCGGTGGCCCGCCGGGTCGCGGCGCGGTTCATGGAGACCTACGCCGGCTTCGCCGAGCACGCCGACCACCACGTCGGACGCCTCGTCGACCGGCTCCAGCAGATCGGCGTGCTCGACGACACGCTCGTGCTCTACCTGCTCGGCGACAACGGCGCGTCCGGCGAGGGCGGCCTGGAGGGCACGATCCGCGAGCACCTCGTGGGCCACGGCTTCGCCGACGACGTCGAGACGATGGCCGCTGCGGTCGGCCGCATCGGGGACGCCTCCACCTACGGCATGTACCCCGTCGGGTGGGCGCTGGCGATGAACACGCCGTACCAGTGGACCAAGCAGGTGGCCTCGCACTTCGGCGGCACCCGCGACGGGCTCGTCGTGCACTGGCCGGCCGGGATCGAGGCGCACGGCGAGGTACGGCACCAGTTCCACCACGTCATCGACCTGCTCCCGACGGTCCTCGACGTCGCCGGGGTGCCGGCGCCGGTGTCGGTGAACGGCGTCGAGCAGCAGCCGGTGGAGGGCACGTCGATGCGCTACTCCTTCGATGACGCGTCCGCCGCGGACCGGCGCATGACGCAGTACTTCGAGATGGTCGGCAACCGCGGGATCTATCACGAGGGCTGGACCGCCGTCACCCGGCACGGGACGCCGTGGCTGATGGTCGGGGCGCAGCGCTCGTTCGACGACGACGTGTGGGAGCTCTACGACACCCGCATCGACTGGACCCAGGCGCGCGACCTCGCCGCCGAGCACCCGCAGCTGCTCGCGGAGCTCCAGGGCCTGTTCGGCGCCGAGGCCGAGAAGCACCACGTCTTCCCGCTCGACGACCGGGTCACCGAGCGGGAGAACCCCGAGGTCGCCGGTCGCGTCGACCTGCACCACGGCCGGACGTCGCTGAGCTTCGGCCCCCGGGCCGGACGGCTGACCGAGGAGGCCGCGCCGAACGTGAAGAACCGCTCGCACACGGTCTCGGTCCAGGTGACCGTCGACGAGACCGCCGAGGGCGTGCTCGTCGCGCAGGGCGGCCGGTTCGGTGGCTGGTCGCTGTTCTGCCACGCGGGCCGGCTTTCCTACGCCTACAACTGCTACGGCCGCTCGCTGACCACGGTCCGCGCTGCTGCGTCCCTGGAGCCCGGCGACCACGAGCTCGTGCTCCGCTTCGTGTACGACGGCGGGCCCCCCGGCGACGGCGCCGAGGTGTCGCTCGACGTCGACGGGGCCGAGGTTGCGACCGGGACGGTGCCGCAGACCACGGCGTACTACTTCAGCTTCGACGAGACCTTCAACGTCGGCGTCGACCGAGGCACCCCGGTGACCGACGACTACGCCCCGGTGCGCAACGCGTTCACGGGCACGATCCACGGCGTGCGCGTCGACCTCGCACCACAGGTGCCGCTCGACGCCGCCGGCCGCGCCCGCGTCGCCTCGGCGACCGCCGACTGATCGCCCGCCGCTCCTTGTAACGCGGGGTTATGGACGCTCCACCCGAGGTACGGCGCGTGCGAACCGTCCAGGGCACTGGCAGAGCCGGCCCGGAGCAGCTCTGCCAGTGAGGTGGACGCTCTGCCAGCGTCATGCCGTGGGTCCAGCGTCCATAACCCCGCGTTACAACTCGCGGCTGCGCGGTCGTCAGGCCGCTGCACCCTCCGACAACGAGGCGTAGACGGCGGTCTCGAAGTCGAGGTAGCCGCCCACCGAGGCCGGGTCGGCGAAGGGGAAGATCTGGGTGGCCCAGAAACCGGCGATCCCGTTGCGCCGGTCGATCCAGTAGTAGAGGTTGGCCAGCCCGGCCCACGCCAGCGACCCGGCGGGCCGTCCGGTCGGGGCGTCCTCGTCGTTGAGCATGAAGGTCAGCGCCCACGACTTCGGCATGCCGGGGAAGAACTCGGCGTCGTTGGAGAGCGAGGGGATCACCCCGGGCAGCATGCTGACCTTGAGGTCGCCGAGGTGGTTGCCGGCCGCCATCTCGACGGTCTCCTTCTTCAGGATCCGGCCGTCCGGGCCCTCCCCGTCGTTGAGCCACATCCGCATGAACTTCGCGTAGTCGAGCGCGTTGGAGTACAGCCCGTGCCCGCCCATGTGCACCTCGGGGTCCTGCGGCAGCACGATGTCGGTCGGCTCGAGGGTGCCGTCGTCGCCGCGCTGGTGGAGCTTGGCCAGCAGTGACCGCATCGGGTCGGTCATCGTGAACGCGGTGTCGTCCATACCGAGGGGGCCGAGGATCCGCTCGGCCATCACCTCGCCGAGCCGCTTGCCGGTGATGCCCTCGACGACCTGACCGGCCCAGTCGATGTTGGAGCCGTACTCCCACCGCTCGCCCGGCTCGAACAGCAGCGGGGTGTTGATCGAGGCGTGTGAGGAGGTGATCACGCTGGGCTGGCCCTGCTCCTGCGCCAGGCGGTTGTAGCTCTCGTTGAAGAAGTCGTAGCCGAAGCCGGCGGTGTGGGTCAGCAGCATCCGGGTGGTGATGTCGCGCCTCGGTGCGCGGGTACGCGGTGTCCCGTCGTCGTCGAAGCCGTCGAGCACCTCGATGTCCCCGAGGGCGGGGGCGTACTGCTTGGCCGGGGCGTCCAGGTCGAGCGACCCCTCCTCGACGAGCTGGAGGGCCGCCGTACCCGCGATGGCTTTGGTGGTCGAGAAGATCGCGCACGTCGTGTCGGTCGTGAAGTCGGCGTCCTCGCCGAGCGCGCGCTTCCCGGCAGCCCCCTCGTAGACGTTGCCCGCGCGGTCGGTCACGACCGCCGAGACACCGGGTACGCCGGGTTCGCTCGTCGTCACGCGCTTCAGGAGTGCGTCTAGGTTCTGCTGCAGGGCGGTCATCGGGTCTCCTCGGGAGCGGTGGCGGGGTTGGGCCGTTCCCGTCCATCGTCTACCGACCGCATGTCGGTCGGCACTCTCCGACCGGAGAGGGCCGCGGGGCTACGGTGGAGACATCCAGCTGACCATCCACGTCGCGCCGGACGGAGCCTCCGGGTCGGCGCCCGCCGACGGCAGCGTGGTGCACGTCGAGGTGCGCGACACCTCGCTCGCGGACGCCCCCGCGACCATGCTGGCGGCAGGCAGGGTTGCCACCCGGGACGGCGCCGCCGACGTCGTGCTGGACGTCCCGGACCACCAGCCGGTCGACAGGACCGTCACCGTGTGGGCACGCGTGGCCATAGGAGGGTCGGCCGCGACGGCGGTGGGGGACTGGGTCACGACGCAGTCCTACCCGCTCGACGACTCCGGTTCCGCGTCGGTCGCCGTCCGACGGGTCAGCTGACCGGTCGCGCCGGGCAGCCGGACCGCTGACGTGCTGGCCTGCGCCTGGCCGACCCGGAAGTCCACGTCGTGCGACGTCCGGCTGCTGTCGATCGACATGGCGAAGACCTCGTGGCCCACGATCGTGACGCGCAGGTCGGCGACGGCCGGCACGAGCTCCTGGAAGATCACCGGCGCGAGCCGCAGGCTGTCGAGCATCGGCAGGTCCTCGACGGTCAGCCGCGGGGTCTCCCGCCACACCTGGTACGTCGCGCTGAAGATCTTGTAGACCACGTTGCCCATCCCGAGCCGCTCCACGAACTGCGCCGCCTCCTGCCGGTCCGGGGCATCAGGGGGTCCGGCACCCGCAGCCCCAGCCGGCTCGCGACCTGCAGCTGCAGCGGCTTGCGGGACGCGGCGTCGTTGCGGTCCGGCGGGTTCATCAACGGGCAGTCGAGCAGCCGGTAGAGGCCGTAGAGCGCCTCGTGCCACTCGCCGTGCACGAACCCCCGGGCGGCGTCGTCGGTCACCGCGTCGAGCATCGGGAGCTGTGGTCGCATGATCGAGCCGTAGTCGTAGTTGCCGACGTTGTCGCCGTCGGAGACGTGCTGGTTGAAGTTGTGCTCCAGACCGGTCTGGATGTTGGCCCAGTGGATGGTGACGAAGGCGTCGCGGTCCTGCCGGGACTGCTCGTGCCACATTCCGACCGTGTGCCCGATCTCGTGGATCGCGTTGCCCGTCGTACCGCCGGGGGCGAGGTTCACGAACTTGCTGCCCGCCCCGCTTGCCGACCGACGAGGAGCACCCGCTGCTCGGCCGGAAGGTCACTCAGGCGGGGAAGCTCGCGGCGTTCGCCGGGTCCGGCGACGAAGGTGAACCCGGTGTTGGTCTGCCAGTGCGCGATGGCGTCGATCACGCCGGAGGCCAGCTCGCCCCGCAGCTCGGAGGCGAGCACCTCGGAGTCGCGGGCCACCTGCTCGGCGGTGTCCAGGACGATGTCGCCCTCGAACATCGCCAGGCCGTCGACCACGACGTACTGCACCGCCCGGGCCCGGAAGGTGTTGCCGGAGATGAAGCTGGTCAGCACCCCCGTCTCGGCTGGTTCTCGGGCCGGTCCTCGCCCTTCGACCCGCCGGAGCCCCCGGAACGCCCTCCCGACTTGCTGCTCGCCGCCTTCTTCTCCGCCATGGCCCTACCCTTTCGGCACCCCCGCAGGTATGGACCGTGTGGTTTAACGCTCGAACGTAGGGCCGGGTCGTGAGACGTCACGTGACCCGGACGGGCTCCCCCGGTGGGGCTCGACGAACGCCCGAATCAGGCGCAGAGAGTGAGTGATGACAGGACATGGACGGCAGCGACGGGTTAGTCCGTCCGGCGCGCGGGATAGTCTCAAGGCATGAGTGCCGCACTGGTCCGTCCGCGTCGTCGCGTCATCGCCGGGGTCTGCTCCGGCCTGGCTGAGAGGTTCGGCATGTCGCCGAACGTCGTCCGCCTGCTCTTCGTGGTCAGCTGCGTCCTGCCGGGACCGCAGTTCCTGGCCTACATCGCCCTCTGGGTGATGATCCCGTCCGAGTAGACGGTGGTCCTCTCGGGCGATCCGGGGGAGAGTGACCGGTATGAGCTATCAGCTGACCGTCATCTACCACCACCCCACCGACCCTGCCGCGTTCGACGAGCACTACAAGTCGACCCACGCGCCGCTCGCCACCAAGATCCCAGGCCTGCGCAGCTACACCTCGCAGAAAGCGGGACAAGGCCCCGAGGGCGACCCGGCGGAGTACCTCGTCGCGATGCTCGTCTTCGACGACGAGGCCGCCTACGGTGCCGGCATGGGCAGCGAGGAGGGCAAGGCCGCCGGCGGTGACGTCGCGAACTTCGCCACCGGCGGCGTGACCATGCTGACCGGTGAGGTCACCACCTACGTCTGACGGGCCGCGTCTAGTCGTGGTTCTTGTGCCGCGGCTTCTTGCGGTCCGCTGACGGTCCGTCCCCGCTCGTGGGCCGGGCCGTCGGGCTGCCGTCGAGGGTCAGCTCGATGAGCTTGCCCGAGATGCGGGTCCGCTCGAGCAGCGACTTGGTCCCGTCCGACAGCGACGCGGGCAGCTCCACGAGCGAGTGGTCGCCGCGGATGTCGATGTGACCGAAGTCGGACCGGCTGAGCCCACCCTCGTTGGCGATCGCGCCGACGATCTGGCGCGGCTCGACCTTGTGCCGCTTGCCGACCGCGATCCGGTACGTCGTCATGGGAACGTCGGAACGAGGCCGACGGGGACCCTTGGACGGGGCCTCGCGTCGCTTGGGCCGGTCGTCGGCGTCGTGACGTCGGCCCTTCTCGTGGTCCCAGGCACCGCCGCTCCTCTCGCGAGGACCGTCGAAGACCTTCGGCGGCGCCTCCTTCTCGGGCTCCATGAGCAGCGGCCGCTCGTCGTGGGTCAGCACCGCGAGCGCGGCGGCGATGTCCGCGGCCGGCACGTCGTGCTCCTGCTCGTAGTCGTGGATCAGGTCGCGGTAGAACGACACCTGGTCGGACTGCAGCGCCTCGGTGATCGACTCGCGGAAGCGGGCCACCCGGGTCTCGTTGACGTCCTCGACCGTGGGCAGCCGCATCGGGGTGAGCGGCTGGCGGGTGGCGCGCTCGATGGCCTTGAGCAGGTGCCGCTCGCGTGGGGTGATGAACGAGATCGCGTCACCGGCCCGGCCCGCGCGACCGGTGCGGCCGATGCGGTGCACGTAGGACTCGGTGTCGGTGGGGATGTCGAAGTTCACGACGTGCGAGATCCGCTCGACGTCGAGCCCGCGGGCCGCGACGTCGGTGGCCACCAGGATGTCGAGCTTGGCGTCGCGCAGCTGGCCGATGGTGCGCTCGCGCTGGGCCTGCACGATGTCGCCGTTGATGGCGGCGGCCGAGAAGCCCCGTGCCCGCAGGCGTTCGGCGAGCTGCTCGGTGACCTGCTTGGTGCGGACGAAGACGATCATGCCCTCGAAGTTCTCCACCTCGAGGATCCGCGTGAGGGCGTCGACCTTCTGCGGGTAGGACACGATCAGGTAGCGCTGGTTGGTGTTCGCCGACGTGGTGGTCTTGTTCTTGACCGTGATCGCTTCGGCGTCGGTGAGGTACTTCTTCGCGATGCGGCGGATCTGCGCCGGCATGGTGGCCGAGAACAGTGCGACGTGCTTGTCGTCCGGGGTGTCGGACAGGATCTTCTCGACGTCCTCGGCGAAGCCCATCTTGAGCATCTCGTCGGCCTCGTCGAGCACCAGGAAGCGGAGCTCGGACAGGTCGAGCGTGCCCTTCTCCAGGTGGTCCATGATCCGACCGGGCGTGCCGACGACGACGTGCACGCCCCTGCGCAGGGCGGACAGCTGCACGCCGTACCCCTGGCCGCCGTAGATCGGCAGCACGTGCACGCCCGGGAGGTGTGCGGCGTAGCGCTCGAACGCCTCCGACACCTGGAGCGCGAGCTCACGGGTGGGGGCCAGCACCAGCGCCTGCGGCGTCTTCTGCTTGAGGTCGATCTGGGACAGGATTGGCACCGCGAAGGCCGCCGTCTTGCCGGTGCCGGTCTGCGCGAGGCCGACGACGTGCCGCCCGGCGAGCAGGGCCGGGATCGTCGCGGCCTGGATGGGCGACGGCGACTCATAGCCGACGTCGGAGAGAGCCTTGAGCACCCGCTTGTCGATGCCGAGGTCGGCGAAGGTCAGGCTCGGTGCGGTCTGGTCGTTCTCGTCGTGCGGGGGCATCCCCGAAGCCTAGTGCCGCGAGGTGGCGCCCAGCACCTTCGGCCGAGCGGGGCCGGGGTGAACCTCGCCACGCGTGCGAGGCTGGCCCGCATGCCCTTCTCCTCGCTGTCCCACCTGGAGTGCTCGAAGACCGGGGCGCGCTACGACGCCGACGTGGTCCAGGGCGTGAGCGAGGTCGGCGCCCCGCTCCTCGCGCGCTACGACCTCGACGAGGTGCGGGCCTCCGTGACCCCCGACGAGATCGCGTCGCGTCCACACGACCTGTGGCGCTACCACGAGGTGCTGCCGGTGCGGGACCGCTCGCACGTCACCACGTTGGGCGAGGGGATGACGCCGCTCCTGCCCCTTCCGTCGTACGGCGCCTCGATCGACGTGCCCGGGCTGCTGATGAAGGACGAGGGGCTCGTGCCCACCGGCTCCTTCAAGGCCCGCGGCGCGGCCGTCGGCGTCTCCCGGGCTCGTGAGCTGGGCGTCGGCGCCATCGCCATGCCCACCAACGGCAACGCGGGCGCCGCCTGGTCGGTGTACGCCGCGCGGGCCGGGATGGGCTCGCTGATCGTGATGCCCGTCGACGCCCCGGAGATCACCCGGCGCGAGTGCGTCGTCTCCGGCGCCGAGCTGTTCCTGGTGGACGGGCTGATCAACCACGCGGGTGCGCTGGTCAAGGCCGCCGTGGCCGAGCGACCTGGGACGCAGGAGGTCTCGACGCTCAAGGAGCCCTACCGCATCGAGGGCAAGAAGACGATGGGCTACGAGATCGTCGAGCAGCTCGGCTGGCGGGTGCCCGACGTGATCCTCTACCCGGCCGGGGGAGGGGTCGGCCTGATCGGCATCCACAAGGCGATGCTGGAGATGCGCGAGCTCGGCTGGATCGGGGACAGGCTGCCCCGGCTCGTCGCGGTGCAGTCGACCGGCTGCAAGCCCATCGTGGACGCGTTCGACGCCGGCCTCGACGAGAGCACGTTGGTGGAGGGCACGCACACGCTGGCCTTCGGCATCAACGTGCCCAAGGCGCTCGGCGACTTCCTGGTGCTGCAGGCCGTGCGAGAGTCCGGCGGCACCGCGGTCGCGGTCACTGACGAGGACATCCTGACCGAGCTCGCCGCGGTCGCCTCCCGCGAGGGCGCCTGGGTCTGCCCGGAGGGAGCGGCGTGCTTCGTCGCCGCCCGGCAGCTCCGGGAGAGCGGGTGGATCGGTGCGGGCGACGAGGTCGTGGTGCTCAACACCGGCACCGGCTTGAAGTACCCCGAGACGGTCGACGTCGACGTCCAGGTGCTGGCGCGGGACGGGAGCATCCCGGGTCCCTGACCCGCCGGTCCACGTCCCTGACATCGAGCGGTGTCGCGCTAATCTCTCTAAACTCAGTTGAGTTACTTTGCTTAGAGTACGATGCGCAAAGAGGAGGAAACATATGGCAGCGGCACCCGCGACCGACGTGCACCAGCACCTGTGGCCCGTGCCGTTCATCGACCTCCTCCGAGCACGCAGCGAGCCGCCCTACCTGCGGGGGTGGACGCTCCACACGGCCGGCGAACCGCCGTACGAAATCGACCCGTCCCACCACGACATCGGGACGCGCATCGAGGCGGACCTGGCGGACGGGATCGGCACGGCCTGTCTCTCCCTGTCGGCGCCACTGGGCGTCGAGAGTCTGGTCCGACCTGAGGCCGATGCGCTGCTGGCCGCGTGGCACGAGGGCGCCGCGGAGCTCCCGGAGCACTTCCGGGCCTGGGCGTCCGTGCCGACGGTCGAACCGGACCTGGTCGCGCTCGCGGGGCTGCTCGACAACGGCTTCGTCGGCGTGCAGCTGCCGGCCACCGAGCTGCTCACCCCCGATTCCTGGCCCCGCCTCGGAGAGGTCCTCAGGGTCGCGGAGCAGGCCGACAAGCCGGTCTTCGTGCACCCCGGGCCGGAGCCTCTTCGTCTCTCCGCCGGCGAGCTGCCGGGCTGGTGGGCGCCGGTCGTCGGCTACGCGACGCAGATGCAGGCGGCCTGGTGGGGCTGGCAGGCGGTGCGGGGCCGCGAGCTCTTCCCGACGTTGCGGGTGCTGTTCGGTGCGGGGGCCGGGCTCGCACCCGTCCACCACGAGCGGCACGTCGCCCGGGGCGGCGACTCGCCGGTGATCGACCCCCGGTTGTACGTCGACACGTCGTCCTACGGGCCGCAGGGGCTCGACGCGCTGGTGCGGGTGCTGGGGATCGACGTGCTCGCGCTCGGCAGCGACCGGCCCTACGCCGCACCGATCGACGGCGTCTTCGGTGCTGCGGCCACCCAGGCCATCCGGGTCGTCAACCCGGTGCGACTGCTCGACGGAAACGACAACACGCAGCACCTGAAGAGAGTGGAGGGACGGACATGGCACCGAGCCAGCTGACCATGGCACTTCCCGCGCATCGCGCGGTGGACTTCGCACCCGAGGCCGGACGCCTCACGCTGGACGACCTGCCGGCTCGAGACCTCGACTTCGAGGAGCTCCGCGAGCTCGTCTCGACCATCGCCTCCGATCCTGACGCCTGGGCCCACCACATCGCCTTCGACGCCGACGAACGGGTCTACGCCTCGCTGCACCGCGACGCGCACGTCGACGTCTGGCTGCTGTGCTGGACGCCGGAGAACGACACCGGCTGGCACGACCACGACATCTCGTCCGGAGCCGTAGCCGTGGTGGCCGGCGAGCTCGTGGAGAACAACCTCACCGTTGCCGCGGGAGCGATGGAGACGCGGATCGGTGCAGGCAAGGCGTTCTCCTTCGGGCCGGAGCACATCCATCGGCTCAACGGCGCCGAGGCCGGCTCGGTCTCCGTGCACGCCTACTCCCCGCCCCTGTGGCGGATGGGCCAGTACGCCGTCAGCGACGCCGGCGTCCTGCGCCGGGTGTCGGTGTCCTACGCCGACGAGCTCCGCCCCCTCGACTGACCCCTCGTCCACGCGGGGCAGGTCGTCCAGCCGGTCTCAGCCTGACGTCGCCGGTCGGCAGTCGGCCTTCCACTGCTCGTAGTCCCAGGTCTCCAGGAAGGCGCTGCCGGCCGCACGTCCGGCCCGGTCGAGCGCGGCCCGCTGCTCGTCGGTGATGTCGAAGTCGATGGCGCTGACCGCCTCGGTGTCGACCTTGACGCTGCGGGCGACGTTGCAGGGCTCCAGGACGTGCTCGGCCTGGCAGGCCTCGATGGCGGTCTGCACCAGCGAGATGCCGAGTGGCACGGTGCCGCGGACCCGGTCCACCGGGCCTGAGTCCGGTGGCGGAGCCCCAAGCCGGACGCCGATCGTGGGCCAGCGTGCCGGCTCCCCGTCGGTGCGGTCGAACATCGAGATCGGGTAGTTCGACACCAGACCGCCGTCGACGAGAGTCGACGTTCCTCGCGGTCCCGACAGGGAGACGGGCTCGAAGAAGTAGGGGATCGACGCGGACGCCCGCACGGCGTCGACGACGAGCTGCTCGTCGGGGTCGCGGGAGTACTCGTCGTACTGCCAGGGCAGGTAGACCAGCCGCCGCCGCGACAGGTCGGTGGCCGTGACCGCCAGCCGGTAGCGCGCGTGAATGCTGCCGTCGTCGCCCGGGTCGTCGGTCCGGAGGTCACCGAACGTGCTGACGTCGAGGTCCTTGAGAACACCGGCCAGCCAGTGCCGCAGGTAGGTGCCCTCGTAGGCACCGTCCTCCAGCAGCACCGAGAGGCCGTCGGTCAGGAAGCCCAGCGGGCCCAGGACGCTGCCGGGGAAGCCGCGGTCGGGGAACTTCGAGTAGTCCAGGGTTCGCGCGACGTCCTCGAGCCGGCTGACCGGCTCGCCCCGCTGCTGCAGGGCGGCCAGCACTGCGCCGACGACGGCACCCGCGGACGTGCCGCCGATGCGGGCGAACGAGTAGCCGGCGCCGCCGAAGGGCTGCAGGGCTCCGGCGATGGCCACGCCCTTGACGCCGCCACCTTCGAGGACGAGATCGGTGACGGGGCCGGTGACGAGGTCCGTCATGAGCCGCGCAGCCCTGGGAAGTCCTCGTCCTTCCACTCCCGCGCGCCGCCCTCGAACCGGGCCGACCCGGCGGCGAGCTCGTTCTCGCGACCGCGCAGCTCGACGCGGCGGATCTTGCCGCTGATCGTCTTGGGCAGCTCGTAGAACTCGATCCGGCGGACGCGGAGGTACGGCGCGAGGTGGTCGCGCGCGTACTTCAGGATCTGGTACGCCGTCTCCTCGGTCGGCTCGAAGCCCGGAGCCAGGGCGACGTACGCCTTGGGGACGGCGAGGCGCACGGGGTCGGGAGCGGGCACCACGGCCGCCTCGGCCACCGCGGGATGCTCGATCAGCACCGACTCGAGCTCGAACGGGCTGATCTTGTAGTCACTGGCCTTAAACACGTCGTCGGTGCGACCCACGTAGGTGATGTAGCCGTCCTCGTCCCGGCTCGCGACGTCGCCGGTGTGGTAGAAACCGCCGGCCATCGCCTCCGTGTTGCGCTCGTCGTCACCCTGGTAGCCGGTCATCAACGACAGCGGGTGCTGCGCGAGGTCGAGGCACAGCTCGCCCTCGCCGACACCGTCGACCCGCTCGCCGGTCAGTGGGTCGACCAGCACCACGGGGAGACCCGGGAGCGGCTTGCCCATCGAGCCGGGCTTCACCGTCGTGCCCGGGGTGTTGCCGACCTGGGCGCTGGTCTCGGTCTGGCCGTAGCCGTCCCGGATCGTCAACCCCCACTGGGCCTTGACCTGCTCGATGACCTCGGGGTTGAGGGGTTCGCCGGCCCCGATCACCTCGCGCAGCGTGCCCGGACCGCCGGACAGGTCGGACTTGATCAGCATCCGCCACACCGTCGGCGGCGCGCAGAACGAGGTCACCTTGCGCTCGCGCAGCTGGCCGAGCAGCGCGCCAGCGTCGAAGCGTGTGTAGTTGTAGAGGAAGATCGTCGCCTCCGCGATCCAGGGCGCGAAGAAGCACGACCAGGCGTGCTTGGCCCATCCGGGCGAGGAGATGTTGAGGTGCACGTCGCCGGGGCGCAGCCCGAGCCAGTACATCGTCGCGAGATGGCCCACGGGGTAGGACACCTGCGTGTGCTCGACGAGCTTGGGCTTGGACGTCGTGCCAGACGTGAAGTAGAGCAGCAGCCGGTCCGACGGCGCCGTGCCCGGGTGCTCGGCCGGAGGCACGTCGAGGGCGTAGGCCTCGTGCAGCTGCTCGGTCGTCAGCACGGTGTAGTCGCCCTCGACCGTCTCGAACTTCGGGGCGTCGACCGGGTTGCACACCACGAACCGCGCACCGCCGCGGACGATGCGGTCGGCCAGGTCGGTCGGCCCGACGGCGGTCGTCGTCGGCATGATCACCGCGCCCAGCTTCATGATCGCGAGCATCGTCTCCCAGAGCTCGACCTGGTTGCCGAGCATCACGATCACCGCGTCCCCGCGGCCGACGCCGTGGCCGGCCAGCCAGGACGCCACCTGGTCCGAGGCCGTCGCCATCTCGTCGTACGTCCGCTCCGCCGCTCGGCCGTCCTCCTCGACGATCACCAGCGCCGGCTTGTCGTTGCCGCGGGCGACGGCGTCGAACCAGTCGACCGCCCAGCTGAAGCGCTCGCCGACGTCGGGCCACTCGAACTCCGCGTGCGCCCGGTCCGGGTCCTCGCGCAGGTCCAGCAGCAGGTCGCGGGCCGTGCGGTAGCTGTCGGTGGCACTCATGCCGCCGACTCTTGCACGTCAGCGGGCGTAGCGCTGCACGAAGGCCGCCAGCATCTTGGGCGGCTCGAACACGGTCCCGGCGCGCGCCATCGCCTTGACCTGCTCGGCCTGCGACGGCTCGAAGTAGCCGGCGTGCTTGTAGACGTCGATGCGGGTGCAGAGGCCGTGGATGTCCAGCTCGGGGTGGAACTGCGTGGCGTAGACGTTCTGCCCGAGCCGGAAGGCCTGCACGGGGCAGACCGGCGACGACGCGAGGTGTACGGCGTCCCGGGGCAGGTCGCGGACCGCCTCCTTGTGCCCGACGAACGCCTCGAAGCTGTCGGGGAGGTCGGCGAACAGCGGATCCGCCCGTCCCTCGGGCGTGAGGGTGACCGGCACGCGGCCGATCGGCTCGCTGTAGGTCCGGTCGACCGTGCCGCCGCGGTGCGTGCCGATCACCCCGATGCCGTAACAGGCGCCCAGCAGCGGGAAGTCCCGCTCGAGCACCTCGTCGAGCAGGTCACGCATCTCGTCCTCGACGCGCAGCTGCACGTTGGACTTGGTCGCGGCCTCGTCGCTCGCGTTGAACGGGCCGCCGCCCACGAAGATGCCGGACCACGCGTCGAGGTCGAGCGGTCCGAGCGGCCGCTGCTCGAGGCGCACCCTCCGCAGGGTCGACTCGTCGAGGCCGGTGAAGCCGAGGAACGCGTCGTACTCGTTGTCCGCCGCCTCGTCCTCCGCGCGGGTCGCGAGGAGGAGGAAGGGCAACACGTGCGAACCCTACCGGCGCGTCACCGAGAAGTACTCACCGATCAGGTCGCCGAGCAGCGCCCCGCCCGTGACGTCGCTGACGGTGTGCCCAGCCATGTAGACGCGGGAGTAGTCGATCTCGGCCTGCATGTAGGTGTACTCCGAAGCGCGGTGCGGGTCGACCGAGGAGAGGTACGTCGTGGCCGCGGCGCCTGCCGCTGCATGCCTGGAGGGGTAGGAACACGGGCAGACCTGACCCGCGGCCACGACGTGATCGGGCCGCAGCGACGGCTGGAGCACGTAGGGCGCCGACTGCTGGTACTTCGCGCCGAGCGTGTCCGCGACGGTCTTCGACAGCTTGAGCAGGTCCTTGACCGCCTGCTTGCGGGCGTCGCCGATGGTGGCCGGGAGGACCTCGGCCTGGTCGTGGGCGTAGAGCTTCCAGACGTCCTTCTTGCCGTGCGTCTCCAGCCACGTCGAGGCGCGTACGCCGGACGGGGTGCGGGTCTGGGCGAGGGCGGCGACGTCGGCCACCTCGGCGGTGCGCTGGGTCGCGGAGGGCGGCCCGGGCAGCGTCTTCTCGAGCCAGGTCGTGAACGCGGCGTCGTGCGCGGCGTGGTCATGGGTGCTCCACCACTGCTGCATCAGCGTGTGGGCCCGAGCGCCCTGGTCGGTCACCTGCCTCTCGAGCGGCGCGACCGTCGCGTCGGGGAACAGCCGGGGCGGCGGGTCGGCGGCGATCAGGTCCTTGGCCGACGGGTTCGCCAGCGCGGTGAACACGAGCGGCCCGGCGGCACCGAACAGGATCGCGACGAGCGCGAGGACGAGGACCGCGAGGTAGCGGCGGGGGAGACGGGATCTCATGAGGCCCTTTCCAGGTGCAGCTCGCGGCCGTGCAGCGCACGCACGTCGTTGTCGTGCAGGTCGTCGCGCATCAGGGAGGCGGCGGCGACGTACTTGCTGAAGGACCGGGGACGGGCGCCGAGCTCGGCGAGCAGCCGGTCGGCGCGGCCGGGGCGCAGGCCGCCCTTGGTCTCGACGAGCACGTAGCCGTGGTCGAGCCACACCCGCTCGCCGTCGAGGGTGCACTGCACGCGCCAGTCGAGGGTGACCCGGCTCATCTCCTCGAGGGTGTCGGCCAGGGTCGTGCGGCGGTAGCCGACCTCCATCGTCGGCCGCAGCGCCAGCACGTCGGCCTCCATCGCGTGCCCGGCCAGTGTCGCGCCGACGAACGCCGCGCCGGCCTCGTCGAGCAGCCCGTAGGCCTCGACGTCGGAGTCGGTGACGGTCTTCTCGGTCCGGCCGCGACCGTCCCGCGCCTTGACCTCGACGCGGCAGAGCCCGTCCTCGACGTACAGCCGGCTGCGCGCCTTCCAGCGCCGGCGCCGCTGCTGCACGTGCGCCCGGCACGAGGCGAGATCCTCGGTGTCGAAGTACGTCGAGCGGTAGGTCGTGAACTGGCGGCCGTCGATGCTGAGCGTCCGATAGGCGGCGGGCAGGGTGTCGACGAGGGTCTGCGCGGTCCGGACGTCGACGAGGTACTTCCGGTCGACCCGGGTCAGGTTCGGGGCCTCGACGAGCACCTCGGCGAGCGACACGGTGCCGCGGGCCGAGACGTCGAGAGGCAGTGCCTCAGCGAACATCGACGGCCTCCGGCTCCGGCCAGGCGTACGGCGCGGCGGGGACGGCGTACCGCACCGCCACCCGGGTCGTCTCCCGGACCAGGTCGACGTCCTCGACCACCACGCTGAGCGGCTCGACGGAGATGCGGCGACGGACCTCGTCGAGCGCGGCGCCCAGGTCGGTGACCGCGGTGTCGAGGGTGACCCGCATGAGCCGGGTCGCGGGCGTCCGGGAGCGGGTCTCGTCGACCACCCACAGGGAGACCAGCAGCAGCACGTCGAGCAGCACGACCAGGACGAGGTTACGGTCGGGCAGACCGTTCACGAGGGCCAGGACCAGCGCGACGAAGGTGTACGCCACGTCCTTGAGCGTGAACGCGGCACTGCGCAGCCGGACGAGCGACAGCAGGCCGAACAGCCCGAAGCCGATACCGGTCGGGAAGTGCCCGGAGCCGATCGACGTGACGGCGGCGAAGAGCCCGATGTTCAGGGCGGTGAACACCAGCGCCATCTCGGGGGCGGCGAGCCGACGGCGGTAGAGCCACCCCACGAGCAGCAGCATCGACAGCACGTCGAGGCCGAGCCGGGCGACGGTGCCGAGCAGGTCGGACAGGTTCATCAAAGGCCTTTCGGTGAACGGTTCCCGGCCACGCTAGGAACAGAACATGACGGGAGGATGAAGGCCGACACCGCCTTCTCGCCCTACGCTGGTGGGGTGCATGTGGTGGTGGTCGACGACGAGCGACGGATGGTCGAGCTGGTCACCGGCTACCTCGAGGAGGTCGGCATCCGCACCACGGGCTGCCACGACGGGCACGAGGCGCTGGTCGCTGCGCGGGGCGCCGACGTCGACGCCATGGTGCTCGACCTGATGCTGCCCGGCGTGGCCGGCATCGATGTGTGCCGGCGCCTGCGCCGCGAGGGCAACGACGTCCCGATCCTGATGCTGACCGCCCGCGGCGCCGTGGCCGAGCGGGTGGAGGGGCTCCGGGCGGGTGCCGACGACTACCTCGTCAAGCCGTTCGCGCTCGAGGAGCTGGTGGCCCGCCTGCAGGCGATCGCCCGCCGACGCGACAACACCGAGCACCGGCTGACGATCGGGGACGTGGTGCTGGACCCGCTGGAGCAGCGCACCTGGGTGGCGGACGTCGAGGTGGCGCTGTCCCGTCGCGAGTTCGCGATGCTCACGGCGCTGATGGAGAACGCCGGCCACGTCGTCTCCCGTCAGAAGCTCTTCGACGAGGTGTGGGACGGCGAGGTCGACATCCGCAGCAACTCGATCGACGTGCACATGTCGCGGCTGCGCGCCCGGCTCGAGGGGTCGGCCGAGGTTCACGTCACCACGCTGCGCGGGGTGGGCTACCGGCTCGAGAGAAACTCGCCGGGCCGCGGATGAGGCTGTGGCGCCGGCTGGTCGGTGACCGGCCGATCGTGACGCGGCTGGTGGTCGCCGTCGCAGCAGCGATGACCGTGGTGCTGGTGCTGGCTGCGGCCTTCGTCTACTGGCGGGTGTCCTACGCCCTGGACCGTCAGCTCGACCAGGATCTCGACGCCTACGAGCAGGTCGTCGACCGGGCCGTCCGCGCCGGCGAGGCGCCCCCGTCCGACACCCCCGGCGAGACCTTTCAGGTGTACGACGGGCGCGGGACCGTCGTGGCCGGCAACCGGGACCTCGCGCCGCTGCTCGACGCCGCCCGGCTCGCCGACGCCCGCACCGGCACGACCCGGTTCGACGTGGGTCCGCTGTTCCCACCGAGCGAGCGGCCCTACCGGGTGCTGGCCTCGACGGTCTCCTCGTCCGAGGGCCGACTGGTCGTGGTCTCGGCGATCAGCCGGCGCAAGCACGACGAGGCGCTGCGCGAGCTCCTGCTCCAGCTCGGCATCGCTGACCTGATGGCCCTCGTGGCCGCGTCGTTCGTGGGCTACCGCACGGCCCGGGCGGCGCTGGACCCGGTCGAGGGCTACCGGCGGGCGGTCGAGGACCTCGGCGACGACGACACAGGCCGGCGGCTGCCGGTCGCGGACGGCCGCGACGACGAGCTCTCCCGGCTCGGGCACACCTTCAACGACCTGCTGGCCCGGATCGAGGCGAGCGCGGCGCGGGAGCGGCAGTTCCTGGCGGACGCCTCGCACGAGCTGCGCACGCCCCTGTCGCTGATGAGGACCGAGTTGGAGTGGGCCTCGCACCGGCCGCGCAGCGAGGCCGAGCGGGCCACGGTGATGGCGTCGATGCAGGACCAGGTCAACCGGCTCGTCGACCTGGCCAACGCGCTGCTCGACCTGGAGGAGCTGCGCGGCGCCGGTCCGATCCCGCGCGAGGACGTGGTCCTCTCCGACGTGGTCCGCGACGCCGTCCGGTCGGCCGGTCCCGCGGCCGACGCGGTCGTCGTGGACGCCACCGACGTGGTCGTGCGGGTGAACCGTCGCTGGCTGGAGGTGGCGGTCGGCAACCTGGTCGCCAACGCGCAGCGGCACGGGGCCGGGGTCGTGCGGGTGGCGGCGACGGTGCAGGACAGCTCGCTCCGCGTGAGCGTCCGGGACGACGGACCGGGATTCCCGGCCGATTTCGTGCCCCAGGCCTTCGACCGCTTCAGCCGGGCCGAGGAGAGCCGGACCACCCCCGGCTCGGGCCTCGGGCTGGCGCTGGTGCACGAGGTGGCCCAGGCGCACGGCGGCCGGGCCACGGTCGAGCCCGGTCCCGGCGGCTGCGTCCGCCTGGACGTCCCGGTGGCATGACGGTGGCATGAAGATCGCGTGAGCAGCCCGACAGAAGGTAAAGGTCGGGGCTCTCGGTGGCGATGTTCCCTAGGACGGCGGACTTGCGTTCGACGTGAGCCATGGGAGGGCACAGGTCCGCGGGCCCGCCGTCACCCATGCGCCGTCAACCATGCGCCGCCCCCAGGGCCGCGTCCAGGGCCGCCTCCACGTGCAGGCGTGTCGTCGGGAACACCGGCAGGGCCACGTCGTCCTGCGCGATCAGCAGCTCGATCTCGGTGCAGCCGAGCACGACGCCCTCGGCGCCGGCCTCCGTGAGCCGGTCGATGATCGCGACGTACGCCGCGCGGGACTCGTCCCGCACCACGCCGAGGCACAGCTCCTCGTAGATCACCCGGTGCACGACGGCCCGGTCCTCGGCGTCCGGGACCAGCACCGTCAGGCCGTGCGAGGCGAGCCGGTCGCGGTAGAAGTCCTGCTCCATCGTGAACGCGGTCCCCAGCAACCCCACGGTCCCCAGCCCCGTCCGTCGTACTGCGTCGGCGGTGGTGTCTCCGAGGTGCAGCAGCGGGACCGACAGCGCCGCGGAGACAACCTCGGCGACCTGGTGCATCGTGTTGGTGCAGAGCAGCACGAGGTCGGCGCCGCCGGCCTCGAGCGAGCGGGCAGCATCCGCCAGCCGTGCGCCGGCGTCCTCCCAGCGCCCCTCGACCTGCATCGCCTCGATCTCCGCGAAGTTCACGGAGTAGAGCAGGCACTCGGCCGACGCCAGCCCGCCCAGCCGCTCGCGGACCAGGACGTTCAGCAGCCGGTAGTACTCCGCGCTGGACTCCCAGCTCATCCCGCCCAGCAGCCCGATCCGTCTCATCGGGCCACCCTCGCATGACTGGACACGGGTTTCCGGAGGGAAGCCGTCGGGCACACACACGCCATGGCTGACCAGGAGCAGGACCAGGAGAAGGACGGGTCGTTCGGCACCGTCCTCCTCGCGGGCGGGGCGAACCTCGCGATCGCGGTGGCGAAGATCGTCGCGGGTGCCCTGACGGGCTCGTCGGCCATGCTCGCGGAGGGCGCGCACTCGGTCGCGGACACGGTCAACCAGCTCTTCCTGCTGACCGCGCTGTCGCGCAGCAAGAAGCCGGCCGACACCCAGCACCCTTTCGGCTACGGCATGGAGCGCTACTTCTGGTCGCTGCTCGCCGCGGTCGGCATCTTCGTGCTCGGCGCCGGCTTCTCGATCTACGAGGGCATCCACTCGCTGCTCCGCCAGGAGCCGGTGGTCGACCCCCTCGTGGCGTACGTCGTCCTGGGTTTCTCGTTCCTGTTCGAGGGCGTCTCGTGGCTCAAGGCGCTCCTCCAGCTGCGGCGCGAGGCCAGCGAGCGGGAGGTCGGCCTGCTCATGCACGTGGCCACCACCCCTGACCCCACGGCCAAGACGGTCGCGTTCGAGGACACCGCGGCGCTCATCGGCATCGTGCTGGCGGTGGGCGGGATCAGCCTGCACCTGCTGACCGGCTCGGGCGCTTGGGACGGGATCGCCTCGATCCTGATCGGCCTGCTGCTCGTCGGGGTGGCGATCTCGCTGGGCTCGACCAGCAAGCGCAACCTGATCGGCGAGGCCCTGCCGGAGGCGAAGCGCGAGGGGCTGACCCGGGTGATCAACGACTCGATCGGCGTGGACGTCGTGGTCGAGCTGCTGACCATGCGGCTGGGCCCGGACGACGTGCTCGTGGCGGCCCGGGTCGACGTGGACGACTCGGTCAGCGGGGGGGACCTCGAGCGGGTCGCCGACGACGTCGACACCCGCATCCGGGAGGCCTACCCCGAGGTGCGCCACGTGTTCCTGGACCCGACCACCGCCCGCGTCACCAGCAGGTGACCGATTTTTGTGGGCATGATCACACCTTCTGCGGGTATGAAGACTGACGCAGTCGCCAACGGTGGCGCCTCCGACAGGAGGCTGGAATGGCACGCGGAGTGGAGACGGGACGGATCACCACCGACATCCCGGCGCGGATGGACCGGTTGCCCTGGGCACGGTGGCACTGGGTCATCGTCATCGGACTCGGCACGGTCTGGATCCTCGACGGCATCGAGGTCACCATCGTCGGCTCGCTGTCCGACGCGCTCAAGCCGGACGGCACCGGCCTCGGCCTGACCAGCTCCGACATCGGCCTCGCCGGCGCGGTCTACGTCGCGGGCGCCTGTCTCGGCGCGCTTCTGTTCGGTCAGCTGACCGACCGCTTCGGCCGCAAGAAGCTCTTCA
>JBDSMW010000166.1:0-10862 GCA_039915665.1 Nocardioidaceae bacterium
ACGATCCGGTAGGCGTAGCCCTGCTCGGCCAGGAACCGCTGCCGGTGCTGGGCGAAGTCGGCGTCGACGGTGTCGCGGGAGACGATCGCGTAGAACCGGGCGGACCGCTTGTCGGCCTTGGGGCGCAGGAGCCGACCGAGTCGCTGGGCCTCCTCCTGGCGGGACCCGAACGAGCCGGACACCTGGATCGCGACTGCCGCGGACGGCAGGTCGACGGAGAAGTTCGCGACCTTGGAGACGACCAGCAGGTCGACCTCGCCGTGCCGGAACGCGTTGAACAGCCGCTCGCGCTCCTTGACCGAGGTGTCGCCCTTGATGACGGGCGCGCCGAGGCGCTCGCCGATCTCGTCGAGCTGGTCGAGGTACTGCCCGATGACCAGGGTGGGCTCGCCCTTGTGCTTGGCGACGAGCTCCTCCACGAGGCGGGTCTTGGCCGCGGTGCACGCCGCGAGGCGGTAGCGCTCCTCGGGCTCGGCCGTCGCGTAGGCGAAGCGCTCGCCGTCCGGCAGCGTGACGCGCACCTCCACGCAGTCGGCCGGCGCGATGTAGCCCTGCGCCTCGATGTCCTTCCACGGTGCGTCGTACCGCTTCGGGCCGATCAGGGAGAACACGTCGCCCTCGCGGCCGTCCTCGCGGATCAGCGTCGCGGTCAGGCCGATGCGGCGGCGGGTCTGCAGGTCGGCGGTCATCCGGAAGATCGGCGCCGGGAGCAGGTGCACCTCGTCGTAGATGATCAGTCCCCAGTCCTTGGCGTCGAACAGCTCGAGGTGGGCGTAGACGCCCTTCCGGCGCGTGGTCATCACCTGGTACGTCGCGATGGTGACCGGGCGGATCTCCTTGCGAGTGCCGGAGTACTCGCCGATCTCGTCCTCGGTCAGCGTCGTGCGTCGCAGCAGCTCGTCCTTCCACTGACGCGCGGAGACCGTGTTGGTCACCAGGATCAGCGTGGTGGCCTTGACCTGCGCCATCGCGGCCGCGCCGACGATCGTCTTGCCGGCGCCGCAGGGCAGCACGACGACACCGGAGCCGCCGTGGAAGAAGGACTCGGCGGCCTCCTGCTGGTAGGACCGCAGCTCCCAGCCGTCCTCGGCCAGCTCGATCGCGTGCGCCTCGCCGTCGACGTAGCCGGCGAAGTCCTCCGCCGGCCAGCCGATCTTGAGCAGCGCCTGCTTGAGGTTGCCGCGCTCGGAGGGGTGCACCGCGACGGTCGACTCGTCGAGGCGCTCGCCGAGCATGCCCTTGATCTTCTTGGCGCGCAGCACCTCCTCGAGGACCGGGCGGTCGATGCTGGTCAGCACCAGGCCGTGCACGGGGTGCTTGTCGAGCCGGAGCCGACCGTAGCGCGCCATCGTCTCGGCGATGTCGACGAGCAGCGCGTGGGGCACGGCGTAGCGGCTGAAGCTCAGCAGCGTGTCGACGACCTGCTCGGCGTCGTGGCCCGCGGCGCGCGCGTTCCACAGGCCGAGGGGCGTGAGCCGGTAGGTGTGCACGTGCTCCGGGGACCGCTCGAGCTCCGCGAACGGCGCGATGGCCTTGCGGCAGTCCTGCGCGCGCTCGTGGTCGATCTCGAGGAGCAGGGTCTTGTCGGACTGGACGATCAGAGGACCGTCGGTCATGAGGCTGCTGCTCTCTGCCGGGCGCGGTAGGCGGCGACGTTGGCTCGCGAGGAGCACCGGTCGGAGCAGTAGCGCCGGGACTGGTTCGGGGAGGTGTCCACGAAGACGTGGGTGCAGTTGCTCGCGTCGCAGACGCCGAGCCGGGTGGCGCCGAGGTCGCAGACGAGGGTGGAGAGCCCCATCAGGGACTCGCCGATGAGCAGCTCGGAGACCGAGGAGTCCCGGTCGGTGACGTGCATGTGCCAGCGGGTTCCCACAGGTCCGGTGCTGTCGTGGCCGGCGATGTACGGCGTGACGGGGTGCTTGGCCAGCAGGGCGTTGAGCATCGTGACGACGGCCTGCTGGTCGCCGTCGTTGGAGGCCTCGAAGACGGGCCGGAGCTCCTTGACGAACCGGCGCAGCGCACCGGCGTCCCGCTCCGCGACCTCGCCCTGCAGCCACTGCCGCTCGTCGAGGAAGTGCAGCAGGTGCTCGGTGTCGCCCAGGTCGGCGTTCACCAGCCCCGCCGACCGCTCCGCGTAACGAACAAAGTCCATCCCTACATCTTACGCAGCCCCCCAAGCAGGATGCCGGGCCCGCGGGGTCAAGTACGGCGTCGGGAAACCCGATCATGAAAGGGACGGATGCGGCGTTTCTCCGCGAACAGCAGGGTGGATCTGATGCAGTGGGAACGTCGGTACCGAGGGGTCCGACGCAGGTCGGGAGAAGCGCCCGTGAGGCGTCCCCGGGGTCTGCGACTGGCCACCTACGTCGCCCTGACGGTCTACGCCTGCGTCGTGGTCGCCGCGCCCCACCTGCTCCCGTCATGGGCCCGCGACGTGCTGGTCGGCAACCTGCCGTTCGTGGGCGCGGCCGCCCTGCTCGTGCGCCGGGCCGCCTCGGAGCCCGAGCAGCGCAGCTGGACACTGCCGCTGGCGCTGGCCACCACCGTCTACCTGCTCGGCAACATCGCCTACATGGTGCAGAGCGCGCGAGGGGACGTGATGGTGCCGTCGGTGGCCGACGTGGGATACCTGGCGGCGTACCCGCTGCTGGTGGCCGGCCTGATGCTCGCGCTGCGCGCGGACCTCCGTGGGGTCCGGCTGATCGTCGCCCTCGACGGGCTCAGCGGCACCCTGGCCGGGTCCGCCGTGGTCACCTGGGCCATCGCCCCGCTCGTCGCCCGGGTGTGGGACGGCAGCCTGGCCGCTGCGACGACGCTGGCCTACCCGGTGTGCGCCGCGGTCGCGGTCGCGGTCACCTTCGGCGCGGTCGGCATGGTCGGGCGGAGCCGCGGACGCGGCTTTCTCGTCTGGGCCCTCGGCCTGCTTCTCTTCGGCGGTGCCGACGTGGTCTACGCCTACCGGCTGGCCTACGACAGCTACCAGCCCGGCACCTGGCTCGACGCCCTCTGGGCCGTTGGGCTGGTGCTGGTCGCGGCCGGGGCCACCAGCCTGCGGCCCGCCGCCCGACGCACGGTGCCGGGCGCGCGATCCCTGGTCGTCGTCGCCATTGCGGCCGTGTCCACCGTGGGCGTGCTGGCCGCCGCTCCGCCGTGGCACGAGAACTCGCTGCCGAGCGTCCTGGCCCTGCTCGCACTGGCGACCTGCTCGGTGCGACTGGTGCTGGCCTTCCTCCAGCTGGGCGAGCTCGCCGCCGTCCGGGAGCTCGCGCTGACCGACGAGCTCACCGGTGCCGCGAACCGGCGGGCGCTCTACCAGTCCCTCGACGACCTGTTCGCTCGCGAGGGCGCTCCGAGCCGCCGCCAGCGAGGCTTCGCACTGGCCCTCATCGACCTCGACCACTTCAAGGAGGTCAACGACTCGTTCGGGCACGCGACGGGCGACGAGCTCCTGCAGGCGGTCGTCCACCGCTTCTCCGGCGCGCTCGACCAGCTCCAGACCCCACACCTGTTCGCCCGGCTCGGTGGCGACGAGTTCGCGGTCATCCTGCACGAGGTGGACTCGTTCAACGCGGCGATGGCCTGCGGCAGCGCGCTCGCAGAGAGCCTGTCCGACCCGATCGAGCTGCGGGACGCGGTCCTGCACGCCCAGGCCAGCATCGGCATCGCCACCGCCCCGCTGCACGCCACCAACCGCGGCGACATGCTGTTCGCCGCCGACGCCGCGATGTACGCCGCCAAGACGTCCGGGCAGGTCGTGGCCTTCCACTCGCCGACGGCGGTCGGTGACCGGCGCAAGCGGCTGGTGGTCGCCGAGGACCTCTACACCGCCCTGGAGCGGCACGAGCTCACGGTGGAATATCAGCCGATCCTCACCGTGGAGGGTGCGCTCGTCGGCACGGAGGCGCTCGTGCGGTGGGACCACCCGACCCGCGGACGGCTGTCGCCAGCGGAGTTCCTCGAGGCGGCCGAGCGCTACAAGCTGACCTCGGCGATCGCCGAGCGGGTGCTCGACGTGGCGCTCGGCGACCTCGCCCGCTGGCGGCGCGGCGGGGCCGACCTCACCATGTCGGTCAACGTGTCGACCTCCGACCTGCGCGACGAAGGCCTGGTGCAGCTCGTGGCCGCGGCGCTGATCGCGCACGACGTACCCCCCGCAAAGCTGACCATCGAGATCACCGAGTCCGCGATGATGAGCGACCCCGGCCAGGCGCAGGCGGTCATGCAGGCCCTGGCGGACCTGGGCGTGCGGCTGTCCGTCGACGACTACGGCACCGGCTACAGCAGCCTGGAGTACCTCCTCAAGCTGCCGATCCACGAGATCAAGCTCGACCAGACGTTCTGCAGCAACATCGTCACCGAGCTGCGGGCGACCGCCATCGTGCGCTCGACGGTCGACCTGACCCATGCGCTGGGCCTGCGGATGGTGGCCGAGGGAGTCGAGAACGCGGGCACGCTCTTCGTGCTGCGGGAGCTCGGCTGCGACCTGGTGCAGGGCTGGCTGCTCGGCCGGCCGATGCCGGCGCAGGCCTTCGAGGTCCTGCTCGCCCAGCAGCTCCAGCCCGATCCCCGGCGCGGCTGAGGATCAGGCGGGCCCGCGGTGGCCGGAGACGTTGGGCGACCACGACGTGCGAGCCGGTCGGCGGCTCGCCGACCTCCGGTGCACTCGCGCTCAGCGCCACTCCTCCAGCCTGGCTGGTCCCCGTGCGGGGACCACAATTCTGCGCCCTGCGGCGCTGAGATGTCGGGTTTCCGGGTCAACCTTCCAGAACGCGTACGGCGGTGATCCGGTGCACCGCGAAGGACCGGACGTCCTCGGTCCGGTGGTCGAAGGCCGACAGCCAGCCGGCCTCGACCCTGACCGGGTCGACGACCCGCTCGAGGGACGCTCCGTGGTTGTCGACGTACCCGATCCACACCGTCGTCCCGGCCTCCACCGCCTCCCGCAGGACCGCCAGCGTCGAGGCGGGCGTGGTGGGCTCGGAGGCGCGCAGGGTCGGGGTCGGTCGGATCGCGGCCGCGCGGTCGCCGGCCCGGATCGCGGTGACCGTCGAGGCGGCTCGCGCCGACAGCCGCGCGGCTCCCTGGCTCTCCGCGGGCTCGCCGCGACGGCGGGGGGAGCGGGACCGCAACGACTCCTTGCGGGCCAGCCGCACGGTGCCGTCGGGGGCCTCCACGACCGGCGACGAGCCGAGGTCGCGCAGCCGGTGGAGCAGGACGTCGAGCGGGACGTCGCTGACCACGACCGTCGGGGCGATCCGGCGCAGCCGCAGCGACGAGGCCTTGGGGTGGTGCACCAGCTCGGTGAGGGCCGCCTCGTCGTCGCTGCGCAGGAAGGACTCGGCCGCGCCGACGCGGATCGTGCCGAAGCGGCGAGAGACGTCGTCGACGAGGTAGGACAGCGCCTGCGGCACCGGGGTGCGGGCCGAGGACGCGAGGAACGCGTGCACCTCGGCCGCCGACCAGCCGGAGTCGAAGGCCCGGCGCACGGAGCCCTCGGTGAACCGGTAGGTGGTCGCCCCGCCACGGGACTCGATGTCGGCGACCAGCGCCAGGTTGCGGGCCAGGTCCTGCTCGAGCGGACCGGGCGCGACCGCGGTCAGGTCGGCCTGTAGCAGCACGTGGTCGATGGGGTCCGGCAGCAGCGGGGCGAGCGCGGCGGGCGCGTGGTGCAGCGGGTCGTCGGTGGACAGCAGGGCGCGCCCGTGCGCGGACATCCCGCCGAGGGCCGTGATGCCGACGACCGCGGCCTCGGCCGCGACCCAGGCCACCGCCTCGGCCCGGACCGGGGGACGGCGCGGGCGCAGCCAGGTCATCCGCTCGACCAGGGAGGGCACGCCGGTGCCGGCCGCGAGCACGGAGCCGTCCGGAAGCTCCGCCACCTGGGACAGGGCGACCCGCCGGGTCTCGGGGAGCCACGCGCGCTCGAGGTCGGGGACCAGGGCGTTGACGGGCTTGCCGGCCTCGCGACCGCCCACCAGGCCGACCAGGCGGGTCGAGGCGAGCCAGGCCAGGGCGAGGCGGGCCCAGCGGTCGGCCACCGGCGCGGCGGACCAGACGTCGAAGACCTCCGTCGGCAGCCACGCGGCTTCACCTTCGGAGTCGTGGCCCGTAGCCAGCAGGTCCGCGGCGAACGCGAGCTCGACGTGCATCGCCGCGGTGCGCTCGTCGGTCTGCAGCAGCTCGGCGGTCGCCTTGAGGTCGCGCACGCCGAGGCCGCCGGTCCTCAGCGCGGACGCCGGAGCGGTGCCCCAGTGCTCGAGGAGCAGGTCGACGTGCCGGACCAGCTCGAACGCGGCACCTGCGGCGGCCCGGTCGACCATGGCGGCGTCCCGGGACGAGGTGGCCAGCTCCGGAGCGACGTCGACCGCGTCGACGGTGGTGTGGCCGTCGCGCAGGGCGATGGCGACCTCGCGGGGGACCGCGACGTGGCGGCGGTCGCGGGCCACGAGCAGCCCCCGGGCGAGCAGCTGGTCGACGGGGCTCCCGGCGCTGCTGCGCGAGGTGGCGCGCTCCGTCGATTCGACCGAGCCGTCCTTGCCCTCCTCCGCGAGGTGCCGCAGGATCTTCGTGGCCTGGTCGTCGACCTCCGCGACCAGGGCGGCGACGTGGTCCCGGTCGGAGAGGTGGTCGGCGATCGCCTCGACGTCGTCGTGGCGGTTGCCGGTCGGGATCAGGCCCAGGTCCTGGGCCAGCGACGTGATCCGCGCGGGGCCGTAGCCGGTGACGAGGACCGACAGTGGCGGACCGAGCCCGCTGATCCGGGTGCCGACGATGTCGGTCAGCACGCTGAGCGAGCGCAGGGCGTCGTCGGTGCCCCACAGCAGCGCCAGCTGCCGCACCCGGTCGAGGGCCCGGTCGACCGCGTCGGGGGCGGCGTGGACCGCCGCGTGGAGGTCGGCCCGGGACGCCGTACCCCCGAGGGCGACGACGGCGTCGAGGACGGCCAGCTCGAGGCGGGTGAGCTGGTCGGCCGCCCGCAGCACCGAGGCACGTGTGCCGGCCCGGGAGGCGAGCTGGGAGCTGTCCTGGGGTGCCGGCGCGGCGAGATCGGGACGCGCGCGCAGCAGGGCCCCGAGCTCGGCGTCGGTCCAGCCCCGCAGCTGGTCGGCGAGCGTGCGGGGCAGCGCCGGTGGGGGAGGGATGGACATCCGCACCACGATACCGAGTGGTCCCGCGGCCCGATGGGTCAGTCGGCCGCGGAGAGCACCTGGATCACGGTCTCGCCCGAGCACGGGGCCGACTCGCGGATGGCCCAGCGGCCGTGGAAGCCGTTGCCCTTCCACTCGGCCTCGGCGTCGTGGTCCTCCGTCTCGCCCTTCTCGATCTTGAAGCCGGCGCCGACGACGTCGTGGTTGAGGAAGTCCAGGATCTCCTTGAACGACGAGGACGAGACTGCGCTGACGATGGTGCCGTCGGCGCCGCGGTCCTCGGCGTTGAACACGACGGTGCGGGGCGGAAAGGCCCAGCCCGTCGGGAAACCGTCGCCGTACGGCGCAGCGGCCGCCTTGGCGTCGCCCCTGCAGGTGGAGAGGTCGGCGGCGGCGCCCGCGCCGATCTTCTCCTTCTCGGCCTCGGCCTCGGACTCGCCGCCGCAGGCAGCGAGCGACGAGGTCATCAGGGCCGTCGCGACGAGCATCGTCGCGAAGCGCCGGGCGCTTCTCACTTGGCGGTGACCGTCCTCTGGAGCTTGTTGTCTGCCTCGTTCGACTCCGAGATCAAGTTCCGCGGGTCGACGCTCGCGGTCACGGTCCGGACGCCCTTGGTCGACTTCCAGCTGACGGCAACGGTCTTGCTCGCCCCAGGTGCCAGGCTCGCCGCGGTCACCGAGCCGACCTGCCTGCCGTTGTCCAGGACCGAGGTCGCCAGGTTGGTCAACGTCGTGGTCCCGGTGTTCTTCACGACAGCCGTCGCGCTGAGCCTGGCCCCGTTGGACGGGGTGACCGTCAAGGACGACAAGGTGGCGTTGGTGACGGCCGGGTCGTACTTCGCGAAGAGTGTCTTGCCGGCGCTCTGCCGCGCGATCGTGGCGTAGGCGTCACGACCCACGTGGCTCGGGTCGGTGACACAGGCGTTGATGCAGCCATCGGCGAAGCCGGCCGTGATCCGTCCGTGGTCGTCGAGCGTCACGTCCATGAAGTCCAGCAGGTTGCGGTCGTCGCCGCAGGTGGTGCCGCTGGTGCAGATCGAGCCCACCTGGACCGGGTCGCCCGGAGTGGCGTCGCTGGTCACCCAGGTCTTGCCGCCGTCGTACGTCGTGTCGACGTAGAGGTGCCAGGTCCCGTGGAAGTTCGCGTTGTCCTGGTAGTTGCCGCCGGTCGGCGTTCCGAGGTAGGCGATCGACGCGCGGTTGTCGTCACCCGCGACCACGGTCGGGAAGACGGCGTTCTGGATGCCGAACCTGGTGCCGACGGTCTGCCGGTCCGTCCAGGTCTTGCCCTGGTCGCGGCTGACCGCCATGCCGGGCTTGCCGTCCGCACCGACGTAGCCGAAGTAGACGGTGCCGTTGGCGCCGACGCCGACGGAGGGGTCGGAGTCGCCGGGTGTAGCACCAGGGACCTTGGCGACGGTCCACGTGGTGCCGTTGTCCTTGGACACGATCGCGGCCTGGTCGGCGCCGCAACCCTTGTTGGGGAGGTAGGCCGTGCCGTCCGGAGCGACCTTGATGTGGCCGTGCAGACCGCCGCAGTCGAGCAGGCTGTACGTCGGGACACCCGCGCCGAAGGTCGTGCCGCCGTCGCGGGACACCGCACAGAGCGCGGTCGCGATGTCCTGGCTGCAGTAGTAGACGGCGTCCTGGTAGCTCGAGGTGGGCAGCGCGCCGAGACCGCCGCTGGCGAACGGGCCGCCGCCGAGGGTCTGGTGGTCGACGCCCGCGGGGATGCCGCCGCCTGTGCTCGGCGACCAGGTCTTGCCGTCGTCGTCGGTGTAGCAGGTCAGTGAGGTGACGCCCGCGAGCTGGGACTCGAACGTCCGACCGCTCTGGTGGTCGGTGTAGAGGATCGGGTCGAGGCTGGCCGTGCTGCCTTGGGGGCAGCCGTTCGTGGCGCTCGCGGAGACGTCGCTCCAGGTGGCCTTCGCCGGCGTGACGCTGTCGTCGAAGGTGGCCTTGAAGGTGGAGAGGTACGCCTGGTACATCGTCGAGCCGGTCTTGAAGCTCGTGCCGATCGACGGCTCACCGGCGTTGTTCGCGTCCTTGAACGAGCTCGGCGCCGCGTAGTCGGCGAAGCTCGGCGGGGTGTCCGTGCCCGGCGGCGGGTTGGCCGGCACGGTCGCCAGCGTCGCGGTCGCGGAGTACGACGAGCCCAGCGGGGCGTAGGGCACGACGCGCACGGTGTAGTCGCCGGAGTTCGGCGGGAGGATGACCTGCTCCGGGTCGGCGGACGAGGCCGAGGTGCCGACGACGTTGCCGGCCCGGTCGAGCACGTAGACGTCGAAGTCGGCGGCCGTGTTGGTCCACGACACCTTGAGGTTCAGGGTGTGTGTGGTGCCGTAGCCGGCCGGGGTGGCCACGTGGAGCGTGAAGTCGTCACACGACTGCGGGACCGTGCAGGCGGGGGTGCCGGCCGCACCCGTCGCGTTCGGTGCCACGAACGGTCCACCCGACCAGCCGATCGTCGTGCTGGTGTCCGAGACGGTGCCCCCGGTGGGCGTGGCCGCGTCCGCGGTGTTGAGCGTCAGGCCGGCTCCGAGGAGCGCGATCACCGCCGCCGACCGCACTGCCTTGCTGCGGACCCATCGAGGTGCTGCTCGCATAGCGTGTTCTCCCCTGGAGACGTCGTGACCGTGTGCGCTGTCTGCGGTGTGCAACGAAGCAGTCGGCACCAGGTCACGCGACCAGACGCGTACTTCTGAGTCCGGATGCTTGGATGTGCGCATGGCGGTGATCACGGCCCAGGGGCTGGGCAAGGAGTACGACGGCAAGCCGGCCGTCAGCGACCTGTCGTTCGAGGTGCACCCGGGCAGCGTGACCGGCTTCCTCGGGCCGAACGGCGCCGGGAAGTCCACCACCATGCGGATGCTGCTGGGCCTCGACCGCTGTGACGCCGGATCGTTGAGCTTCGACCAGAAGCGTCTGGTCGACTTCGAGCACCCGCCCCGGAGCGTGGGCGCCCTCCTCGACGCGTCCTACGTCCACCCGACCCGGAAGGCGCGCGATCACCTCTGGGCCATCGCCGCATCGGACGGGATCGGGCGTGAGCGGGTCGACGAGGTGCTCGAACTGGTCGGGCTGAGCCAGGTTGCCGCCAAGCGCGTGGGCGGCTACTCGCTCGGCATGAAGCAACGGCTCGGGCTGGCCGGCGCCATGCTCGGCGACCCGCACACCCTGCTCTTCGACGAACCGGCGAACGGCCTGGACCCCGAAGGCATCCAGTGGATGCGGCTCTTCCTGCAACGACTCGCAGCCGAGGGCCGGACCGTGTTCGTCTCCAGCCACCTGCTCTCGGAGATGGCGCTCGTCGCCCAGGACCTGGTGGTGATCGGCCGGGGTCGGCTCATCTACCAGGGCACGGTCGGCGACTTCATGGCCTCCGCCGCCCGGACCTGGGTGCGGGTGCGCAGCCCCCAGGTGGCCGCCATCGCCGCCACGCTCACCGGCCAGGGAGCCGAGGTGGTCCGCGTCGACGAGTCCGCCATCGACGTGGTCGGCCCCGACGCCACCTACATCGGGGAGCTGGCGGCACGCGAGGGCGCCGTCCTCCACGAGCTGAGCCCGCAGACCGCCTCGCTGGAGGAGGCGTTCCTCCAGGTGACCGCGGCCAGCCAGGAGTACCAGGGGACCACACCGCCACCACGACCAGGGGGCGCTCCCCCGCCCCCACCACCCGGGAACGCCCCGCCACCCGCCGCTCCTCCGCCGCCGC
>JBDSMW010000009.1:0-65075 GCA_039915665.1 Nocardioidaceae bacterium
CAGCAAGCCTCCTAGATGAGGCCAGGTTCTAGAGCGGAGGCGCCTCTAGTCTGACCCGTTGCCCCGCCGTCAGGCGGCGAGGGCGAACGAACTGCGCTGTGAATTGGCAGTTATTGGTTTCCAGGGAGCGTTTACGAGATAACCCTGGATCCTCGACCCGCTTCCCCTGGAACTAACGTCCCAAGTCGAAACCGATCAGCCCCTCTTGAGTTGTCAATCTGTGCTGCTCTCGCAGTCTAACGTCCAACACGTCCGGCCGCCCCTGCATTCCCCCGCCGCTCAGACCAGGACGTCGCGGCGGCGGAACCACCAGGCGCTGAACAGCAGCGGCGGGACGGCGTACACCAGGCTGACCCAGAGCGCGTGGAGCAGCGGTCCGCTGTCGATCGACGTGCCCAGCGCGGCCTGCCACGCGGTGAACTGGTCGGTCAGCAGCCACCGGGTGACGGTGGTGGGGATGTTGGGCAGGAACCCGATGATCTGGTTGGCGAAGCTGAACACCAGCATCCCCACGATGGAGGCCCCGCTGTTGCGCGTGACGGTGGACAGCATGAAGCCCCAGGCACTCACGGCCAGCAAGGGCGCCGCGTAGTCGCCGAGTCCCAACGCGATCCGTCCGACGATCGACGCGACGCTGATCGTGGACCCACCCAGGGTGAACCCTCCCCCCAACGGCACCCCTCCCAGCGGCACCGGGTGCGCACCGGCGGCCACGGCCCCGATCACGGTCCCGGAGACGCCGAACACGAGCAGCAGGGCCAGGACGTACGTCGTGGTGGCGGCCATCTTGGCGCCGAGCAGGCTGAGCCGGGACGTCGAGCGGGTCAGCACCGTCTTGAGGGTGTTGTTGCCGTCCTCGGCCGCCACGATGTCCCCGGCCACCAGCGCGGTGAGCAGCGGGAGCAGGACGAGGGAGGAGAAGAACAGCGCTACGAACGGCAGCACCATCCCCGAGCTGTTGTAGGCCAGCGCGATGAACACGTCGGGATCGGGCACCTGCCCGTCGGTCGGCGGCTTGGCCGGGTTCACGGCCAGACCGATGGCGAACGCGGCGGGGATCAGCAGGGCGGCCACCAGCCCGATGAGGGTCCTGCGCTGGGCGGCGAGCTTCCTCAGCTCCCAGAGGTACGTCGTCATGCCGCCACGCCCGAGCCGGACGGAGCAGCGTCCTCGGTGAGGTCGAAGAACAACCCCTCCAACGACGGGGCGTCCGGGAGCATCGAGAGGATGCCGACCCCGGCCCGTCCCAGGGCCACTGTGAGCGCGGCCGCGTCCTCGGGCTCGGCCCGCACGAGCAGCTCTCCGGCGTGGGTGGTGGTGACCTCGACCCGAGCCAGGCCGGCGCTGGCGGCGGCGGCGCGCCCCGGGTCCGTGACGCTGAGTCGGTAGTCGTGGCCGCTGTGCCCCTCGCGCATCTCGGAGATGGTGCCGGCGAACCTGATCCTCCCCTTGGCGACCACGGCCAGCTCGGTGCACAGCTGCTCCACCTCACCCATGAGGTGGCTGGAGAGCAGCACCGTGAGGCCGTCGGCGGCCAGGTCGGCGATCAGGGCCCGCATGTCCCGCATGCCGCCGGGGTCGAGGCCGTTGGTCGGCTCGTCGAGGAGGAGCAGCCGGGGGCGCCGCAGCAGGGCGGCCGCCAGTCCGAGCCGCTGACGCATGCCCTGGGAGTAGCCGCCGACCTTGTCCTTGGCGCGCCCGTCGAGCTCGACCATCCGCAGGACCTCCTCGACCCGGCCCTCGTCGCGGTGGTGGTCGAGGTCGGCCAACAGCTGCAGGTTCCTCCGGGCCGAGAGGTAGGGGTAGAACATCGGCGACTCCACGAAGCCGGCGACGCCGTCCAGCGCGGCGATGCCCTCGCGCGTCACGTCGTGGCCGAGGAGCTCGGCGGAACCCGCGGTGGGTCGGATCAGCCCGAGCATGATGCGCAGCGTGGTCGTCTTGCCGGCACCGTTGGGTCCGAGGAAGCCGTAGACCGAACCCTGGGCCACGGACAGGTCGACGCCGTCGACGGCGACGACGTGCCCGAACTCCTTCCGGAGCCCACGGAGCGAGATGGCGGGCAGGGAGGAGTCAGTCACCTGCCGAGTCTGTCACCGGGTCACTAACCGAAGAGGCGGACGCCGTTGTGCCAGCAGACGTCGCGCAGCCAGCCATCCCCCAGGTCGAGCCGTTCCAGCGCCTCGAGCTGGTGGGCGTACTCGTAGGGCAAGTTCGGGAAGTCCGAGCCCAGCAGCACCTTGTCCTGCAAGTCCAGGAGCCGCGGCATCAGCTCACGCGGGAAGGGCCCCATCTCCTCGAAGAAGTCCGTGAACGCCATCGTGGTGTCGAGGTGCACGCGTGCGAAGTCCTCGGCGATCGCCACGAAGCCGGCGTACTCCGGGGCACCCAGGTGCGCGATCACGGCGGTGAGGTCCGGGTGCCGCTCCATCAGCGACCGCATCGGCCCGGGGCCCGTGTGGTCGTTGCCGACCGGTCCACCGCTGGCGTGGATCACGACCGGGGTGCCGGCGTCCGAGATCGTGCCCCAGGCATCGTCGAGCAGCGGGTCGACCAGGGCGAAGTCGCCGACCTGGACGTGCACCTTGAAGATCTCCGTGCCCGCGTCGACCAGCCGGGCGACGTACTCCCCGACGCCCGGCTCGGGGAAGAACGTGGCCGAGGAGAGGCACTCGGGCACGGCCGCGGCGAACTGGGCGGACCAGGTGTTGAGGTAGTCGGCGATCCCAGGCCGGTGGGCGTAGGGCAACGAGCTGAACCGGCGTACGCCGAGAGCACGCAGCCGGGTCACGCGGTCGTCGTCGTCGCCGCGGTAGACCAGCGGCCAGGGGCGGCCGATCAGCGGGCCGGCGTGGTCGAACTGCTCGCGGACCTTGCGCAGGATCGGTGGCGGCAGGAAGTGCACGTGCACGTCGAACAGGCCGGGAATTCCGAGGGTGTCCCACCAGGCCGGGACCTGGTCGTCGCGGAGGGGCTCAGCCAACGCTGCGGCCCTTGAGCCGGCGGCCGATCGCCTGCTCCGCCTCGCGGTTCGCCTGCCGCTCGGCCAGCGCGTGCCGCTTGTCGTAGGTCTTCTTGCCCTTCGCCAGCGCGATCTCGATCTTGGCGCGACCGTCCTTGAAGTACAGCGACAGCGGCACGATGGTCAGGCCGCGCTCGTTGACCCGGCGCTCGATCTTGTCGATCTCCGCCCGGTTCAGCAGCAGCTTGCGCTTGCGGCGAGCGGGGTGGTTGGTCCAGGTGCCCTGCGTGTACTCCGGGATGTGGACACCGTGCAGCCAGGCCTCGTGGTCGTCGATCTCCACGAACCCGTCGACGAGGGACGCGCGACCGGCCCGCAGCGACTTCACCTCGGTGCCCTGCAGGACCATGCCGGCCTCGTAGGTGTCCTCGATGAGGTAGTCGTGGCGCGCCTTCTTGTTCTGCGCGACGAGCTTGTGCCCCTCCTGCTTGACCATGGGCCAATCCTCGCAGGTCCCGGCAAGCCGGAGTCGCCCCCCCGGAGCCGGCTAGCGGTGGATGACCCGCTCCAGCCACTCGGTGAGCAAGGTCGACCGCCCGGCGCTCGGCGACCCGCAGCCGTCCCGTGGCGGCGACCCGCTGCACCCGGCCGCGCAGGACCTCCTGGCCCGCGGCCGCAGCTGGAGACGGGGTGCGCCGCTGCGCGTCCGCCAGCAGGCCGAACAGCGCCGGGTTCACGAGCCCGAACTCGATGTGCAGCTGCCAGCGCAACGGCTTCTACGCCAGCACCGTCCCGCACCTGCTCGGCGCCGCCCTCGCCACCGGGGAGCTGGTGGCCCCGGCGGACGGTCCGGTGTCCTGGACCACGCACGCCGACCTCGCGGAGTGCGCCGCGGAGATCCTGGCCCGGGGCGGCGCATTCGACGGTGCCACCCCTCCCCTGACGGCGGCGGACGCCGTGGACCTCGACGAGGTGGCCGACGCCCTGAGCGGTCTCACCGGTCGCACGCGGGGAGTTCGCGGCCGTCGACCCGACGCTGGGCGAGCTGCTCGGCCGGCCGCCCGAGACGGTGCGGACCGTGCTGGAGGAGCTGGTCAGAACCAGTTGAACGGGTTCACCGGGGTGCCGTTCTGCAGCACCGTGTAGTGCAGGTGGCAGCCCGTGGACCAGCCGGTCGTCCCGACGTACCCGACGATCTGGCCGCGCTCGACGTGGTCGCCGACGCTGACGATCGCCGGACCGACCATGTGGTTGGTGATCGTCGCCAGCCCGGCACCGTGGTGGAAGCCGTGGTCGATGATCACCCGGTTGCCCCAGGCGGTCTCGAAGTACTTCTCGATGACCGTGCCGGAGGCGGCGGCGTGGATCGGGGTGCCGCAGACGGCTCCGAAGTCGACGCCGTCGTGCAGCGCGCGGTAGCCATAGATCGGGTGGATGCGCCAGCCGAAGGGCGAGGTGACCGGGGCGACCACGGGGTAGTCGAGGAAGCCGTTGGAGTGCGTGGGTCCGGCGTCGGCCAGCAGCGGGCCGGTGGCCTGCCCGGCGCGGCGGGCGGCGGCGAGAGCACGACGACGGGCCTCCTCGGCCCGCTTCTTGAGCACGTCCTCGATCCGGTTGCGCTCCTGCTGCAACCCTTCGAGCTGGGCCATGTCGGCCTGCCGGGCCTTGTCGGCCTCGACCTGCGCCTCGGCCCGGAGGTCGACGAGGGTCGAGACCTGCTGCTCGGCGGCCGTGGCCTGCGCCTCGAGACCCTGCTTGGTCAGGAGGTTGGCGGCCGCGGCCCTACGCTCGACGGCCACGTCGGCCTTGGCCTTCTCAACCTCCTGCTCCTGCACGGTGAGCAGGGCGCGGGACGCCTCGAGCCGGTCGAGGACGACCGACTCCTTGTCGATGACGTTCTGGACCGAGTTGAGCTGACCGGTGAGCTGGGCCGGGTCCTGTGAGGTGAGCACCATCGAGAGACCCATCAGCGACGGGTCGCCCTGCTGGTAGTTCTGCACGACGATCTGGCCGAGCGCGTCCTGCTCGTCGACGATCTTCTTCCGGCCGGTCGCCAGGTTCTGCCGCGCGTCCTTGAGCCGGTCGATCGCGGCGTCGAGCTTGGACTGCATCTGCTGGTCGAGCACCTCGGCGGCGGCGAGCTGGCCGCGCGTCTGGGCGAGGTGTGCCTGGGCCGAGTCGAGCTGGCCCTTGGCCGCCGTGAGTTTGGCGCTGGCGTCGCGGAGCTGGGCGCTGGACTCGTCGAGGTTCTCGTTGGCACCCGAGATCTTCTTCTCGACCTGCTTCTGCTTCTGCTTCAGCTCCTCGGACTTCTTCGCCATCGGCTTGACCGTGTGCTTCTTGCCGCCCTTGTGGTTGTCCGCGACAGCGGTCGGGACAGCGCCGACCCCGAGCAGCAGCGTGCTCGACAGCAGGGCCGCCAGCACGCGCGACCGGGTTGTGCGGGGGAAGGAGCGGAGCACGAGGGCTGCCTTGTTGTCTCGGGGGAAGAGGCAACTCGACGGTAACCCAGCGACGTCACACTTTGAGGTATTTCCGCGTCATCAGGAGGGTCGGGATCAGGGTCAGCCCGAGGCCGATCAACGAGATGAGCACGACCGCCTGGACGCTGTCTCCCCAGTCGATCCAGGCGACGATGTTCGAGGTGGGTCTGAGCGTCTGGTAGATCACCACCCACATGAAGAGCATGATCGCCCCCGCGGCCAGTCCGACCCCGATCAGGGCGGCGACCAGCGACTCCATCAGGAACGGCAGCTGGATGTAGAGGCTCGAGGCGCCCACCAGACGCATGATGCCGATCTCCCGTCGTCGCGCGAAGGCGGCCAGCCGGATCGTGTTGCCGACCTGGAGCACCGCCGCGACCATCAGGAAGGCGGCGACCGAGATGGCGCCGGCCCGCATGACGTTCATCCAGAAGTAGATGGGCTTCAGCACCGACCTCAGGTCCCGGACCGTGTTCACGCCCTGGAGGCCCTGCACCGCGCTCTTCACGCCCTGGAACTTCTCCGGGTCCTTGAGCTGCACCCAGTAGGCCTCCTGCATGTCGGAAGGCTTGATCGACTGGTAGACGCGGCGCTCGGTGTCGTCGTTCGACACGTAGGCGGCCTTCCACTTGTCGTAGGCCTCTTGCTTGGTCTCCAGACGCACCGAGGAGACCTCGTTGTTGGTCGAGAGGGTGTCCTGGATCTGGCTCTTCTGGGCGTCGGTGACCTCGCCGTTGACGCAGTTGGCGCCGACGGAGTTCTGGTTGCACAGGAAGACCGTGATCTGGAGCTTGCTGCCCCAGTAGTCCTCGGCCTTGTGGGCCTGGGCGTTGAGGAGCAGGCCCATGCCGACCAGGGTCAGCGACACGAAGATCGTGACGATGACGGCGATCGACATGGACACGTTGCGCTTGAGCCCGTTGCCGAGCTCGGAGAAGACGTAGGTGAGCTGCATCAGTTCAGGGGTTCCCGTCGAGGCTCAGTGCTGGTAGCCGTAGACGCCGCGCGACTGGTCGCGCACGACGGTGCCGTTGGACAGTTCGATGACGCGCTTGCGCATCTGGTCGACGATGCCGGAGTCGTGGGTGGCCATCAGGACCGTCGTGCCCGTCCGGTTGATGCGGTCGAGGAGCTTCATGATGCCGACGGACGTGGTCGGGTCCAGGTTGCCGGTGGGCTCGTCGGCGATCAGGATCATCGGACGGTTGACGAACGCGCGGGCGATCGCCACGCGCTGCTGCTCACCACCGGAGAGCTCGTCGGGCATCCGGGTGCCCTTGCCCTCGAGGCCGACCAGCTCGAGCGTCTCGGGGACCACCTTGTTGATCACGGACCGGGGCTTGCCGATCACCTGGAGGGCGAACGCGACGTTCTCGGAGACGTTCTTGTTCGGCAGCAGCCGGAAGTCCTGGAACACCGTGCCGATCTGGCGGCGCAGGGCAGGCACCTTCCAGCCCGCGAGCCGGTTGATCTCCTTGCCCGCGACGTAGACCTTGCCGTGGGAGGGCCGGGCCTCGCGGAGCACCAGCCGGAGGAAGGTCGACTTGCCCGAGCCGGACGCGCCGACCAGGAAGACGAACTCCCCCTTCTCGACCTCGACGTTGACGTCGTCGAGGGCAGGGCGGTTGGGGCCGCCGTACTGCTTGGTGACATTTTCGAATCGGATCACGAGGGGCCTCGGTCGGCGCTGGGGGACAGAGACAAGCATGCTGAACCACGCTCATCCGTCCTGAGGCGCGGCCGCATCCGACCAATTTCGAAGTCTAGGCGACGTTCGTGAGACCGCCGAATCACCACGCGGCAGCGTGTTCGGGCGCACACCTTAGGGTGGCGCCATGTCCGGGAGCAGTCCGCGCCGTCGCGCCCGCAGGCGCCGGTCGGCCCGTCGGCTGCTGCTGCTGGCCCTCGTCCTCGCGGTGACCGCCGGGGTCGTGTACGCCGGGATCCGGGACCGCCCCACCGGAGACGTCGACGCCGCCCGGCCCTCCCCCAGCCCGTCGTCGACGCCGTCAAGCAGCGTGGACCTCAGTCAGCTGCCGATCGAGCGCGGGTCGTTCTGCGACCAGCTCGACGAGCGCAACGTCGAGGCCGCCCTCGACTCGCCGGTGAGCGACACCTCGCACTACGACAGCGGCGACCGGGTGGTGCTCGCGCCGGGGGTCACCGACGTCTCGCACGAGTACGACTGCACCTTCAGCTCCGCCGACGGCACCGAGGCCCGGGTCTGGGTGTTCGCCGAACCGGTCACCGCGGCCGTCGGACGCACGATCGTGCGCGACGCGCGTGCAGAGAAGGGTTGCACCGTCCGCCCGGACCCACCGACGTTCGGGACCCCGTCGGTCGCAACGGCGTGCCGCACGACCAAACCGGCCGCTCGCACGGTGACGCTGCGGGGGCTGTTTGGGGACGCCTGGCTGAGCTGCCGGTTGAGCACCCCTGGTGCCACGGCCGCTGCCGAGACGATCCAGCGGGCCGACCAGTGGTGCGTGCGGGTCGCGACCACGTTGGGTGCGCGTCCCTAGGCCCTAGGCGTTGGCGACGTCCGCACCCCGGCGCCAGCGGATGCCGGCCTCCAGGAACGGGTCGATGTCCCCGTCGAACACGGCCTGCGGGTTGCCGGTCTCGAACTCCGTCCGGAGGTCCTTGACCAGCTGGTAGGGGTGCAGCACGTAGTTGCGCATCTGGTCGCCCCACGAGCCCTGCACATCGCCGCGCAGCTCGTCGAGGTGCGCCCGCTCCTCGGCCTTCTTGAGCGCCAGCAACTTGGCCTTGAGGATGATCATCGCGCTGGCCTTGTTCTGCAGCTGGCTCTTCTCGTTCTGGCAGGAGACCACAGTGCCGGTGGGGATGTGCGTGAGGCGTACGGCGGAGTCGGTGGTGTTCACCGACTGGCCGCCGGGACCGGACGAGCGGTAGACGTCGACGCGGATGTCGTCGTCGGGGACGTCGATCTCGTCGGTCTGCTCGAGCAGCGGCACGACCTCGACCGCCGCGAACGACGTCTGCCGGCGGCCCTGGTTGTCGAACGGGCTGATCCGGACCAGCCGGTGGGTGCCGGCCTCGACCGACAGCGTGCCGTAGGCATAGGGCGCGTGCACCGCGAAGGTGGCGCTCTTGAGCCCGGCCTCCTCGGCGTAGGACGTGTCGTAGACCTCGACGGGATAGCTGTGCTGCTCGGACCAGCGGGTGTACATCCGCATCAGCATCTCGGCGAAGTCGGCCGCGTCCACGCCGCCGGCCCCGGACCGGATCGTGATGAGGGCGTCTCGGACGTCGTACTCACCGGACAGCAGGGTGCGGACCTCGAGGGCCTCGACCGCCTTGCGGATCTTGACCAGGTCGGACTCGGCCTCCCTGAGGGTGTCCGCGTCGCTCTCCTCCTGGGCGAGCTCGAGCAGCACGCTCAAGTCGTCGAGGCGGTCCTGGAGGTTGGTGAACCGGTCGAGGTCGCTCTGGAGCAGCGAGAGCCGGCCGGTCACGCGCGTGGCGTTGGCCTGGTTGTCCCACAGGTCCGGCGCGGCGACCTGCTCGCCGAGGTCGGCGATCTCGCTGCGGATCGCGACGAGGTCCAGCACCTGCTCGATGGTGTGCATCGTCGCCTGGAGCTGCTTGATCTGGGTCTCGAGATCTGGGCCTGCCACAACAGCTCACCCTACGCGACGGGGCGGTAGCCTCCGGCCATGGCCGCGGACCCCTACGACTTCGACGACGAGTCCGAGGCCGAGCGGCTCACCCGCAACCTCAATGAGCTGCTCCAGGAGCTGCGGGTCACCCAGACCGGCGTGCAGATCCTCACCGGGTTCCTGCTGACCCTGCCGTTCACGAGCCGGTTCAGCAGCCTGGACCGGCTGCAGCGGACGTCGTACCTGCTGGTGCTGTGCGGCTCGGTCGTCGCGACCGGCCTGATCATCGCGCCGGTCGCCTTCCACCGGGTGCTGTTCCGGCACGGGGAGCGGCCCTGGCTGGTGAGCGCCGCCAACTGGGCCGCGCGCGCCGGACTCGTCTCCCTGGCGCTGACCACGTCGGGCATGGTCTGGCTGGTCTTCGACCTGGTGACGAACAGGACCCTCGCCGCGGTGGCGGGGGTCCTGTCCTTGATGTTCTTCGGTGGCCTGTGGGCCGTCGTGCCGTTGCGGGCACCACGCTCCGAGCACCCCACCGGCTGAGGGTCGCTCAGGTCAGCTCGGCGCGCAGGTCCTTGAGGATCCGCGACAGCAGCCGCGAGACCTGCATCTGGGTCACGCCGATGTCCTGCGCGATCTGCTCCTGTGTCCAGCCCTCGAAGAACCGCAGCTCGAGGATCCGACGGTCGCGCGGCGCCAGGGCCCGGACCGCGGGGCCGAGCATGACGCGGGCCTCGGCGCTCTGGAAGTCGAGCTCCTCGTCAGGCATCAGGTCGCCGAGGGTGGCGGCGCCGTCCTCCCCCACGGGTACGTCGAGCGAGGCCGGCGTGAACGCGCCGTCCGCGGCGAGCGCCTCGATGACGGACTCCACGTCGAGGCCGACGTGGTGCGCGACCTCGCTGGGCTTCGGGGAGCGGCCCAGCTTCTGGGTCAGCTCGGCCGAGAGCTTGGCGATCTGGCCCTGCAGCTCCTGCACCCGACGAGGCGGCCGCACGGCCCACCCGAAGTCGCGGAAGTAGCGCTTGACCTCACCGGTGACCGTCGGGACGGCGTAGGACAGGAAGTCCCGCTCGTGGCTCGGGTCGAAGCCGTTCACGGCTTTGACCAGCCCGACGTACGCGGCCTGCACGAGGTCGTCCTCGGCCAGTCCGCGCTGGCGGTAGCGGTGGGCGATGGCCCGCGCGACGCCCATGTTCAAGACGACGACCTCGGCGCGCAGCGCCTTCTTCTCCGACTCGTCGTCGGTGCTGTGCAGCTCAGCGAGGAGCCGGGCCGTGGTGGTCCCACGGTCGGGCTCAGGATACAGCTGAGTGGTGGGTCTCTCGGTCCGTGCCTGCTGCGGCACGGCCTGGACTTCCTGGCTCGTGGTCATACGCGTCGCGCCTACTTTCCGTCGACTTCACGGGGTAGAGGCGTCTGCTTGACCACTACGGACAACTCGATGATTCAAGCACTTCGCGGGCCGCGCCACAACTGTTACGCCGGACGTGCAGTCCGTTTTGAGATATTTGCGCCAACCATGAAATGTCTGCTTTGCGCCTGCGACCTGCAGGAATGCCACGGCACGCCCGGCGGTCGACCTGTGCAGCTCGCACAAAGCTGGTGCGTGTCCCCAGGTCCCCTAGGGGCTGACGACCACGAACGAGGCCGCGGTGCCGGAGACGACGGGCCGGCGCTCCCAACCGGGGGGCGTGATGGGCAGGTCCAGTGGCGCCGCCACGTGTACGACGACCCGGTCCGTCCCGGCGTCGACGTCGTAGGTCAGACCGGGATAGCGCCGGGCCGCCCCTGTCGCGCGCAGGTAGTCCGCGACGTACGCCCGCGCGACCTCCGGGTCGATCTGCGCCCGCTCGCCCAACCCACCCTCGTAGACCTGCCGGCCCTGGATGCCGTCGGCCGCCGCCAGGGCCGCCCCGTCGGCCAGGGAGTCCAAACCGGACCTCCGCAGGTAGGCCGCCGAAGCATCGACCACCACGCCGATCATCATGATCGCGACAACGGCGAAGCCGACGATCATCAGCGACGCGGTGCCGCGCTCGTCGCGCGTCACCGGTGCTCCCGGAAGCTGCCGTATGGCACCAGGTGCTCAGCCTCGACCCGGACGTTCGGCGCGTCGCCACCGAGGGCGTCGGGCACCAGCGGGAGCACGACCGGCACGGCCATCCGGACGTGCACGACCGACCCGGGCGAGAGGCAGTCCCGCGGGTCCGGCTCACACGTCAGGGTCAGCTGCCCGTCCGAGAGGTCGAGGCCCTGGTCGCGCAGGGCCACCTGGGCCGCCGCGCGGGCCCTCGCACTCCCCTGCTCGTCGGTCGGGGCGAGCGTGTAGGCGCGTCCCGCGGCCCGGGTGGCGGCGTTGACCGCGAAGGCCGCGCGCTGCACGTCGAAGACCGCGAGCAGAAGGTAGACCAGCGGCACCAGGAGCAGGATCGACAACCAGGTGACCTCGACCAGGGCGGTCCCGCGCTCGGTGCGGACGCGACGGGTCGGGGCCTTCACGGCGCGACCTCCTCGATCGCGTGGCCGGTGACGTCCAGCCGCACACCGGGTCCCCACAGGCCCAGCGCGGGCACCTCTGCGGTGACCTCGACCTCGACACCGGGTGCGCCCTCGACGGTGGCCGGCCGGGCCGTGACGCCTTGGGCGAAGCGTGCCGCCAGGGCCCCGGAGATCTGCTCCCGGGTCTTCGCCGCACCCGACTCCACCGGACGGTCCACCGTCGCGGCGTACCTCGCGCCCTCGGAGGCCGCGGACACCAACGTGTTGCGGACGTGCAGCACCAGCGCCACCTGGAAGATGCCCAGGAACAGCGGCACGACGACGACGAGGACCAGCACGAAGTCGACCACCGCCGCGCCTCGTTCGCAGCGTCGAGCGGGGGGCACGCTCAGCCGCGCACGGACCGCAGGGCGTCGCGCAGCATCTGGCTCAGCTCGGGTCCAGCGATCGCCCAGAGGGCGGCGACCAGACCCGCCGTCATCACGGTGATCAGCACCCAGCCGGGCACGTCACCCCGTTCGTCTCGTCGGGCCCGGTGGTGCATTCGCAGGGCGTAGGTAGCGAGCAGCAGCAGGATTCTCATGTCGGTCCAATCTGTGTGCGGGTCATCAGGGGGTCACCAGGTGCAGACCGACCACGCCCGGCCAGAACGCGAACAACACGGTCACCGGGAGCACGAGGAACACGACGGGGACCATCATCGCGATCTCCTTGCGGGCTCCCGACTCGATCAGCGCCCGGCGGCCGGCCTCGCGCACGTCGGCCGCCTGCGCGTGGAGCACGCCGGCCAGCGGGGTGCCGCGCTCGATCGCCACCGCCATGCCTTCGGCGAACCTGGCCACCACGGGCAGCCCCGACCGTCGGGCCAGCGCGTCGAGGGCCGCGCCTACCGGCGTACCCGTGCGGATGTCGGCCAGCACCGCGCCGAGCTCGGCGGACAGCTCGCCGCGGGACCGGGACACCACCCGGTCGAGGGCGGCGACCGGGCCCTCGCCGGCTCCGACGGACAGGGCAAGCAGCTCGGCGACCGTGGGGAACTCGGCCAGGATGCGCCGCTCCCGCTCTGTCACCTGGGCGGTCAGCCGGTTCTCGCGCAGCAGCACGCCGGCAGCGAACGCCACCGCGCAGAGCACGAGCAGGGGCACGGTGCGACCGGGCGAACGCAGCGCGACCAGCACGGAGAGCGCCGCTGTCGCGCCGAAACCGACCAGCCCCCAGAGCACCTGCTCGACGCGGAGGTCGTGGACGGTCATCGCCAGGCCGGCCCGTTCGAGGCGTCGGCGGATCGAGGCGTTGCCGCCGAGCACCCGCTCCAAGGCCTGGGCCGCGGAGGTCAGCACCGGGCCGAACAGCGCAACGAAGGGTCCGGGCTGGGATGTGGGCGCCGCCATGGGCCGGTCGGTCTGCGGCAGGTCGCGGACGTAGGGCAGCACGCGTACGTCGAGCTGGGGTCTGCGCAGGACGAGCACGCGGCTGACGACCAGCACCAGGCCGAGACCGACCCCCGTGCCGGTCAGGGCTCCCCACGCCGCGAGCGTCACGAGAGCACCCGCCGCTCGGTCGGCAGCCGGCCGATCCGCACCATCGCGCGGTAGGCCACCAAGCAGAGGCCGCCACCGATGGCGAGCACCACGACTCCGGCCGGCGAAGCGTAGCGGGCGATCACCTCACGTTGGAAGCAGAGCATCAGCAGCACCAGCCACGGCGCCGCGACCGCGAGCCGGGCCCCGTTGACCGTCCAGGCCTGCCGCGCCTCCAGCTCGGACCGCGTCCGGGCGTCCTCACGCAGGAAGCCGGACAGGTTGCGCAGCAGGCTGCCCAGCTCGCCGCCGCCCACCTCACGGGCGATCCGGAGTCCCTCCACCACCCGGTCGCCGACCGGGTCGGAGAGCCGCACCTTGAGCCGGTCGAGGCTGTCGGTGAACCGGCCGGTCACCTGGTAGTCCGCGCCGAACGCGAGGAACGGCTCGCGAAGCGGCTCCGGTCCGCGGTGACCGAGCTGGGTCAGCGCCTCCGGGAGCGACAGCCCGGCCCGCACCGCGCTCGCGAGGTTGTCGACCGCCTCCGGCCACACCTCGGCGAGCTCGCGCTGGCGCCGTCGGGCCCGGCCGGCGAGCGTCGCGAGCGGGAGGTAGCCGGCCATCAGACCGAACGCCAGGGCCACGGGAACCGTCCGGGACACGACCTGGATGGCCACGAAGGCGACGGCGGCACTGATCGCGCACACGGTCCACACGCCACCGACGGTCGTGCCCGCGAGTCCCGCGCGGTCGAGCAGGTCGCGGAGGCGGCCGGTGCTCTCCCCCCGGTCGGCGGTAGCCGGTGGCGAGGTGACGGCGAGCCAGACCAGCACCAGCCCGACACCGACGCCGAGGCCGAGGACGGCACCCACGTCAGGCCTCGCCGTTGAGCAGCGCGCGCACGTCCACGCCGACCCGCTCGTAGCGTTCCGGTCGGGGCGGCATCCCCTGCGTGCGCCCGAGGCGTTCGTGCTGACGCACGAAGATCGGCTCGGTCTCGATGACGTCGTTCTCGACCCGTCCGGGGACCGCGACGATCTCCTCCACCCGGCGAACACCGTCGACGTCGATGCCGAGGTGGACCACGAGGTCCACCGACGACGCGACGGTCGGGACGACGAAGCGCGCCGAGATGTTCTCGCCCGCGAGCAGCGGCAGGGTGCACATCTTGACCAGGGCCTCGCGGGCGCTATTGGCGTGCAGCGACGCCATGCCCGGCAGCCCCGCGTTGAGCGCCAGCAGCAAGTCGAGGCACTCCTCGGCACGCACCTCGCCGACGATCACCCGCGACGGCCGCATCCGCAAGCTCTCCTTGACGAGGTCGCGCAGCTTGATCTCACCGGTGCCCTCGAGCCCGCGCTGCCGGGTCTGCAGCGCGACCCAGTCCGGGTGGCTGAACCGAAGCTCGAAGACCTCCTCAACGGAGACGACCCGGTCCCGGCCAGGGATGCTCGCCGCCAGGCAGTTCAGCATCGTGGTCTTGCCCGCCTGGGTCGAGCCGGCGACGACGATGTTCAGGCCCGCTCGCACCGACGCGTCCAGGAACGCGGCCGCCGGCTCGGTCAGGCTGCCCAGGCCGACGAGGTCGTGCAGCTTGGCCGCGCGGACGACGAACTTGCGGATGTTGACGGCCGAGAAGCCGCGCGAGATGCCCTCGAGCACCACGTGCAGCCGGTGTCCCTCCGGGAGCATCGCGTCGACGAACGGCTGGGACAGGTCGACCCGGCGCCCGCTGGACTTCAGCATCCGCTCGACGAGCTCCTGCACCTGCGCGGCGTTCAGGATCGTCGACGTCAGCTCGTGCCGACCGCCGCGGGCCACGAACACTCGGCTCGGGTCGTTGATCCAGACCTCCTCGACGGTCGGGTCGTCGAGGTAGCGCTGCAGCGCGCCGAACCCGGACACCCGGGCCACGAGCTCCTCCACCACCGCGTCCTGGTCGCCGACCGGCAGGACGGCGCCCGTCAGGCTGCGCTGGTCGTGGTCGCTGACGACGCGTTCGGCCAGCCGGCGGACGACACCGGTGTCGCGCTGCGGGTCGACCGCCTCGGCCCGCACGGCGACGCGCAATTGGGCGTCGAGCAACTCGATCAGGTCGCCGTGCGCGTCGGCGTAGGTCAGGCTCATGAATCCCCCGAGATCCCGAGAAGTGCTGCTCAGCGGCCAGTTTCACTCCGTGTCCGGAGTATGCATTTGGGACAACTCGGATGGGAAGGCCACGTCACGGATCTGTGCACAACCTGCGACGACAGGCCACGACTGTGACCAGTGGGACGTCAACGGGCTCCGGTGAGCCCTTCGTTCTGGGAGCCGGACAGCCGTTGCGCCAGCCAGATCGGGATGATCGAGGCCACGATCAGGACGGCCGCGACGACGTTGACGACGGGGGCCTGGTTGGGCCGGAAGAGGTTGTTGAATATCCACAGCGGCAAGGTCTCCTCGCGGGCCCCTGCGGTGAACGTGGTCACGATGATCTCGTCGAAGGACAAGGCGAACGCGAGAAGCCCGCCGGCGAGCAGGGCCGAGCGCAGCAACGGGAACGTCACCAGCCGGAAGGTCGTGAAGGTGCCCGCGCCGAGGTCCATCGACGCCTCCTCCAGGTTGCCGCCGAGCCGTCGCAGCCGGGCCTGCACGTTGTTGAACACGGTCACGATGCAGAACGTCGCGTGCGCGACCACGATCGTGATGAACCCGAGCTGCAGACCGAAGACCGTGCGGAACGCGTTGTTGAGCGCGATGCCCGTGACGATGCCGGGCAGCGCGATCGGCAAGATGATCAGGAGCGAGACACCGCTGCGCCCGAAGAACCGGTAGCGCTGCAGGGCGAGTGCCGCCATCGTGCCGAGCACCAGCGAGATCACGGTGGCCAGGACGGCCACCTCGACGCTGACCAGCAGCGCGGCGCGAGCCCCGTCGGAACCGGCAGCCGCCTTCCACCACTTCAACGTGAGACCGCTCGGAGGCCACCCGAACGACTTGTTGGTGTTGAACGAGTTGAGGACGACCAGCGCCAACGGGGCGTAGATCAGCACCAGCGCGACGGACGTGATCGCGAGCAGCAGCCGGCGAAGACCTCTCGAGAGCGTCATAGGTTCTCCAGCGCCCCCGTCCGTCGTACGGCGGCCAGGTAGACCAGCATCACGACGACGGGGACCGTCGCGACGGCCGCCGCGAAGGGCAGGTTGTTGGCCGCGCCGACGTTGTCGTAGACCACGTTGCCGAGCATCTGGTTGGCGCCCCCGACGATCTTCACCGCGATGTAGTCACCCATCGTCAGCGAGAACGTGAAGATGGACCCGGCCACCACGGCGGGGAACACCGTCGGCAGCACCACCCGACGCAGCGTCGTGGAGCTGCGGGCACCCAGATCGGCCGAGGCCTCCAGCAGGGAGCCGGGCAGCCGCTCGAGACCGGCGTAGATGGGCAGGATCATGTAGGGCAGCCACAGGTAGGAGAGCGTGATGATCAGCGCGGTCAGACCGTAGCCCGGGGTGTCCAGCCCGAACGGCTTCGCCACCCACGACACCAGTCCCCCGTTGCCGAGCATCCCGCGCCAGGCGTAGGCCTTGACGAGGTACGACGCCCACAAGGGCATCAGCACCGCGATCACCAGGACGCGCTGAGTGCGTCGCGACGCGACCTTGGCCATGAACAGCGCGACGGGGAACGCGATCGCGGCGTCCACGACCGTCACGAGCACCGCGATCCCCAACGTGCGCAGGGTGACCGTGCGGTAGACGCCGATGGTGAGCAGGTCGTGGAAGTTGTCGAGCGTCCAGGTCCGCTCCACGTCGCCGGTGAAGCTGTTCTGACCCCAGAACGCGGTCACGAACAGGGCCGCCAGCGCACCCAGGTAGGCCACGCCGAGCCACAGCATCGGCGGCGCGAGCAGCAGGCCGACCCGGAGCCCCGGTCGGCGGTGCAGCAGTCCAGACGTGACGGCCAAACCCTCAGCCCTTGATCTCGGTCCAGGCCTGGGTCCACTGGCCGTAGTCGGTGCAGGAACCGCTCTTGCGGCCGTCGATGCACTGCGTGATCGGCGTGGTCCAGTACCAGATCTTGTCGGCGTACGCCTGGTCGGCGGCGTGGTAGGTGTCGCAGAACGACTTGTCCGCCGTGAGGTCGCAGGCCTTGGCGTTGGCGGGCGCCTCACCGAAGTACTCCGCGGACTGCGCGTTGGCGTCCGGCCCGGCGATGTAGTCCATCCACGCGTAGGCACAGTTGGAGTTCTTCGACTGCGAGCTGACCATCCAGGTGTCCGACCAGCCGGTCGATCCGTCGCTCGGGAAGATCGTCTTCACCGGCACCTTGTCGGCGTCCGCGAGGTTGGCGATGAACTGCCAGGTGGTGCCCAGGACCGTGTCCCCGCTGGTGAAGGCCTGCTGCTCCTTGAGGTAGTCCGACCAGTACTCCGACACCTGCGGGCGCTGCTGCTTGAGCAGGGCCACCGACGCGTCGAGCTGCTTCTGGTCGAGCGCGTAGGGGTTCTTGATCCCGAGGTCCGGCTGGGTGTTCATCAGGTAGAGCGCGGCGTCGGCGATGTAGATCGGAGAGTCGTAGGCGGTGATCTTGCCGGCGTACGGCGAGTTCTTGCCGAACACCGCGTCCCACCCGGTCGGCGCCGGCTTCACCTTGTCGGTGCGCCACATCAGCAGGTTGGCGCCCCAGCCCTGCGGGATGCCGTACATCTGACCGTCGACGGAGTTCCACGCCTTGTCCTTGAGGAAAGGCTGGATGTCCGCGTAGCTCTTGATCAGGTCGGTGTTCACCGGCGCCGCGTCCCCGGAGGCGACCAGCCGCAGCGACGCGTCGCCCGAGGCGGACACGACGTCGTACTCCCCGGTCTTCATCAGGTTGAGCGCCTCGTCGGAGGTGCCGAAGTACTTCACGTTGGCCTGGCAGCCGGACTGCTTCTCGAACGGCGTGACCCAGTCGATGGTCTTGTCGTTGGTGCCGTCCTCGGCGTAGCCGGGCCAGGCCAGGATGTTGACCTCGCCCTCCATCGCGCCCAGCGTCTTCTTCATGGGTACGTCGGGAGGGGTGAACGTCCCCGCACCCGCGCCGCCCGAGCTCTGCGAGCTGGACCCGTCGCCGCTCGACGTCCCGCACGCCGCCGCCCCGAAGGCCAGCACGAGCGACGCGGCGATCGTCAGTGTCTTCTTCATGGTGTCTCCTCGTGGGGATGACCGTCCGACGCTGTCGCGAGGGACGAGGTGGTGGGTGCTCCGAGAGAAACGACGTGCGCGCGTTGCCAGGACAAGGTGACCGGCTCCCCCCGGCGGCCGAGCGCGTGGGTCAGCGAGCTCTCGAGGTTCTGCTGCAGCACGGTCAGCCGCCCGCCGGCGTCGAGCTCGACCACGGAGTGCGTGGAGGCGCCGAGGTAGACGACCTCGCTCACCACCCCGGTCGTGACGCACCGGTGGTCCTCGGCCGCACTCTCGTGCCGCCCGGGCGTGAGGGTGATCTTCTCCGGCCTGATGCTGACCGGCCCGGGGACGCCGAGCACGATCTGGGCGACCTCGCCCTCGAGCAGGTTGGACGTGCCGACGAAGCCGGCGACGAAAGGGGTGGCGGGCTCCTCGTAGAGCTCGACGGGGGTGGCCACCTGCTCGACGAGTCCGTCGCGGAAGACCGCGATCCGGTCGCTCATCGTCAGCGCCTCCTCCTGGTCGTGGGTGACGAAGACGAAGGTGATGCCGAGCTCGCGCTGCATCTGCTTGAGCTCGATCTGCATCTCGCGGCGCAGCTTGAGGTCGAGGGCGCCGAGGGGCTCGTCGAGCAGCAGCACCTTGGGCCGGTTGACCAGCGCGCGGGCGAGCGCCACGCGCTGCCGCTGGCCGCCGGAGAGCTGGTGCGGACTGCGCTCGGCGAACCCGGTCAGCCGCACGGTCTCCAACGCCTCGAGGGCACGCGAGCGGCACTCGGACCGGGAGACCTTCTTGACGCGGAGGCCGTACTCAACGTTCTGCTGCACGTTCATGTGCGGGAACAGCGCGTAGTCCTGGAACACCGTGTTGACGTCGCGCGCGAACGGTGGCCGGTCGGTCACGTCGACTCCACCCAGCACGATCGTGCCTCCGGTCGGCGTCTCGAAGCCGGCGATCATCCGGAGCACCGTGGTCTTGCCCGAACCGGACGGCCCGAGCATCGAGAAGAACTCCCCGTCGAGGATGTCTAGGTCGACGCCGGCCACCGCGGTGACCGGGCCGAACGCCTTGCGCAGCCCACGGAGGGAGATGGCCACCGACATGCGGGGAGTATGTCAGCAACCAGACGACGGATTCCATGGTCAATCGGGGTTCCGGCGACCGATTTGAGCGATTGTCACCCACCCCGTGACGAATTCCCGCTATGCAGGGTTGCGCTGGAGAGTCATCTGACCCATCTGGGCTATCCCCGGGCGCACACATAACCCATGCCGGCCTGGCTCGTTAGGGGTCCGTGCGGGTTTCGCCCGTCGGCGTCGGGGCATCCTGACGGCACGGGCACCAGCGCACAGCGACTCGCCGCCGTCTCTCGGGAGCGGCGGGCTTCGTGTTTAACGGGGTCGTTCAGCCGCCGCCGAGCAGGTCCCCGAAGATGTCGCCGTCCTCGTCGATCCGGGCCAGGACGTCGTCCATCTCGAGCTGGCCGAGCCCCTCGCCGGCACCGTCCTCGATCTCCTGCCAGGTCCGCGGCGCCGCGACGTACGGCCGGTCGCGGCCGCGCAGGGAGTACGGCGAGATGGTGGTCTTCGCGCCGGTGTTCTGGCTCCAGTCCAGGAACACCTTGCCGCCGCGCAGCGACTTGGTCATCTTCCAGACCACCAGCTTCGGGTTCTCCGCAGCGAGCTCCTGCGCGATCTCCTGGGCCTGGTCGCGGACCTCGTCGGCATGGAGCCTGCCGGGCAGTGCGGCGTACATGTGCAGGCCCTTGCTGCCCGACGTCACCGGCGCCGCTGCGAGGCCGCGCTCCTCGAGCTTTTCGCGCACCAGCAGGGCGACCTCGCAGCACTCCTGCAGTCCTGCGGGGTGGCCGGGGTCGAGGTCGATGACCATCCGGTTGGGCTTCTTGGGCTGCCCGTTCTTCCCGACCGTCCACTGGTGAACGTGCAGCTCGAGCGAGGCCAGGTTGGCGAAGTAGGTCAGCTCAGCGAGGTCGTCGATGACCGGGTAGCTGATCGTGTCGCCTCCGCCTCGCGAGCCGGTCGACGGGACGGTGACCGAGTGCAGCCACTTCGGCGCACCGGACGGCAGGTTCTTCTCGAAGAACTGCAGGTCGCCGGTGCCGTGCGGCCAGCGGATCCGGGTCACCGCGCGGTCCGCCAGGTGCGGCAGCAGGACGCCGGAGACGCGCGCGTAGTAGTTGAGCACCTCGCCCTTGGTGGTGCCCGTGGTCGGGTACATCACCTTGGCCAGGTTGCTGATCTTGATCGTCCGCCCGGCGACCTCGACCATCACCTCGTCGGCCTGCTTCTCAGCCATCGCCACCCTCCAGGTCGTCGGGCGTCAGGTCCTTGCGGATGCCGCGGTAGGCCGGCTGCCGCAGCCGTTTCGCCGGGGTCATCCCGAGCGCCGCGATATCGACCACGACCTCGGGCCGCACCCAGACGGTGCCGAGGGCGTCGACCTTGGGCACGTCGTCCGCGAACGGGCTTGCGTCGGCCAGCAGCGGCTCGAGCACCCCGAGCAGACGCTGGCCCTCCTTGCCGGCGAGGCCGGACCCGACCCGGCCCCGGTAGACCAGCCCGCCGTCGATCGGCTCGCCCACCAGGACTGCCCCGATCCGGGTGGTGCTGTCCGTCTCGTGGCGCCACCCCCCCACGACGTACGACCCGAGGTTGCGGTGCGGGAACTTCAGCCAGTCAGCCGACCGCAGTCCGGGGCGGTAGACCGACGCCCGCTTCTTGCTGACGATACCCTCGAGCTTCTGGGCGGCGGTGGCCTCGAGCAGCATCGGCCCGTCGTCGTACGTCGCCGGCACCTGCCAGTGCACGTCGAGCAGGCCGAGGCCTTCGAGGATCTCGCGCCGCTCGCTCAACGGCCGACCGATGAGGTCCTCCCCGTCGAGCCGCAGCAGGTCGAACACCAGCAGGGTCACGGGATTTGACTCCGCAAGAAGCGCCGCGCGCCGAGCCTGAGTCACGTGGATCCGGTCGGCGAGCGCGCCGAAGGTCGGGATGCCGTCGAGGAACGCGACGACCTCGCCGTCCAGCAGCACGTCACGCCCGAAGTCGGCCAGGCCGTGCAGCTCGGGGAAGGAGACCCGCACGTCCTTCTCGTTGCGAGAGCGGATGTGCAGCACGCCGTCCGACGACACGTCCACGAGCACGCGCATGCCGTCCCACTTGACCTCGTGCAGCCACTGGTCGCCCGTCGGCACGTGGGTGCCCTTGGTGGCGAGCATCGGACGCATGACTCCATCCTGTCGCACGGGCCGCGCCGAGTGTCACGTTCGGCACCCCGGTAGGCCACCGAGAGGTGCCGATCGTGACGTTCGACGCGAGGCGTGGTCTGTGCCGTGTCGGTGACCTGCGCCATGATGGGTACAGGACGCCCGAGTCCGCCGTCGTACTCGTGATCAGGAGCTGCCCATGCGTGCCATCTGGAAAGGCGCGGTGTCGTTCGGACTGGTGAGCGTGCCGGTGAAGCTGTACGCCGCCACGGAGAGCCATGACATCTCTTTCCGTCAGGTGCACGCCAAGGACGGCGGCCGGATCAAGTACCAACGCGTCTGCAGCATCGACGGCGAGGAGGTGGCCTACGCCGACATCGCCAAGGGCTACGAGACCGAGGACGGCCAGATGGTCATCCTCGACGACGACGACTTCGCCGAGCTGCCCGCGAGCAGCAGCCGCGAGATCTCGGTGGAGAAGTTCGTGCCGACCGGGCAGATCGACCCGCTGTGGCTGGAGAAGTCCTACTACCTCGAGCCGGACAAGACGGCCGCGAAGCCCTACGCCCTGCTGCGCGAGGCGCTCAAGGACGCCGACCGGGTCGCGGTCGTGACGGTCTCGATCCGCACCCGGATGACCACCGCTGTGCTGCGCGTCCGCGACGACGTGATCGTGATGCAGACGATGCTCTGGCCCGACGAGGTCCGCAAGCCCGACTTCGCCGGCCTCGACGCCACCGAGCACGCTGCGTCCAAGAACGAGCTCAAGATGGCCAAGCTGCTCGTCGACACGCTCGCGGGCGACTACGACGCGTCGGACTACGACGACGACTACGCCAACGCCATCGAGGCCCTGGTGACGGCCAAGCTCGAAGGCGGTGAGGTCAAGGCGCCCGAGCAGCCGAAGAAGTCCACCGGCGAGGTCGTCGACCTGCTCGCGGCCCTGCAGCGCTCCGTCGACGCGGCCAAGACCTCGCGCGGCGAGAAGCCGACGGTCACGACCGAGTCCGCGGACGAGGACAAGTCGGCGAAGAAGACGGCGAAGAAGGCCGCCGCCAAGAAGGCGCCGGCCAAGAAGACCGCGAAGAAGACGACCAAGAAGGCCGCCGCGAAGAAGGCCAGCTAGGCCCGGTCACCTCGCAGACAGTTCGCTCTCGGCCTCGCCAGTGCCGGCGTCTCCGCGCTGGTGCTCTCGACCGTGGTGGCGGGCCCGATTGACCCGGCGTCGCTCGTCGGCATTTTCCTGCTGGGCCGGGCGATCCGTCCACCGGCTCCCCGAGCTCCCTGAGGGTCCGGTTCCTCCGACAACGGTGACGGAAAGTGACCCAGGGGTCACTCATAACCATCCGACGTCGGAGGAGGCTCAGCCGGCTACGCCGCAGCGGCGCAGGGCCAGCACCGTCAGCGCGCGCGTCACCTGTACGAGCTGGTCGAGGTCGACCTTCTCGAGCGGTGCGTGCGCGTCGGCGATGTCGCCGGGTCCGTAGTGCAGGGTCGGGATGCCGCCGATGCCGGTGTAGAGCCGCAGGTCGCTGCCGTAGACCCCGGCCGCCAGCGGCGGGTGGGCACCGCCCGTTGACGCCACTGCCGAGGACATCTCGCCGATCAGCGGATGGTCGGAGTCCGTGCTGCCGCTGGCGAACTGGCCGCCGGGCCAGGTCACGATCGGTCGGTTCTCGCGCAGCCACGGGTCCTTGACGGCGACCTCGTTGACGACGTCCTCGAACCGGGCCCGCGCCAGCCGGGGATCCTCCCCGATCTGGACGCCGAAGCGGCCCTCGGCGACCAGCCGGTCCGGCACGTTGCTCGACCACTCGCCCGCGGTGACCATGCCGACCGAGAGCGCGTAGGGGACCTCGCCGACGAACAGCGGGTCGGGGTCACGGTTGCGCTCGGCCTCGAAGTCGAGCAGGGCCGCGTGGATCGGCAAGAACATCTCGAACGCGCTCACGCCCTCCTTGCGCATGCTGCCGTGAGCGGACCGGCCGGCCACCTCGAGGCGGAAGGTCAGGGCCCCGGCGGTCGCGGTGAGGATCTTGGCGCTGGTCGGCTCGGTGATCACCGCGGCCTCACCGATGTGCCCGCGGCGCAGGGTCGCGAACGCCCCGAGGCCGCCGTCCTCCTCCCCGACCACGAAGTGCAGCGCCAGCGGCCGCTCGAGCCGGACGCCCGCGGCCTGCAGCGTGCGCGCCACGGCCAGGTTGGCGGCCGCGCCCGCCTTCATGTCGCAGGTGCCGCGGCCGAACATGGCGCCCTCGCGGATCTCCGCGGAGAAGGGGTTCGAGCCGAGCCAGTTGTCCGGGTCGCCCGGGGGTACGACGTCTAGGTGACCCTGCAGCACGAGGCCGGGCATGCCCTCGCCGGCGGTCACGCCCACCACGCCGACGGCCTGCTCGCGAGACACCTCGACGCCGGGGAACCAGGGGTCCTCCATGAGCTCGGCCAGGTCGATGTCCCACCGGTCGACGTCGGTGTCCAGGTCACGCAGCATCGCGGCGGCGTGCTCCTGCACCTCGACCTCGGCGTCGGTGCCGCCCATGCTCGGGATCCGCACGAGCTCCATCAGCGACTCAACCAGCACGGCCTCGTCGAGGTGGCCCAGTACGGCGCGCTCGGCGGCGGTCAGCTCCTCGGGAGTGCTCATGTGCCGAGTGTGCCGTACTTCCCCGGCTATCGTTCGCGGGGTGGTGACTGTCGCGGTGTGCGAGGACGACGCCGCCCTGCGGTCCGTGCTGACCCGGTCCGTCAAGACGGCCGGGCACGACGTGGTCGTCGCCCACACGGGGGCCGAGGCGTTGCGGACCTTCCCGGCGGCCCGTCCCGACGTGGTCATCCTCGACATCGGCCTGCCCGACAGCGACGGTCGTGACGTGTGCCTCGCCCTGCGAGCCGGCGGTCTCACCGCACCCGTGCTGTTCCTGACCGCCCGCGACGGTGTGCACGACAAGGTCGCCGGGTTCGAGTCCGGCGCCGACGACTACCTGACCAAGCCGTTCGAGCTCCCGGAGCTGCTGGTCCGGATCGCCGCGCTGGCCCGTCGCGCTGTGGCGCCCGCCGGCCCGTCCGAGGGATTGCACCTCGACCCGGCGAGGCACGCGGTGACCGTCGGCGGCAGGACGGTCCCGCTGACCCCGACGGAGTTCCGGCTGCTGGCCAAGCTGCTGGCCAGTCCCGAGCACGTCGTACGCCGGCACGGGCTGATCGCCGCAGGCTGGCCGATGGGCGCCGCCGTGCACGACAACACCCTCGACTCCTACATGGCCCGTCTGCGGCGCAAGCTCGAGGACCTGGGCGGCGTGGAACGGTCCATCGAGACCGTGCGCGGCGTGGGGTACGTGTGGCGCTGACGGTCAGCCGGCTCGGCCTGCGGGGTCGGCTCGTCGCCATCACCATCGTCACCGCCCTGCTCGCGGTGACCGTGCTGGTCGTCGGGCTGCAGCTGCTGCTGGCCCACCAGTCGTCGCAGGAGTCGTTGGCCGCGCTGCGCGACCGGGCCGACGCGGCTGCGGCCACGGTGCGTTTCCGCTCGGGCGGCGTGCCGCGGGTGCTGGAGACGCCGGCCGACTCGCTCGACCAGAACGTCTGGATCTTCGACACCGGCCGCCACCGGATCGACGGCGGGGACCCGCCCCGTCGTCTACGGCCCGATGTCGCCTCCCTGGCCACGTCGATGAAGGCGGGTGAACGGCTCGTCGGCGGCGGCTACCGGCTGCTGTCCCGGCCGGTGGCGCGCCCCGACGGAACGCCTGGCGCGGTGGTCGTCGCGGCCCTGGACCTGATGCCCTACGAGTCGTCCGAGCGGCGCGGTCTGCTGCTCAGCCTGGTGCTCGGGGCGCTCGCCGTCCTGGGGGCCGGGGCCGCTGCCTGGGCCGCCTCCGGCTACGCGCTGGCCCAGGTGCGGCGGATGGCGCGGGCGGCCGACGACTGGCGGGAGCACGACCTCTCGGGGCGCTTCGAGCTCGGCGCCCCGCGCGACGAGCTGACCGAGCTCGCGGACACCCTGGACCGGATGCTCGACCGGATCGCGCAGGCCATCGTGACCGAGCGCCGGCTCACCGACGAGGTCGCCCACGAGCTCAGGACGCCCCTGACCGTGATCCGGTCTGAGGCGCAGCTGGCCCTGCTGCAGTCCGACGCGGACTCCGTCCCCGATGTCGCCCTGGAGGCCATCGTCGCGGCCACCGACCGGATGACCGCGTCGATCGACACGATGCTCTCGCTGGCCCGCTCGACCCACGCCGACGAGGCCCGTTGCTCGCTGGGGGACGTGCTCGCCCAGGTCCGCGCGCACGCGCCGACCGGTGTGGACGTCCAGGTCACCACCGACGCCGCCGCCGAGGACCTCCAGCTCGCGGCGCCGCTCCGGGTCGTCGCGGCCGCCGTCGTACCCGTCCTGGACAACGCCGTCAGGCACGCCACCCACCGCGTGCGGGTGCACGTCACCGAGGATGCCCGCCAGGTTCTGCTGCACGTCGAGGACGACGGGGACGGGGTGGACCAGGAGCACCGCGACCGGATCTTCGAGCCGGGGCACTCGACCGAGCCGGACGGGTCGGGGCTCGGCCTCGCCCTCTCCCGCCGGCTCGCGCACTCCATAGGTGGTGAGGTCGATCAACGCGACGGTGACCACGGCCACTTCGTGGTCACGATCCCGCGAGCCTGAACCCTGCCTGAGTCGAGCGGTCAGGTTGCTGGCAGGTCCGCGAAGTCACCCTCTACTTCTCTGGTTGATCACGATCCTGTGCACCACGGTCGGGGAGACCTTCGCCGACTATCTCAAGGACACGTCGGGGTTCGGGCCGGACAACACCGCCATCCTGATGACCGCCGCCCTGATCGTGGCTCTGGTCTTCCAGTTCCGGGCGCGGAGGTACGTCCCCGGCGTCTGCTGGCAGGCCGTGGTGCTGATCAGCGTGGTCGGCACGTTGCTGAGCAACAAGCCGGTCGCCGACATTGGCGTGCCGCTGCAGACCTCGACGATCACCTTCGCGATCCTGCTCGCGATCACGTTCGCGGCCTGGTTCGGCAGCGAGCGCACCCTTTTCGATCCACACGATCGGGACCACCCGCCGCGAGACGTTCTACTGGCTGACGATCCTCTTCACGTTCGCCCTCGGCACGTCGGCCGGTGACCTGTTCGACGAGCAGAAGGGCGTGGGCCACTGGCCGACCGTCGTGATCGTCGCGGTGATCATCGCGCTCATCACGGCCGCGCACTTCTTCCTCAAGCTCAACGCGGTGCTCGCGTTCTGGCTGGCCTACATCCTGACCCGCCCGCTCGGCGCCCGGTCGGCGACAGCATGTCGCGGGCCAAGAAAGGCCGGCGGTCTCGGACTGGGCACGACGCGGACCAGCGTGATCTTCCTCGTGGTGATCCTGGTCCTCGTCGTGTTCCTCGCGGTGACCAAGGTCGACCGGACCGAGCGCGTCGAGCAGCACGAGCCGGACGAACTCCTGGACCAGGTCTCCGCCTGAGGCCCTCCTTGGTCGTCGTACCTAGTCCGCTTCCCAGCGGAACAGGCGTACGGCGATCAGGGTGACCACCGCGGCGAAGGCGAGCAGGATGCCGATCGGGGCCAACGCCGCGCCAGGCCCCTGGCCCCGCACCATCACGTCGAGCATCCCGTCGTTGAGGTGCCGAAGCGGCATCAGCTTGGAGACGATCTGCAGCCAGTCGGGCGAGCCCTCGAGCGGGAAGAACGACCCGGACAGGAAGGCCATCGGCAGCACCAGGAAGTTGGCCAGGTTGACCGCGCCCTCCTGGGTCTTGGCCAGCGCACCGGCCAACAGCCCGAGGGACATGAACGAAAGGGTGCCGGCGACCAGCAACGGGATCGCCATCCACCAGGAGCCGGTCAGCTGGAGCCCGAAGGCGCTCATCCCGAGTCCGACGAAGATCGCCATCTGCAGAAGGGCGATGAGCACGGTGACCACGACCCGGGCGCTGACGACGGTGCGGGCCGACACCGGGGACAGCTGCAGCCGTCGCAGCAGCTTGCTGTTGCGCCAGCCCTGCAGGGTCGCGGCCGCTCCGAAGGCGGCGCTCATCGCCACCGCCCAGCCGAGCAGGCCCGGCGTGACGAACTGGATGGCCTTCAGCGACTTGTCCTCGACCCGCTCGGTGCGGAACGTGTAGCGGGGCGGCTGTCCCGACGCGTCCTGGTTGGCGCCGTTGACGAAGGCGTCGAGGGTGCCCTGGGTGATCGCCGCCTTGACCTGGTCGGTCTGCGTGTAGTGCGCGACGAGCGTGTCTCCGCTCATCTCGATCGCGGCGTCGGCGTCGCCCTTGCGGACCGTGGCCACGGCCGCGTCGAGCGAGGCGGCGTGCGTGACGGCGAAGGTCTGGTCGAAGGCGTCCTTCGCCCCGGCCGAGAGCCCGTCGACAAGGGCGACGTCGCCGACCTCGACGAGGTCGATCTTGGGGCTGGACTCGTAGTTGAAGACGCCGCCGAACAGCACCAGGAACATCAGCGGGAAGACGACCGCGAAGAACATCGACATCTTGTCGCGCAGGAAGCCCTTGACGATGGCCAGCGCGACGGCGCGGAACGCGGTCATGCCGCAGCTGCGGTCATGCGCGGTACTCGCGGCCGGTGAGGTCGAGGAACACGTCCTCCAGGGTGGCCGCCTTGACCGCCAGGCCCTCCAGGACCTCCAGCTCGGCCAGCCGGGTGAGCACCGTGGACGGCACGCGGGTGGTGAGCACCACCGCCGAGCCGTCGTGCTCCACCGCTTCGACGCCGGTGATCCGCTCGGCGTCCTCGACCGGCAGCAGCTGCGGCGCGACCGAGATGCGCACCGGGGCGTCGAGCCCACGGACCAGGGCCGCAGGTGAGTCGAGCTGGAGCACCCGGCCGCGGTCCATGATCGCGACGCGGTCGCACAGCGCCTCGGCCTCGTCCATGTAGTGCGTGGTGAGCACGACGGTCCGGCCGGCGTCGTTGAGGGAGCGGAGCAGGTCCCACAGGTTGCGACGGGCTTGTGGGTCGATCGCGGCGGTCGGCTCGTCGAGGAACACGACTTCGGGGTCGTGCACCAGGGCGCAGGCGATCGCGAGCCGTTGCAGCTGGCCGCCCGACAGCTTCTCGGTGCGGGTGCCGGCCTTCTCGGTGAGGCCGACCTGCTCGAGCCACTCGTCGGCGCGCGTAGGGCCCACGTCGTACAGGGCGGCGAAGGTGCGGATCTGCTCGCGGGCGGTGAGCCGCTCGAAGAACGCGGAGGCCTGGAGCTGCACACCGATGCGGGGCAGCAGGCGCGGGTTGCGAGGCCAGGTTGGTTCGCCGAGCAGCCGGACCTCGCCCTCGTCCGGCCGGCGCAGGCCTTCGATCATCTCCAGCGTCGTGGTTTTGCCGGCGCCGTTGGGACCGAGGATGCCGAAGAACTCACCGGTCCCGACCGTGAACGACACGTCGTCGACCGCGACCAGGTCGCCGTACCGCTTGGCGAGTCCGAGGACCTCGATCGCCGCCTCCCCCGCCACGGCGCTCACGGGGTCGACAGCAGGGTCCTGACCACCCGCAGCCCGACCGACAGGCGGGCCAGGTCCGCGTGGTCGTCGGAGCAGATCTCGTCGAGCGTGCCGACGGCGCGACCGACCACCACCGTGTCGTCCTCCTCCCAGTCGGCGACCCGCACGGGCACCGGCTGGTCGGCGGAGGTGGCGGCCAGCACCTGGGCGGTGAGCTGGGCGTGCACGGCGTGCAGGTCGTCGCGCAGCGCGGCCCGCGCCATCGTCTGCCACCGGTCGTCGCGGGGCAGTGCGAGGATCCGGGCGACCAGCGTGGACAACCCCAGCCGCTCCCCCAACGCGAAGTGAACGCGGGCGACCTCGATCGGGTCGACGTCATCCCGCTTGGAGGTCTCCACGATGTTCAGCGCTTGGTACGCCGGCGGCAGGATCGCCACGCGCACGGCGAGGTCCTCGGGCACCCCCTGCTCGATGAGCGTGTCACGGCGCGCGTGGAACGCGTCGGCCTCGCGGCCCCCGAGCAGCTCGGGCAGCGCGGTCACGACCTGCTGGGCGACCACACCGAAGAAGTCGACGGTGCCCTCGCTGTCCATCGGGGGCCGGCGGTTGTTGATCAGCCAGCGCGAGGCCCGCTCGACCAGGGTGCGCATCTCCAGGCGCATCCGGGTCTGGGCCGCCGCGTCGATCTTGTTGTCGTAGGAGTCGATCTCGTCGATCAGCGCCCGTGACCCGAAGATCTCCCGGGCCACGAAGTTCGCCCGCACGAGCTCGTCGGCGGTCGCCGCGGTCTCCTCCGACAGCCGGTGGAAGAACGTGATGCCCGCACCGTTGACGAGGTCGTTGACCACCTGGGTCACGATGATCTCGCGGCGCAGCGGGTGGGTCTCCATCCAGTCCCGGTAGGTCTGCCGCATCTTCGTGGGGAAGTAGCTGAACAGGTCGTTGCGCAGGAACGGGTCGTCCGCGATGTCGGTCGCGAGCAGCTCGTCGGCCAGCACGATCTTGGTGTAGGCCAGCAGCACCGAGAGCTCGGGCGTGGTCAGGCCCTGGTGACGGTCGTGCCGGGCCGCCACCGTCTTGCGGGTCGGCAGCGCCTCGAGGGAGCGGTCGAGGCGGCCCTGCCGCTCCAGCCGGCGGATCCAGTCCTCGTGCACGTGCAGCAGCTGCGGGGCCTGGATGGCGGCGTTCGCGAGGGCGTGGTTCTGCTCGTAGTTGTCGACCAGCACCAGCGTCCCGACCTCCTCGGTCATCGAGGCGAGCAGGTCGTTGCGCTGCTTCTCGGTGAGGTCGCCGTTGGCTACCACCCGGTCGAGCAGGATCTTGATGTTCACCTCGTGGTCGGAGGTGTCGACCCCGGCGGAGTTGTCGATGAAGTCGGTGTTCATCCGGCCGCCGGAGCGGGCGTACTCGATGCGGCCGCGTTGGGTGAGCCCGAGGTTGCCGCCCTCCCCCACGCACCGGCACCGCAGGTCGCCGCCATCGACCCGGATCGCGTCGTTGGCCTTGTCGCCCACCTCCGCATCGGTCTCCGCGCCGCTCTTGACGTAGGTGCCGATGCCGCCGTTCCACAGCAGGTCGACGCGGGAGAGCAGGATCGCGCGCATCAGCTCGGCCGGCGTCATGGCCCGCACGTCGTCCTTGAGCGACAGGGCCTCGCGCACGGGTGGGCTGATCGGGATCGACTTCAACGACCGCGAGTAGACGCCGCCCCCTTCGGAGATCAGGGACTTGTCGTAGTCCTGCCAGCTCGATCGCGACAGCGCGAACATCCGCTTCCTCTCGGCGTACGACGTCTCGGCGACCGGCGCCGGGTCGAGGAAGATGTCGCGGTGGTCGAACGCGGCCACCAGGCGGGTGTGCTCGGAGAGCAGCATGCCGTTGCCGAACACGTCGCCGGACATGTCACCGATGCCGACGCAGGTGAACTCCTCGACCTGGCAGTCCACGCCCATCTCGCGGAAGTGCCGGCGGACCGACTCCCAGGCGCCGCGGGCGGTGATGCCCATCGCCTTGTGGTCGTAGCCCACCGAGCCGCCGGACGCGAACGCGTCACCGAGCCAGAAGCCGTAGTCCTTGGCCACCCCGTTGGCGATGTCGGAGAAGGTCGCGGTGCCCTTGTCCGCGGCGACGACGAGGTAGGAGTCGTCCGCGTCGTGGCGCACGACGCGCTCCGGAGGGACGGTCTGCTCGCCCTTCAGGTTGTCGGTGATGTCGAGCAGCCCGGAGATGAAGGTCTTGTAGCAGGCGATGCCCTCGGCCATCCACTGGTCGCGCTGCCCCGGGTCGGGCAGCTGCTTGCAGAAGAACCCGCCCTTGGAGCCGACGGGCACGATCACGGTGTTCTTGACCATCTGCGCCTTGACCAGGCCGAGCACCTCGGTGCGGAAGTCGTCGCGCCGGTCCGACCAGCGCAGGCCGCCACGGGCCACCGGCCCGAAGCGCAGGTGCACGCCCTCGACCCGCGGGGAGTAGACGAAGATCTCGAACTTGGGACGCGGCTCCGGCAGGTCCGGGATGGCGTCGGGCTTCAGCTTCAGCGAGATGTAGGACTTGGTGAGGCCCTCGGGGTCCAGCTGGTAGTAGTTCGTGCGCAGGGTCGCCTTGACGAACGTCAGGTAGGACCGCAGGATCCGGTCGTGGTCGAGGCTGGCGACGTCGTCGAGGGCCCGGTGGATGCGGTCCTCGATCTCCTGGGTCTTCGCGCGGCGGGTCTCGCCGTCGGCCGCGATGTCGCCGTTGCGGCCCGGGTCGAAGCGGGCCTCGAACAGCGCCACCAGGGCCCGGGTGATGTCGACGTTCTGCTGCAGCGCGTCCTCGATGTAGTCCTGGGCGAAGGGGGTGCCGCCCTGGCGCATGTACTTCGCATAGGCCCTCAGGACCGTGGCCTGCCGCCAGGTCACGCCGACCGCGAGGATCAGCGCGTTGAAGCCGTCGACCTCGTTGTCGCCCTCCCACACCGCGTTGACCGCGTCCTGGAAGAGCTCGCGGGCCGCGCTGGGCAGCGGACGGTGGTAGCGCAGCCCGAAGTCGTAGATGTGCGACTCGCGCTCGAGCCCGTCCAGGCCGTAGGGCCGCTCGTCGACGACCTCGACGCCCATCGAGGACAGCGTCGGGAGCACCTCGGACAATGACATCGGAGAGCCGGTGCGGAAGATCTTGAGCCGCGCCTCGGACGGTCCGGTCTCGGGCAGCTGGTAGAAGGACAGGTCCAGGCCGCCGTCGGCCGGGATGCCCTCCAGGCGGCCCAGGTCGACGGCGCCGGTCCGCGGCGGGTAGTCCTCCTTGTAGGCCTCCGGGAACGAGTCGGCGTACTTCCTGGCCAGCAGGGCGCCGTCCTCCTCGCCGTACTCCGCGTGCGCGGCGGCCACGAAGTCGTCGCGCCAGGAGCGGGCCGCCTCGGCCAGCCGGCGCTCGAGGTCGGCCTGGTCGAAGTCGCCGATCATGCCGCCGGGCTCGGGCCGGATCACGAAGTGCAGCCGCGCGAGCATCGACTCGCTGACGCGGGCGGTGTACTCCAGGGACGCACCGCCGAGGCGCTTCTTCAGGATGCCGGCGATCCGCTCGCGCACGGCGGTCGTGTAGCGGTCGCGCGGCAGGTAGACCAGGCACGAGAGGTAGCGCCCGTAGGTGTCGCGGCGCACGAACAGCCGCACCTGGCGCCGCTCGCGGGTGTGCAGCACCGACTCCGCGATCGGCACGAGCTCCTCGATCGGCGTCTGGAAGAGCTCGTCGCGCGGGTAGGTCTCTAGCACGTCCATCAGGGCCTTGCCCGTGTGGCTCAGCGGCGCGAACCCGGCCTGGTCGATGACCTGCTTGGCCTTGACCCGGATCACCGGGATGCGGGTCAGCGACTCCGTGTAGGCCGCCGAGGAGAACAGCCCAAGGAAGCGCCGCTCGCCGACGACCTCGCCGCTCGCGTCGAACGTCTTGACCCCGACGTAGTCGAGGTAGACCGGCCGGTGCACGGTCGCCTTGGAGTTGGCCTTGGCCAGCACCAGCAGGGTCTTCTCGCGCGCCTTGGCCCGCACCAGCGGCGGCAGCTTCGCGAACGACGTGGACAAGTCCTGGTCGGAGCGCAGGATGCCGAACCCGGTGCCGGGCACGGCGCGCAGCGCGACGTCGTCCCGGTCGTCGGTGCCCTCGACCGCCTCGAGGCGATACTCGCGGTAGCCCAGGAACGTGAAGTGCGTGTCGGCCAGCCAGCGCAGCAGGGCCTGGCCCTCGGCGATCTCCTCGGCGGGCAGCGGCGGGGGGTTCGCGGCGAGGTCCTCGATGATCTGCTGGGCCTGCTGGTGCATCTTCGGCCAGTCCTCGACGGCCTCCCGGACGTCCTGCAGCACCTTGCCGAGCGCACGCTCGATCTCCTCGCGCTGGTCCGGGCTCGACTCGCGGCCGATCTCGATGTGCATCCAGGACTCGCGCGAGACGTCGTGCGGCAGCTCGGCCCGGTCGACCTGCGACTCGTCGCCGGTGAGGATCTCCTGGAGCTGGCCGGTGATGTCGCGGCGGACCAGGATCTGCGGGTGCACGACCATGTGCACCTCGCGGCTCTCCTCGTTGAGCTCCATGGTGACGGAGTCCACGAGGAACGGCATGTCGTCGGTGACCACCTCGACGACCGTGTGCCCGCCGGCGGACCAGCCGTGCTCGGAGACGGTCGGGGTGAAGACCCGGATGTTGGCGGTGCCCTGGGGGCGGTACGACGCGGTCTTGTACTGGCTCATCGCCGCGCCGTAGAGGTCCATCTCGGTGCGCTGGGCGATGTCCTCGCCGGCGACGTGCCTGTAGAAGTAGCGGAGCAGCTCCGCCGAGGTCTCCCCGGGTGGCCCTCCCGTGCCCTTGCGACCCGCGGCGAAGGCAGCGGCCTTCTCGACCAGGTCGTCCCGTTCGGCGTTCGCGTTCCCGTCCAGCGTCGTGCGCACGCAGCATCAACCTCGAAGTGCTCTGGCGACGTCACGTCGTTGTGCCGTCAACCCGACCCTAGGGCTTCCACAGGGGCCCCACCAACCCCTGGCGGGACCCGCGTGTCAGAGCGGTCTCACAGGACCGAGCGGAGCTCCCAGAGAAGCGGGAAGTAGCGCAGGTCGAGACGGCTGCGGAGGTAGTCGGACCCGGACGAGCCGCCGGTGCCGGTCTTGGTCCCGATCATCCGCTCGACCATCACGACGTGCCGGGCCCGCCAGGCCGCCGCGAGCTCGTCGTGCTGGAGCAGGGCCTCGGCCAACGCCCACACATCGCCGTACGACGACCGGTCGTGGGCCGCCGTCCGGACCGACCTGGTGACCTCGTCGTCGTCGCCGACTTGCAGCCCGCGTCCGGCCAGCACCTCCAGGAACACGTCCCACAGCGTCGGCTCGTCGAGGCGACTCTGCAGGCGCCCCTTCTCCTCCTCGGTCAGGCCCTTGAACCGCTGCACGAAGGAGGGGTCCTTGGAGCCGGAGAGGAACTCCAGCTCGCGGAACTGCACCGACTGGAACCCACTCGCCGGCGCCAGGGTCTGCCGGAACTGGAGGAAGTCCTGCGGGGTCATCGTCTCCAGCACGTCGACCTGCTGCACGAGCACCCGCTCGATGACGTGCATCCGCTGCAGCAGGTGCTGGGCCCACCAAGTGTGGTTGGCGCGCATGGCGTCGCGGGCCGCCGTTGCCTCGTGCAGCAGCTGCTGGAACCACAGCTCGTAGACCTGGTGGATGGTGATGAAGAGCAGCTCGTCGTGCGCCGGCGGCTCCGACTCCAGGCGCTGGGCCGAGAGCAACCGGTCGAGCTGGAGGTAGCTGCCGTAGGTGAGCCGGGCGCCCTGCTCACCGAACTGGACGTCGTCCCCGCCCCATCGGCCGGCGGGGTCGCTGCCGGGCATCTCGTCGTCGCTCACACCGGGAGCGTAGCGAGCCCGCGGACGGGTGCGTCATGATGACGCCCGACCGTCCCCCGAGCCGCAGGAGCGCACTCGCGATGAAGTTCTCCCACCAGATGACCTACGACGCCCCGCCCGCCGACGTGCAGGCGATGCTCGCCGACCCGGCGTTCCGCGCGAAGGTCTGTGCCGCGATGCACGCCGTCAGCCACGACGTCGACATCACCGGCAGCGGCGCCGGCATGACGGTGCGCGTAGAACACTCCCGGCCGGCCGATGGCATGCCGTCGTTCGCCAGGAAGTTCGTGGGCGACCAGATCCAGATCCTGCAGAAGGAGACCTGGGCGGACACCTCGACCGCGTCGCTGACCGTGGAGATCCCCGGCAGGCCCGGTGAGTTCAACGGCGGCATCGACCTCGCCGGCGACGACGACGGGACGATCGAGACCGTGGCCGGCGAGATCAAGGTGAAGATCCCGATGCTGGGCGGCAAGCTCGAGGGCCTGATCGGGGACCTGCTGAAGAAGGCGCTGACGTCCGAGCAGCGGGCCGGGCGGGCCTGGCTGGCGGGCGACCGTTAGGAACCGTCGCGCTCCTCCTCCGCGATGTCGCGGCGGCGGACGACGTACACGACGACGAAGAGCACCACGAACGGCCCGAGCGCGACCAGCGCGACGAGGAGCTGCTCGACCGGGTGCAGCGCGCCGAGGTGCAGCGGCGCGACCTCAAACGGGTCGTTCATCACACTCCATTCTCGCCCCCGTCCGGAATGTCGCGCACCGCGGGTTCGTTAGTACGACGTTCAACCGTTGTCTACGACTAAGGAACGCACCCGTGCCTGACCTCTTCGACCCGCTCCAGCTCAAGAGCTGGAACCTCCCCAACCGCCTCGTGATGGCGCCGCTGACCCGCAACCGGGCGACCGAGGGCATGGTGCCCGGCGACCTGGCCGTGGAGTACTACGCGCAGCGTGCGACCGCCGGGCTGATCATCACCGAGGGCACGCAGCCCAGCGCCGTGGGCCAGGGCTACCTGAACACCCCCGGCATCCACTCCGCGGAGCAGGTCGCGGGCTGGAGCCGCGTGGCCGACGCTGTGCACGCGAAGGGCGGACGGATCGTCGTCCAGCTCATGCACGCGGGCCGCATCGCGCACCCGGACAACAAGGACGGGCTCGAGTCGATCGCGCCGAGCGCGCTGGCCGCCCCGAACCAGATGGTCACCGCCGAGGGCCAGAAGCCGCACCCGGTCCCCCGTGCGCTGCAGACCGACGAGATCCCCGCCGTCGTCGAGGACTTCGTGCACGCCGCCCGGTCCGCCGTTGAGGCCGGTCTGGACGGCGTCGAGATCCACGCCGCCAACGGCTACCTGCTGCACCAGTTCCTCGCCCCGGGCTCCAACGAGCGCTCCGACTCCTACGGCGGCAGCCCCGAGGACCGCGCCCGCCTGACCGTCGAGGTCGTTCGGGCCGTGGCCGAGGCCATCGGCCCCGAGCGCGTCGGCATCCGCATCTCGCCGGCCCACAACATCCAGGGCGCTCTCGAGGAGGACCCGGCCGACGTCGAGGCGACGTACACCGCCCTCGTCCAGGCCATCGCCCCGGTCGGCATCGCCTACCTCAGCGTGCTCGCCGACCCGTCGCTGGACCTCGTGCAGCGGCTCCGCAAGGAGTTCGGTGGCGTGCTGATCGCCAACGACGGCTTCGGCTCCCTGACCACGCGCGAGTCCGCGCAGGCCGTGCTCGACGACGACCTCGCCGACGCGGTGGCCGTAGGCCGGCTGTTCCTCGCCAACCCCGACCTGCCGCAGCGCTGGCAGACCGGTGCCGACCTCAACGAGCCGAACCCTGACACGTTCTACGGTGGCGGCGCAGAGGGCTACACCGACTACCCGTCGCTCGCCGGCTGACCCGCCGATTCACTGGGTACCCGGTTAAACGTACGCACCCCCGACGTTGTTACGTCGGGGGTGCGTCCTTTTCACTGGGTACCCAGTGAATCTGCCGCCCGGGTCAGCCCAGGTCCATGAACGGGTAGCGGTAGTCCTTCGGCGGGTCGAACGTCTCCTTGATGGACCGCGGGGACGTCCACCGCATCAGGTTCTGCGGAGCACCGGCCTTGTCGTTGGTGCCCGAGGCGCGAGCCCCGCCGAACGGCTGCTGACCCACGACGGCTCCGGTCGGCTTGTCGTTGATGTAGAAGTTGCCGGCCGCGAAGCGCAGGTGCTCCCGGGCCCAGGCGATGACGTTGCGGTCCTGGGCGATGATCGCGCCGGTCAGGGCGTACGGCGCGAAGGACTCCATCTGGTCGACGACCTTCTCGAAGTCGCGGTCCTCGAACACGTGCACGGCGAGGATCGGGCCGAAGTACTCGGTGGAGAACATCTGGTCCGTCGGGTCGGTGCTCTCCACGACGGTCGGCCGAACGAAGTACCCGACGGAGTCGTCGACCTGTCCACCGGCCAGCACCTCGAGGTTCTTCGAGCGCTTCGCGCGGGCGATCGCCTTCTTGTGCTTGGCGAACCCGCGGTCGTCGATGACGGCGCCCATGAAGTTCGAGAAGTCGGTGACGTCACCCATGGTGATCGACTCGACCTCGGCCACGAACGAGTCCTTCATCTTCTTCCACACCGAGCGGGAGACGTAGGCGCGTGAGGCGGCCGAGCACTTCTGGCCCTGGAACTCGAACGCACCCCGGAGCAGCGCGACCCGGAGCACGTCGGGGTCGGCCGAGGCGTGCGCGACGACGAAGTCCTTGCCGCCGGTCTCGCCGACGATGCGCGGGTAGGAGCGGTACTTCGTGATGTTCGCGCCGACCGTCGACCACAGGTGCTGGAAGGTCGGCGTCGAGCCGGTGAAGTGGATGCCCGCGAGGTCGGGGTGGTTGAGCGCCACCTGGGACACGTCGAGGCCGTCGCCGGGGAGCATGTTGATGACGCCGGGCGGCATGCCGGCCTCCTCGAGGAGCTCCATCAGGAGGTGCGCCGCGACCTGCTGGGTCGGCGACGGCTTCCAGATCACGGTGTTGCCCATCAGCGCCGGGGCGGTCGGCAGGTTGCCGGCGATCGCGGTGAAGTTGAACGGCGTGATCGCGTAGACGAAGCCCTCGAGCGGCCGGTGGTCGGTGCGGTTCCAGATGCCGCGGCTGTTCGCGATCGGCTGCTCGGCGAGGATCTGCCGGGCGAAATGCACGTTGAAGCGCCAGAAGTCGATCAGCTCGCAGGCGGAGTCGATCTCGGCCTGGAACGCGGTCTTGGACTGGCCGAGCATCGTGGCGGCGTTGATCCGCTGGCGCCACGGACCCGCGAGCAGGTCGGCGGCCTTGAGCAGGATCGCGGCGCGCTCGTCGGCGGACAGCGCACGCCACCCCGGCGCGGCTTCCCGGGCGGCGGCGATCGCGGCGCGGGTGTCGGCCTGCGTCGAGTTCTTCAGGACACCCAGCACGTGCTGGTGGTCGTGCGGCTGGACGACGGGCGTCTCTGCTCCCCCGCCCATCTTCTTCCGGCCCCCGATGGTGGCGGTCAGGTCGAGCTGCCGGTCCTCCTGGGCCTTGAGCTCCAGCTCCAGGGCGGCCCGCTCGGGGCTGCCGGGGGCGTAGGTGAGGTTCGGCTCGTTGACGGGAGCCGGCGGGTGGGTGATGGCGTCCATGGGCCCGATCGTGTCAGACGGCGCCGGTCTGACCCAAGTTCCCTCAGACGACGCCGGTGCCGGAGAGCAGGTCGCCGATCTCCTGCGCCGCCCACCAGCCGAGCTCGTGGTCCAGGCACCGCTCGGCGAGGCCGTCGGCGCCCTCGCTCTGGGCGGCCAGGGCGTCGCGCGCGGCCGCGACGTCGGCCTCGGCGTCCGCCGCGTCCGCGAGCACGGCCCCGACGTAGCGGAACGGCACCACGTCGTCGACCTCCACGACGGTGGGGTCCTCGGTGCCCGCGGCTCGGGCGGTCGGTACGTCGACCGCGATCACGACACGACGGGCAGGCTCGTTCTCGTGGAGCATCCCCAGCGACGACTGCGCGGCGGCCGTCGACGCGGCGTACTCCCACTCCTCCTCGCCGCCGTCCGGCAGCGTGGCGCGCACCTCGGGGGTGACGCCGTGCCCGACGAACGGGGCGGGGCCGATGCCGTCGACCGTCACGATCGCGCGCAGCCGACTCAGGGTCGTGGGAACGTAGACGCGCGTGCTCACGTGGTCACCGGCTTCCTCGTGGGGGCGGCCTTCTTGCGGCCACGCGGGGCGCGCTGGCGGGTGGGCGAGACGCTGTCGACGAGCTCCTCGAGGGCCTCGGTGACGCACTGGCCGAGCACGTCGAGGTCGGGGAGGGCGTCGCGGTCGCCGTTGAGGCCGAAGTACACCCCTCCGTCGTACGACGTGACGCCGATCGACAACGCGTGACCGGGGAGCAGCGGCTGGACCGGATAGCTCTCGATCATCTGCGCCCCCGCGGCGTACAACGGGAACTGAGGTCCGGGGACGTTGGTGATCACCAGGTTGAAGCCGCGCCGCGACTGCGCCGCCGCCACCCGTGAGCCCAACGCGTGGAAGGTAGTCGGCGCGAAGCCCGCGACGCCCGCGAGCCGGTCGGCTGCCACCGCGTGCCCGGTCTCCTTGTGCGCCTTGAGCGCGTAGGACACCTGGTGCAGGCGTACGACGGGACTCGACTCGCCGATCGGCAGGGACAGGAAGTGACCCGTCACCTGGCTGCCGAGGGAGGTGGGCTCGAGGTCGCTGTCGATGACGCCCATCGGCACCAGGGCCCGCAGCGAGCGGCTGCCGTGGACCGACTCGGCGCGGGTCATCAGCCAGTTGCGCATCGCACCGGTGATGGTCGCGAGGATGACGTCGTTGACGGTGCCGCCGTGGAAGCGCCGCACGTCGCGGTAGTCCTGCAGCGACGTCTTGACGGTGACGAACCGCCGCTGCTCGCAGAGCGTCGTGTTGATCGGCGACTCGGGGGTGGCGCGCCGGTTGGACAGGGCGCCGGCGACCTCGACGACGCGACCGCCGACCGCTCCGGCCCTGCGGAACACGCTGCCCGCGTTTCCCGACAGGGTGGCCAGCGCCTGGCGCGGGTCGCGGACCGAGTCGCGCACCGCACCGGCGACCAGCGCGGGCGATGTCGGCACGTGGTCCGGGTGCCAGTCGACGTGCACCGTCTCCTTGGGCTCCGGGTCCACGTCGAGGATCACCTGGCCGATGTCGATGGTGGCGACGCCGTCCACCAGGATCTGGTGCGACTTGGACAGGATCGCGAAGCGGCCGCCCTCGACGCCCTCGATGAAGTACATCTCCCACAACGGCCGGTTGCGGTCGAGCCGACGCGACATGATCCGCGCGGTGAGGTCGCGGAGCTGGTCGATCGAGCCGGGACGCGGCAGCGCCGAACGTCGCACGTGGTAGGTCAGGTCGAAGTCCTCGTCGTCGGCCCACACCGGGTTGGCCAGCCGCCCCGGGACCGGGCGCAGCCGCTGCCGGTAGCGCGGCACGAACGCGATCCGGTCCCCGATCAGCTCGACGAGCCGGTCGTAGTCGAAGCCCCCCGACGTCGGCTCGAAGATCTCCAGCGTCGCGTTGTGCATCGGCGTGCTCGCGGACTCGGTGACCAGCAAGGCCATGTCGTCCGCACGGAGCCGCTCGCTCATCGTGACCCCTCTCAGGACATCCTCGTTGCGTCATGCGATTCTGCGCGTCAGGGAATTCTGGCAGAACGCAGGCCAGGCTCGGCGTCCGCCCAAGCCGGTCAAGGAGAGCTGATGGTCTTCGCGCACGGCATCGGGGGTGCGAAAGACCTCCCGATCCCCGCCGAGTACGCCATGGCCGGTGCGGGTGCCGCCCTCGCCGTGTCGTTCATCGTGCTGGCTCTCGCGTGGCGCTCGCCCCGGTTCGACGCCGCGCGCAACGGCCGGCCCGTCCCTGCCTGGCTCGCAGCGCTGGTCGGCAGCACCGCCTTCGTGGTCCTCCTGCGGGTCCTGGGCCTCGTGTTCTTCGCGTACGTCGTCTGGGCGGCCGTCGTCGGCCCGGACCTGCTGGTGAACCCGACCTTCGGCGTGGTCTACGTGCTGCTCTGGGTCGGCATCGTGCCGCTGTCCCTGCTCGTCGGGCCGTTCTACCGGGCGGTCAGCCCGCTGCGCACGATCCACCTCGTCTTCACCCGGTTCACCGGTGGCGACCCGGAGAAGGGCATCGTCACCCTGCCCCGCTGGGTCGGCTACTGGCCCGCGGCCCTGGGCCTGCTCGCCTTTGTCTGGCTCGAGCTCGTCTACCCCGGCTCGACGTACCTCTCCCCCGTGCGGCTGTGGTTCGCGGGCTACATCGCCATCGTGATCATCGGCGCCGCCGTCTTCGGCAGCGCGTGGCTCGAGCGGGCCGACCCCTTCGAGGTCTACTCCACGCTCGTCGGTCACCTCTCGGTCCTCGGCCGGACCGAGGACGGCACACTGGTGTTCCGCAGCCCGCTCGGCAACCTCGACGGGATCACCGCCAGGCCGGGGCTCGTCGGCGTGATCGCGGTGCTGTTCGGCAGCACCGCGTTCGACAGCTTCAAGGACTCGAACGAGTGGCTGAAGTTCACCCAGTCGGTGAGCCTGAGCTCGACCTGGCTCGACCTCTTCGCCTTGCTGGTGTTCTGCGCCGTCGTGGGGCTGACCTTCGCGGGCGCCACGATGGCGACCGGAGTGGACCCAGGGGTCTCCCGCCGTACGCTGCCGAACCGGTTCGCGCACTCCGTGGTGCCGATCATCGTCGGCTACATCGTGGCGCACTACCTGAGCTACTTCGTCGAGGTCGGTCAGCAGACGATCGTGCAGCTCTCCGACCCGCTCGGCCGGGGTTGGAACCTGCTCGGGACCGCGGACTGGAAGGTCAGCTACTGGATCTCCACGCACCCGACGTTCCTGGCCATCCTCAAGGTGGTCTCGGTCGTCACCGGCCACGTCCTCGGTGTGATCGCCGCGCACGACCGCGCGATCAAGCTGCTTCCCCGTCGGCACCAGCTCACCGGCCAGCTGCCGCTGCTGTTCGTGATGGTGTTCTACACCGTCACCGGGCTCTACCTGCTCTTCGGCGCCTGATCCTCCGGCGTCCCACCGACACCGCGGGCGCACCGAGAACGCCGGCCGCGAGAGCGGCCATCGCGGTCCGCAACGGTGACTCCCCGGACTCCGCGAGGCTCTGGCCCGCCATCAGCGCGCGGTCGGCTGCTGCCCGGTCGTCGGGGAGGAAGTGCACCTCGACCGGCGTGACGAAGCCCTCGACCATGCCGCGGATCTCCCGGTCGCTCCAGCCCAGCGACGGACGCGTCCGGTTGACGACCACGCGCGGCCGCACTCCCGGCAGCACCTCGCGCAGCTCGACGAGACCGCGGGCGAGTCGGGCCAGCCCGACCGGGTCGGCGGCCCCGACGACGACCACCTCGTCCGCCGCGTGCACGGCGTCCAGGGTCATCCGGTTCCGCTGCGGGGCGGCCGAGAAGGGGTCGGACAGGTCGTTCTCGAGACTGAACCCGGTGTCGAGCACGACGTGCGAGGCGAGCCGGCCGGCCTCGTCGAGGAGCTGCTCGAAGGCCGCCGGCCGCACCTCCGACCAACGGTCCGCACGGGGCAGCCCGGTCAGCACCCGCAGCCGGTCGTTGACCTGACGGCCGAACGCGCTGAGCCGGTCGGCGTCGAGCAGCCCGGAGTTCGCGGACCGGGCCGCTGCCAGCAGGCCGGAGACCTCGTCGAGCACCCCGAGGTGCTGCGCGACCGCACCGCCGTAGGGATCCACGTCGAGCAGGAAGGTGTCCCGTCCCGCGCGGGCGATCTCGGTCGCGATCCCGACCGCGACGGTCGTGCGTCCCGGTGCCCCGGCCGGGCCCCAGACGGCGACGACCCGGGCCCGATCGCCGTCCGCGGGCACCGGCACGTCGGCGTCGACCTCGTCGAGGGGTCCGTCGCTCGGCCCGGCTTCGGCGCCCGCATCCAGCACCCGGTCGGTCAGGGTGTCCAGCTCTGCCGTGCTCACCAGGTGCCCGACGCCGAGGCGGCGGAGGCGCGCGGCCTCGCCGTCGCGGAGCTCGTCGGGGGTGCCGACCAGCACCACCCCGAGCCCGGACCGTCGCAGGGTGTCGACGCTGTCCGCGTCGAGCCCCGGCAGACCCGGCGCGACCACGGCGACCGACGCGGTGCCGGTGCTGGCGGTGGCCAGCAGGTCGGAGAGGTCGACGCACCGCTTCGCGAGCACCACGGCGGGGCGGCCGCGCTCCAGGTGGTCGAGTGCCACCGCCTCCCAGGACGCTCCGGCGGCCGCGACCAGCACGGCCACGCGACCAGCGCCCGACGTCATCGCTGGGCGGTCAGGACGACGGTGCCGGCGGCGAGCGCGGCCAGCGAGGTCGGCAGCCGGCCCTGCTGGTCCTCGTCGACGCCGATGATCACCTGGCGCGTGGCCGTCGGGCCGAGGGACGTGCTCGTCCGCGGCACGGACAGCACGGCGACGTCGTCGAAGACCAGGACCGAACGCCGCGCCGTCCCGTCGGACCCGTCGGCGGCGGTGACCCCGGCGTCCGGTGTCACCCAGACGTCCACGACCGTGCCCACCCGCAGGTTCGAGGGCACCGCCTCGGTCTCGACCGACAGGGGCACCTCCGTCAGCGGCCCCGTGCCGGAATCCCCCAGAGCCGCCCGGGGCACCAGCTCACCGGGCCCGACCGCCCTGGACAGCGTCGCCCCGTCGGGCAGCGCGGCGTCGGCGGACAGATAGGCGTCCGCGTCGCTTTGGTCCCCGAAGCCGACCTGGCGGCGGACCAGGTCGGACGCGGCGACACCCTGCCCGGACTCCAGTGCGCCGCGGGCCGCCCAGACGCCGACGGTGTCGTCGGCTCCGCCCAGGAACCGGGCGCCGAGCAGCGCGCAGACCGCGACGAGGGCGATCCCGACGGCCAGCCGGGGGTCCTTCCACCGGGACCGGTGGGCGCGCTGGGCGGGCGGCGAACCCGGCGATGTGCCGCGCGTGACGTGCGGGTCGGTGCTGGGTCCCCGTGCTGACATGTGCTCATCATGCTCACTTCGTCCCGGTTCGACACCTGCTCGTCCACAGGCAAACGTGACCAGGGTCGCCGAAACGTCGGCAAACGCTGGCATGATGAGCCCATGCCCAGCACGGCCAGCGCCTCCTCCGGTCCCCGCTTCCTGACGCTCCCGGACGTCGCGGAGATCCTGGCCACCTCGGTCGCCCAGGTGCGGGCGCTGGTGCAGTCCGGCGAGCTGCGCTCCATCCAGATCGGCGGGCGCCAGCAGTACCGCATCGAGGCGGTCGAGCTCGAGAACTACATCGCCCGGATGTACGCCGAGTCGGACGCCAAGAAGGACCGCACCACCACCGACCAGTAGCCGGCCGATCAGCCGAGGCGCACCGCGGCGACCACCCCGAAGGGCACGACCTCGACCCGGTCCGGTCCGCCCACCTCGACGAAGTCGCGTCCGACCCGCCCCAGCAGGCCGCGTACCACCCGGCCGTCGAGCCGGTGCAGCACGATCTCGCCCCGGTCCTCGGCCATCCCCCGCAGGACCGACCCGAGGCCGAGCCGCGCCGTGACCGGCCGCGCGCCCTCCGCGGCGCCCCCGCCGCCCAGCCCGCGAAACGACAGCACCGCCGGCAGCGGGACCAGCCAGCCCTGCCCGGCGACGTCGAGCACGCACCAGCCGTCGCCGGCCCGGTTCAACGAGCCGTCGAGCGCGCCGACCCCGCTGACCTCGACCTGCAGCCGCGCACCGGTCGACCCGTGCAGGCGTGCCGCCAGGTCCACCTCGGCGTACTCCGCCCGGCTCAGCTCGGCCACGACGGCGTCACGCTCGCCGAGCGCGAGCCCCTCCGCTTGCTGCTCCAGGTCGTCGAAGAGGTCGAGGAGCCGTTCTTCCCACCGCATCCCCGAACGCTGACGGCTCGCCCCCGCGGTGTCAACGGCTGTGGACGACCGCTTGACCCGAGCGTCATTCGCGGTCTAAATAGATCAAACATTATCAAACGAGAAGGTTGGGCCTGGATGTCAACTCGGTCGAACGTCTTGCGGGCCGTCGTCATGCTCGTCGCGTGCGCGGCGGGCACGACCGGCAGCTGGCGGCTGGCCGGAGGGCCTCTGCTCGCGATGGTCCGTCCCCTGCTCGCCGACGGACCCTCGGCGCTGGCGACGCTCGCCTTCCCCGACGTGCTGGTCGGCGGCTGTGCGGCCGCGCTGCTGGGCTGCACCGGGTGGCTCGTGGCCACATCGTCCCTGCTGGCGCTCAGCCAGGTAGCCGTCCTCGCGCTGCCCGGACGCCCGGTGCCGGCCGCCTGCGCCCGGTTCGCCGAGAACGCCTGTCCCCGGATCGCCCGCAGGGCGGTGGTCGGCGTCCTCGGCCTCGGCCTCGGCGCGCTGTCGGCCCCGGCCCTCGCCGACACCGCGGTCGCCCCGCCCACGGGAGACCGGGTCGCCGGCGTGCTGGACGGGCTGACCGTCCCGGACCGGGCGACCGGCGCCGCGTCGCCGGCTCCCCGCACGCTCGGGCGCGCCGCGCGCCGCTCGGTGCTGGTCCGGCCCGGCGACTCCCTGTGGGCCATCGCCGGCCGCCTGCTCCCACCCGGCGCCGACGACGCCCGGGTCGTCGCGGCCTGGCAGGCCCTGCACCGGACCAACCACGACCGGATCGGCGACGACCCGGACCTGATCCAGCCCGGAACCCGACTCATGGTCCCCGACCTCGCTCCGTCCCACCCCGCTGCAACCGACCGAGAGGAACACCCGTGAACCCGACCCACCCGCCCGTCCCCGCACGACGTCCGCCGTCCCCCCACCGTGACCTGGCCACCGTGACGAGGCCCGTCGCGGCCGGCCAGGAGCGCGAGACCGTCCCGGTCGCCGAGGTGCACGGGAGCCTCGCCCTGGCCCTGCGACCCACGCTGAGCGTTCCGACCGCACCGGAGCTCAGGCTGGTCGACGGCACCGGGTCGCGCGAGCACCGGGAGGTGCAGGCCTGGGCGGCCCGGTTCTCGCAGGCCTGCGTCGAGGTTCTCGGCGGCGACCGACCGCTGGCCCAGCTGCTGCGCTGGACCACGGCGCGCGTCTACTACGACCTGGACCGACGGGTGCGCATCCTCGGACGAACGGCGCCCGTCGCCCAACGCCGGCGCACGATCCGGCCGCAGGTGTGCAGCGTGCACGTCTTCCAGCCCGGACCCGGCACGGCGGAGGTCAGCGTGCACGTCCGGCACGGAGAGCGGTCGCGAGCGATCGCGGCGCGGCTCGAGCAGCGCAACGGCCGGTGGACCTGCGTCGCGCTGCAGCTCGGCTGACGCGTCAGCGGGCGGGTCCCGCGACGTCGAGGTCGACCGACGCGGCGAGACGGTAGGGCTGGCTCTCCACGACGCTGCCCAGGACCCGACGGAGCCGGGACACCTCCGCCCGGACGGCGACGAGGTGCTCCCCGTCGCCGTACAGCGCCTGGCTCAGCGCCGCCGCGGTCAGCCCACCGGCCCCGGCCGCGTGCAGCAGCCGGAGGATCTGGGCGTGCCGGGATGTCAGCGCGCTGCGCCACGGACGTTCACCGTGGACCTCGACCGCCGGTGGGCCGGACAGGTCGAGCGTCATCCGGATGCGGGTCTCGCGTCCGGCCGGGCGCACCAGCCACCCGTCGCCGAGCGGCTCGGGCAGGCACAGGCCGAGCCCCGGCACGGTCAACGGGCGCTCGCCGTGCGGCACCGCGATGCGGGCCGGAGTGGCGACTCCGGCCGTGTGGGCGACCCAGCCGTGGTCGTCGACGAGCAGCAGCGGCCCGGCCACCGACGCGAGGACCGGCGCGGCCGCCTGCCGGAGCCGTTCGAGTCGCATCTCGTGGTGTCGCCAGAGCTGGGACTCCGCCAGCCGCACCGCCGTCTCGACGAGCGCGATGATCGCCGGGTGCAGCGTCATCGCCGGCCCGCTCACGTCGACGATGCCGAGCAGCGCACCGGTGCGGGGGTCGTGGATCGGGGCCGCGGTGCAGTACCACGGGTGCTGGTCGGCCTCGAAGTGCTCGGCCGAGAACAGCTGCACCGGGCTGGCCTCGGCCAGCGCCGTGCCGATCGCGTTGGTGCCGACCAGGTCCTCGGTCCACTCGGCCCCCTCGGAGAACCCGAGCCCGTCGGCCCGGCTGCGGACCCGGGCGGCTCCCTCGCGCCACAGGATGATCCCGTCGGCGTCGGTCACGACCATCAGGAACTGCGACGCGTCTGCGACCGAGGAGATGATCGCGCGCAGCTCGTCGATGACCAGCGCGATCGGCGATCCCCGGCGTCGCGCGAGCACCTGGTCCATCGGCAGCGGGTCCCGCGGGTTGCGGCCCTCCGGGTCGAGACCGGCCTCCAGCACCCGCGACCAGGACCGGGCCACGAGCGCCCGCGGCTGCAGTGCCCGCTCGCGTAGGGCCGAGCGGCCTCCCCCGATGACCGCATCGTGCATCCGGACCAGCTCGCGGGCGTAGAGCGGCAGGTTCGTGCCCGGCCGGATCGCGCTGAATTCACCCACGCCGCGAGCGTAGGTCCGCTGTCCCCCGCTCGGCACCGTCCGTTCGACGGGGATTGCAACACGCTGCAACCCTTGTCCCGGCGTGCGACGGGGTGTGGTCTGGGTCACATGACGCAGACCCTCGACGGCCCCACCACGACCGCATCGGCCCAGGAGCGCGTGGACACCTGGCTGCACGACTTCGAGCAGGCGCTGACCGCCGGCGACGTCGACCGAGCCGCCGGGATGTTCGCGGCGACCAGCTTCTGGCGCGACCTCGTGGCGTTCACCTGGAACCTCAAGACCGTCGAGAACCCAGCCGGTGTCGCCGACCTGCTTCGCGAGACGCTAGAGCGCACCGGACCCAGCGGCTTCCGCACCGCCGAGCCACCGGACGAGGCCGACGGCGTCACCACCGCGTGGATCGAGTTCGAGACCGCAGTCGGCCGCGGCCGGGGCCTGCTCCGGCTGGACGCCGAGGGCAAGGCCTGGACCCTGCTCACCACGCTCTACGAGCTCACCGGACACGAGGAGCCCAAGGGCGGAGCGCGTCCACGAGGCGCGGAACACGGCGCCAACAAGGACCGTGAGACCTGGGCCGAGGCCCGGGAGCGCGAGTCGCGCGAGCTGGGCCACGAGACGCAGCCCTACGTGCTGGTCGTCGGCGGCGGCCAGGGCGGCATCGCGCTGTCGGCCCGGTTGCGCCAGCTCGGAGTGCCCACGATCGTCATCGACAAGCGGGCTCGCCCGGGCGACCAGTGGCGCAGCCGCTACACGTCACTGTGCCTGCACGACCCGGTCTGGTACGACCACCTGCCCTATATCAAGTTCCCCGAGAACTGGCCGGTGTTCGCCCCCAAGGACAAGATTGCCGACTGGCTCGAGTCCTACACCAAGGTGATGGAGCTCAACTACTGGTCGAGCACGGAGGCGAAGTCGGCGTCGTACGACGAGAACACCGGCGAGTGGACCGTCGAGGTCGAGCGCGACGGGCAGCCGCTGGTGCTGAAGCCGAAGCAGCTGGTGCTCGCCACCGGCATGTCGGGCAAGCCCAACCTCCCGTCGTACGACGGCATGGAGACCTTCCGCGGCGACCAGCACCACTCGTCCGCTCACCCCGGCCCCGACGCCTACGCTGGCAAGAAGGCGGTCGTCATCGGGTCGAACAACTCGGCCTTCGACATCTGCGGTTCCCTGTGGGAGAAGGGCGCCGACGTCACGATGGTGCAGCGCACCTCGACGCACATCGTGCGCTCCGACTCGCTGATGGACATCGGGCTCGGCGCGCTCTACAGCGAGGAGGCCGTCGCCTCCGGCGTCACCACCGAGAAGGCGGACCTGATCTTCGCCTCGCTGCCCTACCGGATCATGCACGAGTTCCAGATCCCCCTGTACGACGCGATGCGCGAGCGTGACCAGGAGTTCTACGATCGTCTCGAGCAGGCCGGGTTCCTGCACGACTGGGGCGACGACGGCTCGGGACTGTTCATGAAGTACCTCCGTCGTGGCTCCGGCTACTACATCGACGTGGGCGCCGCCGACCTGGTGGCCGACGGCGAGGTGCATCTGGCGCACGGCCAGGTCACCGAGTTGACCGAGGACTCCGTGGTGCTGGAGGACGGCACGAGGCTGCCGGCGGACGTGGTCGTCTACGCGACGGGCTACGGCTCGATGAACGGCTGGGCCGCGGACCTGATCGACCAGGAGACCGCCGACCGGGTGGGCAAGGTCTGGGGCCTCGGCTCGGAGACCACCAAGGACCCCGGGCCGTGGGAGGGCGAGCAGCGCAACATGTGGAAGCCCACCCAGCAGGAGGCGCTGTGGTTCCACGGCGGCAACCTGCACCAGTCCCGGCACTACTCGCTCTACCTCGCCCTGCAGCTCAAGGCCCGCGCCGAGGGCATCGACACCCCGGTCTACGGCCGGCAGGAGGTGCACCACACCAGCTAGCCCTTGGGCGCCCCGGGCACACTGGCGGGATGCCGGAGCTGCCCGAGGTCGAGCTCGCTCGCGCCACGATCGAGCGGGCCGCTCTGCGCCGCCGGATCGCCGACGTCGACGACGCCGACACCTACGAGTGCCGCCCGCACAGCCCGGGCGAGATCCGCGCGGCCCTGCTGGGACGGTCGCTGACCGGCGCGTTCCGCCGGGGCAAGACCATGTGGTGCGAGACGTCCGGCACCGGCCGTTCGCGGACGCCCGGCCCGGTGCTCGGCCTGCACCTCGGCATGAGCGGCCGGATCGTGGTCTCGGACCCGCGGGGCTCCAGCACCGAGGGCGGCGACTGGCTCGGCGGCAGCTACGGCAGTGCCGCCGATCAGGAGCGCCGCAACCTGGCGTGGGACCGGTTCACGATCACCTTCACAGACGGTGGGTCGCTGCGGCTCTTCGACAAGCGCCGCCTCGGCCGGGTGCGGCTCGACCCGGACCTCGCCGCGCTCGGACCCGACGCGGAGCAGATCGGGGTGGTGGAGTTCCGCGACCGGGTCGGCCGCGGCAGCACCGCGGTCAAGGCCCGGCTGCTCGACCAGTCCATGCTCGCCGGGGTGGGGAACCTGCTGGCCGACGAGACGCTCTGGCAGGCCGGAGTCGACCCGCGCCGTCGCGTCGACGAGATCGGCCCGGACGAGCTGACCGACCTGCACAAGGCCCTGCGTCGGGCGACGAAGGCGGCGATCCGCAAGGGCGGCGTGCACACCGGCGAGGTGATCGCCTATCGCCACGCGGGCGCGCACTGCCCTCGTTGCGGCGCGGAGATGCAGCGCGGCACCGTCGGCGGACGGACCACCTGGTGGTGCCCGGCCGAGCAGACTTGAGGGCTCCGACAACGGTGACCAAACGTGACCTATGGGTCACTGACAAGCATCCGATGTCGGAGGCAATGGGGGGCGGCGGAGTCAGGACAACCGGGTGACCTGGACCTGGACGGCCATCGACGAGGCCGTGCGCCGCCGGAGAAGATGCCGGTCAGCGGAGGGACGTCCGTGTAGTCCCGACCGCGGGCCACCACGACGTGCCGGTCGCCGGGGAGGATGTTGTTGGTCGGGTCGAAGCCCACCCACTTGCCGTCCCACCACTCGATCCACGCGTGCGACTCACCGACCACGGTGTCCCCGACCACCGGCTCCCGCTTGGGGTGCAGGTAGCCCGAGACGTAGCGCGCCGGCACGCCCGAGGCCCGCAGCACCCCGATCGCGACGTGCGCCATGTCCTGGCAGACACCCATGCGGGCCTCCCACGCGTCGGACGCGTGCCCGTGCCCCTGCGTCGACCCGGACTGGTAGGTCATCTCGTCCCAGACCAGACGGCACACCGTGCGGGCGCAGTCGCTCGGCCCCGAGGACTCGCCGGCCAGCTTCTCCCCCAGCGCGGCGAGCTCGTCGTCGGGGCGAACCCGGTCGTCGACCACACGCGTCTCGCAGAACCGGTCGCTGACGTCGGCGGAGCGGTCCTCGTCCCAGCTCAGCCCGCCGGGCTCCTTCTCCGGCCGGTTGACCTGCACGGTCGAGTGGCGGTGACGGTCAGCTCGTTGTGCTGGTCGAGCACCTCGAACGCGGTCACCTCGGTGCCCCAGTAGTCGCGGTAGGACTGGCTCCACGGCGTCGGGCTGACGTCGATCTCGAAGAGCTCCATCGCGGGCGAGACCCTAGCGGGAGACCGTGACGCCGGTGTTTCCCGGCCGACTCCGCCCGCTCAGCCGTTCACGCGCGTGGTCAGGCCGGTGGGCCCGCCCGGTGCGCCGTGGCACTTCTTGTACTTCTTTCCGGAGCCGCAGGGGCACTCGGCGTTGCGGCTGGCACCGGCGAACACGTCGTCCTCCGCGGTGGCGGCCGATCCGACGAACGAGGCCTCGCCGTCCTCCGACGGAGCGGAGTAGGAGAGGTTCTGGGGCTTCTTGGGCGACTCGAGCCCCTTGGCCCGGATGGCCGGGTGCTCGCCGTCGTGGGCGGACGCGGCCGCCTGCGCGAGCGCCGGCCCGACCTCGATGCCCTGCTCCTCGAGCGTGTGCGCGTGGCCGGTGTGGTCGATCTCCGGCTCCTCGAGCTGGACCTCGAGGTTGAAGAGGTAGCCCACGGCCTCTTCCTTGATCCCGTCCATCATGGCCCGGAACATGTCGAAGCCCTCGCGCTGGTACTCCACGAGCGGGTCGCGCTGGGAGTACGCGCGCAGCCCGATGCCCTCGCGCAGGTAGTCCATCTCGTAGAGGTGCTCGCGCCACTTGCGGTCAAGCACGGACAGCAGCACGCGCCGCTCGAGCTCGCGCATCACGTCCTCGCCGAACTCCTCCTCGCGGGCGTCGTACGACGCGTTGCCGTCCGCCTTGAGGTCCTCGATGAGGGACTCACGGGCCAGCCCGTCGCGGCCGCCGGCGCCCTCCTCGACCTCGGCGAGCGTCTTGGAGACGGGGTAGAGCTGCTTCAGCGCGGTCCACAGCGCCTCGAGGTCCCACTCCTCCGGGAAGCCGTCGGTGGCGGAGGTGACGTAGCCCTCCACGGTCTCGTCGATCATCTCGCGGATCTGGACGTGCAGGTCGGCGCCCTCGAGCACCGCGCGCCGCTCGCCGTAGATGACCTCGCGCTGGCGGTTCATCACGTCGTCGTACTTCAGGACGTTCTTGCGGGAGTCGAAGTTCTGCGACTCGACCTGGGCCTGGGCCGAGGCGATGGCCCCGGTGACCCGCTTGTTCTCGATCGGCTGGTCGTCGGGGACCTTGAGGGTGGTGAGCACCCAGTCGACCCAGTCGGACTTGAACAGCCGCATCAGCTCGTCCTGCAGCGACAGGTAGAACCGGGTCTCGCCGGGGTCGCCCTGACGGCCGGAGCGACCGCGCAGCTGGTTGTCGATGCGCCGGGACTCGTGGCGCTCGGTGCCGACGACGTAGAGACCGCCGGCCGCCTTGACGTCGTCGTGCTCGGCCGCGACCTGCTCCTTGATGCGCTCCACGGTCGAGGACCACGCCTGCTCGTAGGCGCCGCCGTCCTCGAGCGGGTCGAGACCCGCGTCGCGCAGCTCCTGGTCGGCCAGGAAGTCGACCGAGCCGCCGAGCATGATGTCGGTGCCGCGGCCGGCCATGTTGGTCGCGACGGTGACGGCGCCCTTGTGGCCCGCAAGCGCGACGATCTTGGCCTCGTTGTCGTGCTGCTTGGCGTTCAGGACGGTGTGCGGGATGCCCTTCTTCTTCAGCAGGCCCGCGAGCAGCTCGGACTTCTCGACCGAGACGGTGCCGACGAGGACGGGCTGGCCCTGCTGGTGACGCGCGGCGATGTCCTCCACCACGGCGACGTACTTCGCCTCCTCGGTGCGGTAGACGAGGTCGGACTCGTCGAGGCGCACCAGCGGCTTGTTGGTCGGGATCGGGACGACGCCGAGGCGGTAGATCTTGTCGAACTCCGAGGCCTCGGTCATCGCCGTGCCGGTCATGCCCGAGAGCTTGTCGTAGAGCCGGAAGTAGTTCTGCAGCGTCACGGTCGCGAGGGTCTGGTACTCCTCGCGGATCTCGACGTTCTCCTTGGCCTCGATGGCCTGGTGGAGGCCCTCGTTGTAGCGACGACCCGCCAGCATGCGGCCGGTGTGCTCGTCGACGATGAGCACCTCGCCGTTCATGACGACGTACTCCTTGTCGTTGCGGAACAGCTCCTTGGCCTTGATCGCGTTGTTCATGAACGAGATCAGCGGCGTGTTCACCGAGTCGTAGAGGTTGTCGATGCCGAGGTAGTCCTCGACCTTGGTGATGCCGGGCTCGAGCACGGAGATCGTGCGCTTCTTCTCGTCGACCTCGTAGTCGACCTCGGCGACCATGTTGCGTGCGATGGTCGCGAACTCGCCGTACCAGCGGACCTCGTCCTGGGTCGGGCCGGAGATGATCAGCGGGGTGCGGGCCTCGTCGATGAGGATCGAGTCGACCTCGTCGACGATGGCGAAGTTGTGACCGCGCTGCACGCACTCGTCGATCGAGTTGGCCATGTTGTCGCGGAGGTAGTCGAAGCCGAGCTCGTTGTTGGTGCCGTAGGTGATGTCGGCGGCGTAGGCCACGCGACGCTCGTCGGGGCGCATCTCGGGCAGGATGATGCCGACCGTGAGGCCGAGGAACTGGTGCACCCGGCCCATCCACTCGGCGTGGTACTTCGCGAGGTAGTCGTTGACCGTGACCACGTGCACGCCGTCGCCGGACAGCGCGTTGAGGTAGGCCGGCAGGGTGGAGACCAAGGTCTTGCCCTCACCAGTCTTCATCTCCGCGATGTTGCCGAGGTGCAGCGCCGCGCCGCCCTGGATCTGCACGTCGTAGTGCCGCTGACCGAGGACCCGCTTGGCGGCCTCCCGGACGGTCGAGAACGCCTCGGGCATCAGGTCGTCGAGTGTCTCGCCCTCGGCGAGACGCCGACGGAACTCCGCGGTCTGGCCCTGGAGCTCCTCGTCGGTCATCGCGACGAAGTCGTCCTCGATGGCGTTGACCGCCTTGGAGATCGCCTCCAGCTGTCGGAGGATCTTGCCCTCACCGATACGGAGGATCTTGTCGAGGATGGCAGGCACTGCGGGGACTCCTGTGGTCAGGCGTGATGGTCAGCGTGCTGAGCGGGAGGCAACGAGCCCCCACCCGTCGTACAACGGTCACGGGACGGCTCGCGTTCCGCCTGCCATCGTAACCGGCTGACCAATCTCCGCGCGCCAGGGCCGGAGGCGCTCACCGCTTCAGCGGCACCCGTGGGCCGAGTGCCAGGGACCTACGACGGCGGACGCCGTCCCGGCCCCGGACCGAGAAGGGGAGCCCTCCGCGGTCCGCGCCGCGGTCGGTCGAGGGGTCCCACCGGTCCACCCGGGAGAGCTCCGGGATGGTGCCGTCCACGGGCACGACGACGCGCGAGCCGCACCGGGCGAAGACGTCGGCCGCCGGGTAGTCGTGGTGGACGGCGCCGTAGTCGACACGGCCGACGACCGGGGCCCAGAAACCGTCAGGCACCCGGGCCGGCCTTGACGGCGACCGCGAGCTGGCCCGCCAGGTCACCGCGGGGCCCGACCTCGATGTCGGCCAGGTCGAGCCAGCTCGCGAGGTCGCGCAGCTCGGCCGCGAGCTCGTGGGCCGTCTCCTCCGGAGCACCGGGCTCGGCGAACGCACCGGGCACGCGCAGCACGCCGGCCCTGCGGTCGGCCTTGAGGTCGACGCGGCCGACGATCCGGTCGCCCAGCAGGAACGGCAGCACGTAGTAGCCGTGCACCCGGTCGGGCTCCGGGACGTAGATCTCGATGCGGTAGTGGAAGTCGAAGAGGCGCTCGGTGCGCTCGCGCCGCCACATGAGGGGGTCGAACGGCGACAGCAGCGCGCGGGCGTGCACCCGCCGGGGCAGCGCGGCGTCGCGGTGCAGGTAGCCCTGGTGGGAGCGACCCTCGATCCGCACCGGCAGCAGCTCCCCCGACTCGACCAGGGTCGCGAGGGCAGGCTTGGTCAGCTCGGGTCGCATCCGGAAGTAGTCGCGCAGGTCGAACTCCGTGCCGACGCCGTGGGCGACGGCCGCCCGTCGCAGCAGCTCGACGGACGCCGCCTCGACCGTGGGCTCCGGGGCGTCGAGGTGCTCGCGCGGGATCACCCGCTCCGGCAGGTCGTAGAGCCGCTCGAAGGCGGTGTTGCGGCCGGCCACCGCGAGCCGTCCGCTGGCGAAGAGGTGCTCCAGGACCTTCTTGGTGCTCGACCAGTTCCAGCCCCAGTGGTCCTTGCGCCGGGGCAGCCCGTCGTCGAGGTCACGCGCCGTCGCGGGTCCGCGCTCCTCGACCTGGGCGAGCACCGTGTCCACGAGCTCCGGGTTGTGCCGCACCGCCTCCCACTCGAACCCACCGCTCTCCTCGAAGGACCGCATCCGGTGCCGCATGTGCGGCCACAGCTCGACCGGCATGAAGGCGGCCACGTGCGCCCAGTACTCCACGATGAGGCGGGGACGCTGCTCCGAGGCGCGTCGCAGCAGGTCGGTGTCGTAGGGACCCATCCGCGAGAACAGCGGCATGTAGTGCGCACGCTGCAGCACGTTGACCGAGTCGATCTGCAGCACCGCCGTGCGCGCGAGCGTGCGGTTGAACGTGCGCATCGTCGGCACGGCGTGCCGCGGGTCGCGGAAGCCCTGCGCCACGAGCGCGATGCGACGTGCCTGCGCACGCGAGAGGGCCGGTCCGTCGGTCATGGCCCCATCATGCCGAGCGGCGCCGACAGGTCAGGCCGTGACCGGGGAATGTCGCGGGATCAGGGGATGTCGAGGAGCTTCTCGCGCACGGCGTACATCACGGCCTCCATGCGGGAGTGCAGCTGGAGCTTCTCGAGGATGTTGCGGACGTGGTTCTTGACGGTGTTCTCGCTGATGAACAGCCGCTTGGCGATCTCGCGGTTGTTCAGGCCCTGGGCGACGAGCTTGAGCACCTCGAGCTCGCGGTCGGTGAGCCGCGGGCTCGGCACCTGCTGCCGGTCGGAGCGCGACATCTGCTTGAACTCGTCGAGCAGCTTGATGGCCATCGACGGGCTGATCAGGGACTGGCCGTCCGCCACCACGCGGATCGCCTGGGCGACCTCGTCGATGGAGGAGTCCTTGAGGAGGTAGCCGGACGCACCGTTCTTGACGGCGTCGTAGAGGTCGGCCTCCTCGTCGCTGACCGTGAGCATGATGATCCGGGCGGTCGGAGCGACCTCCTTGATCGCCACGCAGGCCTCGATCCCGGAGCGCTTGGGCATCCGGACGTCCATCAAGATCACGTCGGGCACGGCGGACGCGGCGAGCTCGGTCGCGGCGACACCGTCACCAGCTTCGCCCACCACCTCGATGTCGTCCTCGACACCGAGCAGCATGGTCAGCCCGCGTCGGAAGAGCTCCTGGTCGTCGACGACGGCGACGCGAATGGGCTCGCCACCCGACTTGGGACCGTTCTGGAGATCTGCCACGGGATGATCATGGCATGACGCACGGGTGCGCGGCCCGGATTCCGGAACCGTGCCCCGCAGCAGGTCCCGGAGCCCGGGTGGCTCAGGCGACGTCGAGCGTGATCACGCCGTAGTCGTAGCCGCGGCGGCGGTAGACCACCGAGGGTCGCTCGCTCTCCTTGTCGACGAACAGGAAGAAGTCGTGCCCGACCAGCTCCATCTCGTAGAGCGCCTGGTCGAGCGTCATCGGCTCGGCGGCGTGCACCTTCTCGCGGACCACGAGGGGACCGTCACCGAGCACCGTGATCGGACCGACGTGCCGGGTCGAGTCAACGCTCTCCTCGCCGGCGGGAGCGGCGTCCTGTGGCTCCGGGTCGAGGCCGGCTAGCGCCTTGGCCACCGACGTCGGCGTGTGCCGTCCGCGGTGCACCCGCTTGCGGTCGGCCGCTCGGCGCATCTGCCCGGCCATCTTGTCCAGCGCGAGGTCCAGCGCCGACATCTTGTCGTCAGCGGCCGCCTCGGCCCGGATCACCGGGCCCTTGGAGAACGCCGTGAGCTCCACGCGGACGGCGCGGTCGGCCTGGCGCGGGTTGCGCTCGGCCTCGACCTCGACCTCCATCCGGATGACGCGATGGTCGTGCTTCTCCAAACGAGCGAGCTTCTCCTCCACGTGGGCACGGAACCTGTCCGTCAGCTCGCAGTGCCGGCTGTTGAGCACGATGTCCATAGACAACCTCCAGATTTCTCGGTGAATCGTTACCTCGCAGGTGAATCCCCGTCCGAGATGTCGTGGGTGGAGCCCGCCCGGCCGACCTGGTCTTCGACCCCACAATCGCCTGCCGAGGCTTCCGCAGCTTCTCCGCCACTACCGGCCTTCTCCCCCGGGCTCGCTGCATCTGGCAGCGGGTGGGGGGCAGGACTTACCTCTAAGCCGCACCGTGATCGACGGTCCGGGAACAGGTCCCGGGACGTCTTACGTGGACCGCTTCGCCTGCGACTGGCATCGGCTTGCCGGCAGGGGGTCTCGCGGGTCTCGAGCCCGGTCGTGAGACCGCACCCGTCCTCGCGCAGAACTCCGCCGACGCAACCACGGACCCGGACGGACTCCATACACAGACGTTAGTGCCCGGACCATGAGTTGGGTAGGGAACCCCCCGAATGTTGACCCGTCGCCGGCGGGGCCAGCCGGCGGGTGGCGGCCACCGCGGCGACGCCCGAGACCACCAGCCCGGTCCCCTCGAGCGCCCGCTGCGCCTCCCGGGCCGTCGACCCGGTGGTGAGCACGTCGTCCACGACCACCAGGAGGCCGCGCCGGTCGCCCTCCCGCGGTGGACGCGCCGCCATCGAGCCGGCCAGGTTCGCGGCCCGCGCGGCCGCGTCGAGACGGGCCTGGTCGCGCACCCGCCCGGTGGGCACGAGCACCTGCCGGACCCGGGCGTCCACTCCCGTGCGTCGCAGGCGTACGGCGGTGCGGCGGGTGACCCGGAGCAGGGGGTCGTGCCCCCGCCTGCGGACCACGGCGCGGCGCGACGGCACCGGGACGAGGAGAACCGGGGTGCCGCATCCAGGACCGCAGGCGGCGACGAGGTCGCGGACCACATCGGCGAGCACCCGTCCCAGAGGGTCGGCCAGAGCGTGCACGGCGTGCTCCTTGTGGGCGTTGACCAGGGCCTTGAGCAGGCCGTCGTACGCACCGGCCGCGAAGGGCAGCGCGAGGCCCGGCGGCGTCGGGGACGGCCAGGCGGCGGACCCGCCCCGCGGCAGGGTCGCGGCGCAGGCACGGCAGAGCACCCGCCCAGGCGAGTCGCAGCCGACGCAGGCGCTGCCGAGCAGCAGGTCACGGGCCGCGTCGAGCAGCGACTCTCGGGGTCCGGGCACCTGCCCACGATGGCTGGGCCGAGCAGATACCGGGCGGCAGCGCCTCGACCTGGGGACGGCCGACCAGGCCCGCGCGCGGTGGAGGAGATCCGGTCATTACTGGTCCGTAACGTCAGGCCGTCTCGCGCGTTGTCCCCGGCGGAGGCCAGTCGTCCGCGTTCGGAGCGGAGGGAGCGGGTGGCCCGGAGGAATCGAAGAGGGAGCACCACATGCGTCACCACGTCCTGCGCGCGAGCGCCTTGGCCCTGAGCGCGGCCCTCGTCGGGCTCGCCGCGGCACCCGCGTCCGCCGCCACCGTCGTCGCCCGGGCCAGCGCCTCGGCCGCCGTGGTCACGGTCGCAGGCACGCCCACCGACTCGGGCACCTACAGCGTCACCAACGACGGGTCCTCCCAGAGCGCCACCGGGACCAACCGTCCGGCCGCGACGGCTCTGGCCGGCCAGTCGCTGATCTCGGGCGGCGTGCTCGCCCAGGACGCCGTGACCCAGACCTCGGGCCGCTCGGCGGCCTGCGCCGGACTCGCCGGGCAGGGCTCCACCGTCGCCTCCGTCGGCGATGGTCAGTGCCTGACGCCCGGCGGGACGCTCGCGCTCTCGGCCGGCACCCTGGACCTCAGCCACCTCCAGATCGTGCAGTCCACCATGCTCCAGGGTCTCGACCAGCAGGTGCAGACCGGGCTCCAGCCGGCGCTCCAGCCGGTGCTCGGCGCTCTCCAGACCGGCCTGCAGACCGGTCTCCGCCGGCTCGGCGACCCGGGGCTGTTCGTCGGGCTCGGCGCGGTCGAGAGCCGCTGCACGGCCGCGCCCGGCTCGGCTGACGGCAGCGCGACGCTGGCCGACGTGGGCGCCTACGTCCAGGTGGGCGACCAGCGGGTCGACCTGCTGTCCCTGCCGGCGCACCCCGCGCCCAACACCAAGATCACCACCGGCCTGGGCGACGTCGCGGTCGCGGTGGAGAACGCCCTGCGCAGCCAGCTCTCGACGGCGCTGGCCGGTTCGCTCGGCCCGCTGAGCGCCGCGGTCGACCGGGCCGCCGTGCTCGACAACGTGCTGGCCAACATCGGCAGCCAGCTCGCGCCGTTGGACGCCAACGTGCTCTCCGGGACCCTCAACCAGCAGGTCCGGCCGACTGGCGGGTCCATCGAGGTCACCGCCCTGTCGCTCGACGTGCTGCCCGCGGCCGCCGCTTTCGGGCCGCAGCCCCTGTCGGTCCAGCTCGGCCGCTCAACCTGCGGCCCCAGCGACCGCATCTCGCCGGTCGCCCGGACCAAGCCGGGCACCGCGCCGAAGGCGCCCGCCAAGAAGAAGCAGGTCCTGCCCCGCCGGGTGACGGCCGGCCTCGCGAACGCCGACAGCCCCCACGGCGGGCACGGCCCGCTGGTCCTCACCCTCGGTGGGCTGCTGGTCCTGGCCGCGGGAGCGGGTGCTCTCGACTTCCGTCGCCACCTCGGCCGTGGCCGCCGTGGCTGAGTCCGGCACCGTCGCCGACGCCCGCAACGCCGGGCTGCGGACGGCCGCGCTGGTCGTCGTCCTGGGTCTCGTCGCGGCCTGGTTCCTGCTGCCCCGCAGCGCCGCCGGCCCGGCGTACGGCGACATGGACGCCGGTGTCCCGGTGCGCCTGAAGATCACCGCTCTGCACCTGAACGCCGCCGTGGTGCCGGTGCAGGTGTCCGACGACGCCGTGCTCGACCCACCGAGCGACTACCGCGAGGTGGGCTGGTGGACCGGCAGCGCCAAGCCCGGTGCCGGCTCGGGACAGACGGTTCTGACCGGTCACACGGTGCACACCGGCGGCGGCTCGATGGACCACGTCGGGCGGCTGCGACCGGGCCAGAAGGTCGACGTCGTCACCCGCCGCGGGACGATGCGCTACGCCGTACGCCAGGTGCGGGTGTTCAGCACTGAGGCGGTCGCCCGCCGCGCGGCCGGGCTGTTCGGCCAGCAGGGCGGCGACGGCCGGCTGGTGCTGATCTCCTGCACCGACTGGAACGGCGCCTCCTACGACAGCAACGTCGTCGTCTTCGGCGACCCGCTCGGCGTGCCCCTCGAGCGGGCGGGCTAGCCCACGAAGGTCGGGGAGTCGAGCCCCTGCTCGATGCTGGTGCCGGTCCACCGGCCGGTGGCGGCCAGCGAGAACAGCTGTCCGCGCGCCGTCCGGATGTAGAGCGGCGCCCCGACGGACGGGGCCGTCACCAGCCGCACCGCCTGGTCGCGGAACAGCTCGGCGTCCGTGCTGAGGTCCTCCGGTGTGGAGGACCCGTCGATCTTGACGACCAGCACCTGCGACGTGCCCGCAGTCGGCCCGGACAGCACGGCCAGCGAGCCCGGCGTGCGCCACCCCAGGTCCCGGATCTGGTCACCCTCGAAACTGGTCAGCGGGAGCGGCCGGGCGGGCAGCAGGGCGCGGACCCGGCCCTTGGCGTCCCGCTCGACGCGGGACACCACCAGGCGGTCGACGCCGTCGCGTCGGATCTGGGACACCAGCCGGGTGCCGTCGCGGCTGAGCACGAACCGGACAACCGGCTCGCCGGTCAACCCGGGGGCCGCCACGGTGCGGGTGTCGCCCGCGCGCACCACGGCGAGCCGGCCGCCGACCGGGGTGCGGTCGACGACGACGAGCTGGCCGTAGATGTCATAGGCCGGCTTCAGCAGATCGGTGCCCTCCGTATAGACCGTGCGTACGTCGGACAGGGTGGCCGGCTTTCCGGCGGTGCGGTCCTTGTTGGACTCGAGCACCCGCGTCCCGTCGGACGTCACCCCGGCCACGTGCTGCGCGGGAAGGTCGACCGCGATGGAGCGCAGCCCGAGACCGAGCGTGCCGAACGGCCCACTGATCCGGCTCTCGCGGTTGCCGGTGAGCGTGACGACCCGGCGGTCGCGGATGGCGAACAGCGACGTGGAGGCCCACGCCGGTGCAGGGTCGAACTCGGAGCCCTGGGTGACGGCGATGTCGACCCGGCCGCCGGCGAGGTCGACCGGCGTGCGGCCCACGGTGACCCGCATCCGCTCGACCCCGGCGATCTGGCCGAGCGTCCAGGACAGCTGGGCGAAGAACAGGTCGAGCTGGTCGTCGTCGAGGTCGAGCACCTCGTTGGACAGCGGCACCTCGGCGGTGTTGTCGCGCGACACCGGCACCGAGGAGATGCCGTCGAGGTGCGTGCCGCGGGGCACGAACGTGGTCTCGACCCCGCTCAGCGACGGCGCGGGTCCCTTGAGCAGCGCGGCGACGAGCAGGGTCGGCGCCTGGACGCCGCGCGGGACGTAGACCGGCTCGGGCACGAGCACCTGGGCGGACTTGTCGAAGAAGTAGAGGAAGTACTGCTGGTACTCGGTGTCGAAGTGGGTGCGCGGGATGATCAGCCGGTCGGGCGGGTCGCTGATCCGCCAGTCGCCGCCCTCCTTGACGAGCTTGAGCGTGTAGACCCGGCCTGCACCGCGAGTCCGGTCTCCGAGCCAGCTGCCGCGGTCGTCGAGGTCCACGACGTCGGTCAGCCGCAGCTCCACGCGCCCCCCGGGCAGCATCTCGATCGTGCTGCCGCCGTACACCACGGTGCCCTGCTCGGGCACCCACGAGCTGCTGCTCTCGGAGGTGAGGAACTGCTTGGCGACGTAGGTGCTGAGGGGCGTCGCGGTCATCGCGCGCAGGAAGTTGTTGACCAGCGGGACGGGGTCGCTGCCCGGCTTGGGTCCGCCGGGGGTGAAGTCGACGAGGGTGTCGGAGTCGGTCTGGCTCGTCGACGTCTGGGAACGGACCGCGCCGTCCTCCGGCAACGAGACGCAGCCGCTCAGCGCGAGAGCCAGCAGGGCGATCAGGCCGGCGACGGGCCGGCGACGGCCGGTCACGGGGTGCCCGCCTTGCGGCCGGACCCACGACGGTCGATGCGCTCGTAGTCGGCGCCCACCCGGCCGACGGCGGCGTCGTCGGGCACGAGCGGGAGCGGGCTGGCCCCGATCCGGTCACCCGCGCGGCGCGGCAGCGTGAGCCGGAACTGAGCACCGCCACCGGGCTCGCCCCAGGCCTGCAGCCAACCGCCGTGCAGGTGCGCGTCCTCCAGCGAGATCGAGAGGCCGAGCCCGGTGCCACCCGTGGTGCGGGCCCGCGCGGGGTCGGCGCGCCAGAAGCGGTTGAACACCATCGCGGCGTCACCCGGCCTGAGCCCGACGCCGTGGTCCCGGACCGCGAGGGCGGTGGCCTCGTCGTTGGACTCGAGGAGCACCACCACGTCGCGGCTGTCGGCGTAGTCGATCGCGTTGGTGATCAGGTTGCGCACGATCCGCTCCACGCGGCGCGGGTCGACCTCGGCGATGACCGGCCGCTGGCCGGGGCGCACGACGACCTCGGTGCCGCGGCGCTCAGCCAGCGCCCGCGTCGACTCGACCACCCGGTGCGCGAGGTCGACGAGGTTGACGTCCTCGAGGTCGAGCACGGCGGCGCCCGCGTCGAAGCGGCTGATCTCCAGCAGGTCGGCGAGGAGCATCTCGAAGCGGTCGAGCTCGTTCTGGAGCAGCTCGGCCGCCCGTGCGGTCGGCGGGTCGAAGCGGTTGCGGGCGTCGTGCAGCACGTCGCCGGCCATCCGGACCGTCGTGAGTGGGGTGCGCAGCTCGTGGGACACGTCGGAGACGAACCGCCGCTGGACGCGCGAGAGCTCCTCGAGCTGGCGGATCTGCTTCTGCAGGCTGGCCGCCATCTGGTTGAACGACGTGCCGAGGCGGGCGATGTCGTCGTCGCCGCGCACGTGCATGCGCTCCTCCAGCCGCCCGGACGCGAGCCGTTCGGCCACCCGGCGGGCCAGCCGGACCGGGGTCACGACCTGCCGCGTCACCAGCCACGTGAGTCCGCCGACCAGGACGAGCAGGAGCGCGCCACCGGTGACCAGGGCCCGCCGTACGAGCGCCAGGGTGTCCTGCTGCTCGGTCATCGGGAACAGGTAGTAGAGCGTGTAGGTGCCACCGTCGGCCGGCAGCGTCACCTGCGAGCCGGTCACCACGCCCGGCACCTGGGGGCGACCTGTGCTGGTGGTGTAACGGATCGTCGAGTAGGTGTACGACGTCTCGCCGGCCTTGCCCTTCTCCACGTCCGAGCGGAGCCGCTCCGGGATGCTGTCGGAGAGCACGCCGGGGGTGCTGCGGGTGCCGGAGCCGGCGGCGACGCTCGCGGTCGACCCGGCGATGGGCCCCGTGAGGACGATCTCGTAGCCCTGCACGGACCCGCGCGAGACGAGGGTGGCGCCCACCTGCGTGAGCTGGGTGCTGGCGTCGGAGTTGTTGCCGTTGGCGGCCGAGAGCTGGCGCTGCGCCTCGACGGTGGCCCGGGTCGTCTCGTCGACCGCGGAGTCCGTCTTGCGTCCGACGAGGCCGTCGGTGATCTGCTGCAGCAGCACCCAGCCGACCAGGGAGACCACCACGGCGGACAGCAGGAGCGTGCTGATCACCACGCGGGCCTGGATCGACCGTCGCCACACGGTCGCGGCTCGTCGCAGCGGGGCGCCGACCTTCACGGGCCCGACCATGGCTAGCCGCTGGTCCCGGCCTTGTAGCCGACGCCTCGGACGGTCATCACGATCTCCGGGTTCTCCGGGTCGTGCTCGACCTTGGAGCGGAGACGCTGCACGTGCACGTTGACCAACCGCGTGTCCGCGGCGTGCCGGTAGCCCCACACCTGCTCGAGGAGCACCTCGCGGGTGAACACCTGCCAGGGCCTGCGGGCCAGGCAGACGAGCAGGTCGAACTCCAGGGGGGTGAGCGCGATCGGCTCGCCGGCGCGGGCCACGACGTGACCGGCGACGTCGATGGTGAGGTCGCCGATGGTGAGCGCCTCGGGAGCCGGATCGTCGAACCGGCGCACGCGGGCCCGGATGCGCGCGACCAGCTCCTTGGGCTTGAACGGTTTGACGACGTAGTCGTCGGCCCCGGACTCGAGGCCGACGACCACGTCGATCGTGTCGCTCTTGGCGGTCAGCATGACGATGGGCACCCCGGACTCCGCCCGGATCTCCCGACAGACGTCGATGCCGTCCTTGCCGGGCAGCATCAGGTCCAGGAGCACGACGTCCGGACGGTAGTCACGGAAATCCGCGAGCGCCCGGTCCCCCACCGGGCACACGCGCGAGTCGAACCCCTCGTTGCGGAGCACGATCGTGAGCATCTCGGCGAGGGCCGCGTCGTCGTCGACGACCAGGACGCGACCGCGCCCGCCCTGGGTCGTCACGTCCGGGTTCGCCACCTGCGCCTGCTCTCCGACCGCCGGGTGGATCAGTAGCGGTACTGGTCCGACTTGTACGGGCCGGCGACGTCGACGCCGAGGTAGGCGGCCTGCTTGTCGGTCAGCGTGGTCAGCGAGACGCCGAGCGCACCGAGGTGCAGCCGGGCGACCTCCTCGTCGAGGTGCTTGGGCAGCACGTAGACGCCGACGGGGTACTCGTCGGTCTTGGTGAAGATCTCGATCTGCGCGAGCACCTGGTTGGTGAACGAGTTCGACATCACGAACGACGGGTGGCCGGTCGCGTTGCCGAGGTTCATCAGGCGGCCCTCGGACAACACGATGATCGTCGTGCCCTCCGGGAAGGTCCACACGTCGACCTGCGGCTTCACGGTCTTGCGGTGCACGTCCGGGAAGGTCTCCAGACCGGCCATGTCGATCTCGTTGTCGAAGTGACCGATGTTGGCGATGATCGCCTGGAACTTCATCTTCTGCATCTGGGCGACGGTGACGACGTCCTTGTTGCCCGTCGCGGTGATGATGATGTCCGCGCTGGAGATGACCTCGTCGAGCGTGGCGACCTGGTAGCCGTCCATCGCCGCCTGGAGCGCGCAGATCGGGTCGATCTCGGTGACGATGACGCGGGCACCCTGGCCGCGCAGCGACTCCGCACTGCCCTTGCCGACGTCGCCGTAGCCGCAGACTACCGCGACCTTGCCGCCGATGAGGACGTCGGTGGCGCGGTTGATGCCGTCGATGAGCGAGTGTCGGCAGCCGTACTTGTTGTCGAACTTGCTCTTGGTCACCGAGTCGTTGACGTTGATGCCCGGGA